>NZ_JBWKNI010000005.1:0-336614 GCF_059415485.1 Caulobacter sp. GW821-FHT10C03 | reverse complement strand
CCCTCTGCTCGGCATAGGCCGGCGCTACCCCCTCCGGCCCTCTGGGCCACCTCCCCCAGAGGGGGAGGATCTTGAGCTCAGCCCTTCACCGCCTCCACGAACCCCGCCAAGTGCCTCCGCAGACCCTCGATCGTGCGCTCGTCCGTCAGCACGCCGTCGAGGATCTTCACATGGGCCTGGCCGACCAGCACGTCGCCCTGCGGCTCGGTGCGGGCGCCGGCGCGGCGGAGGCTAAGGCGCAGGGCGTCCTGGGCGCGGACGGTTCCGGTGATCCCGGGCGAGGCCCCGAACAGGCAGCACAGCTTGCCGGCTAGCGGCGCGGACTTGCCGCGCGAGGCCCAGTCGATGGCGTTCTTCAGCACGCCGGTGATTCCGCCATTGTATTCGGGGCAGGCGATGACCAGGCCGTCGGCGGCGCGGACCGCCTCCTTCCAGGCGACGACGGCGGGCGGATCGCCTTCGTCCTCAAGGTCCTGGTCGAAGAACGGCAGGTCGCGCAGCGAGAACGGCGTGATCGTCACGCCCTCCGGCGCCAGGTTCTGGGCCGCGCGCAGCAGGGCGGTGTTGAGCGAGGCGGCCCGCAGGCTGCCCGAGACGCCGAGAAGGTTCATGCGCGACTCCGAGGAAAAGGGAGGCGCGACCATGCCCGTCGCCGTCGGGCGGGGGCAAGCCTCAGCCGGCGCGAACGGCGGCGAGGTCCGCTTCGGTCAGGTGAAGCTGGGCGGCGACCTGGCTCCACAGGCGGCCGATCTCCTGGGCCGCGGCGCCGGCCGGCTCCCATTCCAGCACCGAGCGGCCGTGGGCGATCGACTGCTGGAAGGCCGTGCGCGAGCGTAGGCCGACGACGGCCAGCGGCAGGCCGCAGAAGCGCAGGGCCTCGGCCGCCTTGACAACGCTGGACGGCTCGACGCCGCCGCGCTTGGCCGGGGCCTGGTTCAGCACGATCAGGCCGCTCTTGCCCAGGCGGCGCACGGCCTCGGCCGAGCGGGCGACGGCGGCGATGTCGAGGAAGGTCGGGCGGCAGACCAGCAGGCACAGGTCGGCGACATTGACGGCGGTGACGACGTCGGCGTCGGGCGCGGCGGGCGTGTCGACCACCATCAGGTCGAAGGCCTCGTGCTCGGCGTGGAAGCGGGCCTGGTGCAGCTTGCCGGCGCTGCTTTCCAGCAGCACGGGACCGTCGGCGGCGCGGCCGCGCAGCACGTCGGACGCCGAGCGCTGCGGATCGATGTCGGCCAGGATCGTCCGGCGGCCGGCCAGATGAGCGGCGAGCGCCAGGTTGACGGAAAGAGTGGTCTTGCCCGCGCCTCCCTTGCGCGAGATGACGGCCAAGGTCTTCACGTTCGTTTCCTCACTGCGCCCGCGTCCCCCTGCAGGCCTGTGGATAACTAGCGTTGGTATACGACGTTATCGCAACGTCAAAGTCGCCACGCGGGAATCCGGCCCCTCGGCGCCCGCCGCCGGGGCGAACTTTTCCCGTCGATGCACAGCGGCCACGCTTTTGACGCCATCGGGGCGCTTGACCCGGCGCCGACCATGCGCGAGGCAGGACCCGTGATCATCCGCCGTCTCATAGACTTCTTCACCAACATGGACGCCCGCGCCTGGCGCGCGGTGGCCGTCTCCTTCGTGCTGTTCGGCGGGGTGGGGATCGTCTTCCTGTTCGGCGCCCAGCTTCTGGGCCTCAACGGCGAGACCACGGTCGAGCAGTGGCTGACCGCCGCGCACGGCCCCTGGGCGCTGCCGGCGGCCGTCGGGGCCTTCGCGGCCCTGGCCTTCGTGGGCGTGCCGCAGTTCGTGCTGATCGCCGCGGCGGTGGTCGCCTTCGGCCCGTGGACGGGCCTGGCCTACAGCTGGATCGGCACCCTGGTCTCGTCGCTGGTCGGTTTCTGGGTCGGCCGGGCGTTCGGCGGCAAGATGCTGGCCAGCCTGCCCAGCGACGGCGTGCACAAGTTCATGAAGCTGATCGGCAAGAACGGCTTCCTGGCCAGCCTGATCGTGCGCCTGGTGCCGTCCGCGCCGTTCATCGTCGTCAACATGGCCGCCGGCGTCACGCCGATGAAGGTGCGCGACTTCACGGCCGGCACCGCGATCGGGATCATCCCCAAGATCGCCCTGACCGCCTTCGCCGGGAACACCATCGTCCAGGCCATGCGGGGCGGCGGGATCCAGCACATCGTGATGCTGGTCATCGCGGCCGCGATCTGGATCGGAGCGGGTTGGGTCGCCCGCAATTGGCTGAAAGCCAAGGAAGAACAAACCGACGCTTAATTCCGAGTGGGGCATTTCTTGCCCCTAGCGCGGCGAAATGCCCGTCTTGCGAGCAAACGGCTTGCTGGATTTGGCGTGGTTCGCTAAACAATCCGTCATGTGCCGCGAACGCGACAATCTCCTTCTCCTTGCGCTGGGGCTTAGCCGCCCCTGGGCGTCCGTCTAGCCGCGCGTACGAATCGTCGCGGCCGGTCGCTCAGGGGATGAACCGCCCTTCAGCCCTCCGGACCTCGCGAAAGACAACTCCATGACCGCCCCGATCACCGCCGCCGTCGATTCCAAGAAAGAGTCCGGCCGCGACAACGTCGTCATCTTCGACACCACCATGCGCGACGGCGAGCAGTCGCCCGGCGCCTCGATGTCGCTGGAAGAAAAGCTGGAACTGGCCAAGATCCTCGAGGAGATGGGGGTCGACATCATCGAGGCCGGCTTCCCGATCGCCTCGAACGGCGACTTCCAGTCGGTCAACGAGATCGCCAAGATCGTCAAGAACTCGACCATCGCCGGCCTGTGCCGCGCCCACCAGGTCGACATCGACCGCTGCGCCGAGGCCCTGCGCCCGACCCAGCGCGGCCGCATCCACGTGGTGATCGCCACCTCCGACCTGCACATGAAGCACAAGCTGCAGATGGAGCCGGACGCCGTCATCGACGTGATCGCCCGCTCGGTGACCCACGCCCGCAACCTGCGCGACGACGTCGAGTGGTCGGCCGAGGACGCCACCCGCAGCGACCGCCAGTTCCTGCGCCGCGCCATCGAGACCGCCATCAAGGCCGGCGCCACGACGATCAACCTGCCCGACACGGTGGGCTACACCTATCCGTCGGAATACGCTGACCTGTTCAACTGGATGGTCAACAACGTCGAGGGCGCCGACAAGGTGATCTTCTCGACCCACTGCCACAACGACCTGGGCCTGGCCGTGGCCAACAGCCTGGCCGGCGTGCAGGGCGGCGCCCGTCAGATCGAGTGCGCCATCAACGGCCTGGGCGAGCGGGCCGGCAACGCGGCGCTGGAAGAAGTGGTGATGGCCCTGAAGGTGCGCGGCGACAAGCTGCCCTACGACACCCGCATCGACACCACCCACATCACCCGCGCCAGCCGCTACGTATCGGCCATCACCGGCTTCCCGGTGCAGTACAACAAGGCCATCGTCGGCAAGAACGCCTTCGCGCACGAGAGCGGCATCCACCAGGACGGCATGCTCAAGAACCGCGAGACCTACGAGATCATGACGCCGGAATCGGTGGGCCAGGCCCCGTCGAGCCTGGTCATGGGTAAGCACTCGGGCAGCCACGCCTTCCGCGCCAAGCTGAAGGACCTGGGCTACGAGCTGGGCCAGAACGCCCTGAAGGAGGCCTTCGGCCGCTTCAAGGACCTGGCCGACCGCAAGAAGCACGTCTACGACGACGACATCATCGCCCTGGTCGACGACGCCCTGGCGCGTGGCTCGGAGAAGATCCGCGTCTCTCACCTGCGCGTGGTGGCCGGCACCGAAGGCCAGTCGGCCGAGCTGACCCTGGACGTCGACGGCCAGCCCAAGAGCGCCGAGGCCTCGGGCGACGGTCCGGTGGACGCCGTGTTCAACGCCATCCAGAAGATCGTGCCGCACAGCGCCGCCCTGCGCCTGTTCCAGGTGCACGCGGTCACCGAGGGCACCGACGCCCAGGCCCAGGTCTCGGTGCGTCTGGAAGAGGACGGCCGCATCGCCACCGGCGCGGCCGCCGACACCGACACCCTCACGGCCTCGGCCAAGGCGTACGTCAACGCCCTCAACAACCTCTTCGCCCGCAAGGAGAAGAGCGCGCCGGCGGCCATCGCCAGCGGGTTCTGAGGCTCTAGAGCCTCACTTGTTCCTGTAGCTGACGGGGCAGGGCGGCTTTTAAGCCGCCTTGCGCCAGCCCCAGCGTCGCGTCGCCAGGATCTCGGCGGCGAGGTGCGCCTGCGGCTGCACGTCCAGGCCCAGCTGGGCCAGGCCCTCGCACAGCGACAGGCGTTCCTCCGCGTCCACCACGGCGCTCACGTCGATCACCATCACCCCGCCCGGGCGCAGCAGGCCCAGGGTGGAGGCCGCGGTCGCGCGCATGTCGTCGGCCGTGGGGCAGCCCACGACCAGCAGCACGTCGTTGCGCTCGTCGGCGGCCGAGCAGGTGGCCCGGCGGGCGATCTCGACGCGCTGGTAGCCACGCCGCCACAGCTGGCCCATGGCCTCGGCCGCGTCGGGTCCGGTGACGGCGACGAAGCACAGCGGGGTGGACTGGGCGAGCTCGAGCATCCGGTCGAGCGTCGGATCGATCCCCTCGGTCGGGACGCCCAGCAGGAACTGTGCGGCTTGACGAAGCGGGTGGGCAGACATGGTGAACACCTTGTTAGGGAACGCAGCTTAAGTGCGCCAACCCCACTGTTCTGCCGCCGCGCCGCGTCAGGGCGCTATTCGTAAACCCGCCGCCGGCGTAAGGGCGGCATAAAGGAGCCGAACCCATGAGCTCGACCCTGGAAGGCAGCGTCGCCTCGCCGCCGCGTTGGCACGAAATCGCCATGCGCACCATCGAGGCCGGTTTCGACATGTCGTCCGAGGCGCGCATCGGCGAAATGCTTCGCATGCTCGCCGTGGGCCGCAAGGCGCTGCTGGAGATGGGCACGGGCACGGGCCTGGCGACCGCCTGGCTGCTGGACGGCATGGACGAGGACGCCCGCCTGGCCACCGTCGACAACGATCCCGAGGTCCAGGCCGTGGCGCGCGACGTGCTGGGCGAGGACCCGCGCGTCGACTTCGTCACCGAGGACGGCGCGGCCTATCTGGCGGGCCAGAACGACGGCGGCTTCGACCTGATCTTCGCCGACGCCGTTCCCGGCAAGTACGAGAGCCTGGACGACGCCCTGCGCCTGCTGCAGGTCGGCGGCATCTACGTGGTCGACGACATGTCGCCCCAGCCGAACTGGCCCGAAGGCCACCAGGCGCGGGTCGACGACCTGGTGCTGCGCCTGGCCAGCGATCCGCGCCTGGCTATCGTCGGCATGGACTGGGCCTCGGGCGTTCTGGTGGCGGCGAAGAGAGCGGCATGATCTGGATCCCCATCACCATCGGCGCGGCGGCCCTCCAGGTCGCCCGCAACGCGGCGCAGCGTTCGGTGATGGGCGGGGCCGGCCCCTGGGGCGCGACCCTCGTGAGGTTCCTGTTCGGCCTGCCGTTCGCGATCGTCTTCGCCGCGATCGCGTTCCTGGTCACCAAGGATCCGCAGGCGCATCTGACGACGCGCTTCTGGCTGGGCGCCTTCGCCGGCGCCGGCCTGCAGATGGCGGCGACCGCGGCGCTGCTGGTCGCCATGCAGCGCTCGTCCTTCGCTCTCGGCACGGCCATGCAGCAGAGCGGCCTGCCGTTCGCCCTGGTCTGGGGCGCGCTGCTGTTCGGCGACCACATCAGCGGCCTGCAATGGGCCGGCGGCCTGGTGGCCACGGCGGGTCTCGCCGCCCTGTCCTGGCCGCGCGGGCCGGTGACCATGAAGCGTGGCGCGGCCCTGGCCGGTCTGGGCGCGGGGGCGATGTTCTCGCTCAGCGCCAACTGCTTCCGCCAGGCCTCGCTGACCTTCGATCCCGCGCACCTGGCCTATTCGGCCTTCGTGACGGTGATGGTGGTGCAGGCCATCCAGTCGGTGGCCCTGACGGCGATCCTGATGGTCCGCAATCCCGACGCCGTGGTCGCCGTGCTGGCGGCCTGGCGCAAGTCGCTGGGCGCCGGTTTCTGCGGCGCGGCCGCTTCGGGCCTGTGGTTCACGGCCATGGCGCTATCGCCGGTGGGGCCGGTGAGGGCGGTCGGCGTGGTCGAAATTCCCTTGGCCGCATTGGCCGGACGCCGGTTGTTCGCCGAGCGTTTGAGCGCCTTCCAGATCGCCGCGGGCGTGGTTACCGCCCTCGGAGTCATCATGGCGGCGCTCGGCTAGTTTTCGCCACGTTTATGCGTTCCCCCTGCCGCTTCGCTCACGAGTTTGAAACAGGTGAGAAGGCTTGGCGAATAGACCTTGAAATCAACGCTTTCGCGGTGCAAACGGGCGGCGTCTCCCACACTCTTCCGGTGGTTGGACGACGGCGCGGCCCGGCGGCTGCGCTCCCGTCGCCGCAGGAAGGCGCAGGGCAGGGCAAGGCGATGATCCGCGTACGCGGGGAATCATGTTGTCCTCTCCTCGATTTGCAGTAGGAGCCTTTTTCTCGTCTGCTCCGTCCTCGCGGCGGAAAAGGCTCCTCGCCCACGGTTTCCGTGGTTTTTGACGTCTCGCCCCTTCTACCCCTCAGTCAGGGTTTTCGATGTTCTCTTCCCTCTTCGGCGTCATCTCGAACGACATCGCCATCGACCTGGGCACGGCCAACACCCTGATCTACCAGAAGGGCAAGGGCATCGTGCTGAACGAGCCGTCGGTGGTTGCGCTGCGCAACGTCGGCGGCCGCAAGATCGTGCACGCCGTCGGTATAGAGGCCAAGCAGATGCTGGGCCGCACGCCGGGCCACATGGAAGCCATCCGCCCGATGCGTGACGGGGTCATCGCCGACTTCGAAGTCGCCGAAGAGATGATCAAGTACTTCATCCGCAAGGTTCACAACCGCAAGGGCTTCGTGAACCCGAAGGTGATCGTGTGCGTGCCGTCGGGCGCCACCGCCGTCGAGCGCCGCGCCATCAACGACAGCTGCCTGAACGCCGGCGCCCGCCGCGTCGGCCTGATCGACGAGCCGATGGCCGCCGCCATCGGCGCCGGCCTGCCGATCCACGAGCCGACCGGCTCGATGGTCGTCGACATCGGCGGCGGCACCACCGAGGTGGCCGTTCTGTCGCTGTCGGGCATCGTCTATTCGCGTTCGGTCCGCGTCGGCGGCGACAAGATGGACGAGGCGATCATCAGCTACATGCGTCGCCACCATAACCTGCTGATCGGCGAAACGACCGCCGAGCGCATCAAGAAGGAAATCGGCACCGCCCGCGCGCCGGCCGACGGCGAAGGCCTGTCGATCGACGTCAAGGGCCGCGACCTGATGCAGGGCGTGCCGCGCGAAGTCCGCATCAGCGAAAAGCAGGCCGCCGACGCCCTGGCCGAACCGGTCGGGCAGATCGTCGAAGCCGTGAAGGTGGCCCTGGAAGCCACCCCGCCGGAACTGGCCTCGGACATCGCCGACAAGGGCATCATGCTGACCGGCGGCGGCGCGCTGCTGCGCGGCCTGGACGCCGAGATCCGCGACCATACCGGCCTGCCGGTGACCGTGGCCGACGACCCGCTGTCGTGCGTCGCCCTCGGCTGCGGCAAGGTGCTCGAGCATCCCAAGTGGATGAAGGGCGTCCTCGAGTCGACCCTGGCCTAAGCGTAGTACAATCCGTATCGGCGCCGGGGGGCGCCAGGAGAACAGTTCGTGCCCTTTCGTGAAGGTCCGCTCGGCGACCTGAAAGTGCCGCTCACCTGGACCGCGGCCGTGGCGCTCATCGTCGCGGTCGTGATCGCGGTGGCCTTCCTCCTGGCCGACCGGCGCGAGACCCTGCAGCTGCAGGCCTACGGCGTCACCCGCCAGACGGTCGACACGGTGGCCAAGCCGGTCAGCGGCGTCATCGCCGCGCCCGGCCGCTGGACCGGCGTCGGCGTCGGCGCCGTGCGCAACTACTTCTTCGCCGGCGCCGAGAACGCCCGCCTGAAGGCTGAGCTTCAGGAGATGCGGGCCTATCGCGACAAGTACCTGGCCCTCGTCGACGAGAACGACCGCTACAAGTCGCTGCTGGGCCTGAAGACCGATCCGCCGATCCCGATGGTCGCCGCCCGCGTGGTCGCCGACAGCCGCGGCCCCTTCGCCAACACCCGCCTGGCCGACGCCGGCAAGGAGAAGGGCGTCGTCGTCGGCAATCCGGTGATGAACGAGCGCGGCCTGGTCGGCCGCGTGGTCGGCGTCGCGCCCGGCGTCAGCCGCGTGCTGCTGCTGACCGACATCGCCTCGCGCACGCCGGTGATGATCGACCGCACCAACGCCCGCGCCATCCTGACCGGCGACGGCGGCCCCAATCCCAAGCTCGACTACCTGCGCGGGGCCGATCCGATCCAGCCGGGCGACCGCGTCGTCACCTCGGGCGACGGCGGCGTCGTGCCGCGCGGCCTGCCGGTGGGCGCGGCCGTCAAGGGCCTGGACGGCCGCTGGCGGGTGGTGCTGTTCGCCGACAGCACCTCGATCGACTACATCCGCATCCTGCTGTTCAAGGACTTCGCCCAGCTCGCCGATCAGCAGGCCCTGGCCGCCAAGGTGCTGCCGCCGGTGATCACCGAGAACCCCGAAGAGTCGATGCTCGGTCCGGTGAAGCCCGCCGCGCCGGCTCCGGCCGTCGGGACCGCCGCTCCTGCGACGACCACGGCTCCGAAGCCCGCCGCGCCCAAGCCCGCTACGGCTGGAACCACGACGCCGGCCAAGCCGCCAGCCGCCAGGCCTCCGGCCGCCGCGACGACGCCTCCGGCCGCTCCGGCCAGGACGCCGCAATGACCGGCGCCCGGCCCCTCAATCCGGGGCGCTGGCTGGGCGTCCCCATGCTGTTCGTGATCCTGGCGACGCTGGCCTTCGCCGCGCCGATCCGCATGTGGGGCCTGCAGATGCCCGAGCCGGTGTTCGCCATGGTTCCGGCCTTCGCCTGGGCGGTGATCCGGCCCTCGATCCTGGCGCCGTTCGCCCTGCTGGTGCTGGGCCTGTTCCTCGACACCTTCTGGGGTGGGCCGACCGGCCTGTGGGGCCTGTCGCTGCTCGTCGCCTACGCCTCGGTGCTGGCGGCGCGCAACATGCTGACCGGCCAGAGCCGTCCGATGATGTGGGCCTGGTACGCCGGAGCCTGCGCCGTCTCGATGAGCGCCGGCTTCCTGTTCACGATGATGGACAGCCTGGCCATGCCCAGCCTGGTGGCGGTGTTCTGGCAGTTCCTGGTCACGGCGCTGCTGTTCCCCTTCGCGCACCGGCTGATCGATCGCTTCGAAGACGCCGACGTCCGGTTCCGGTGAGGCGATGAGCGAACCGTCGATCTTCTTCTTCGAGGTCAACGAACGGCAGGGGGTCTTCCACCGCCGGGCCTTCCTGCTGGGCGGCTTCGCGGGCCTGGGCCTGCTGACCCTGACCGGGCGCCTGGCCCAGCTGCAGCTGGTCGAAGCCCAGCGCTACCAGAAGCTTTCGGCCGGCAACCAGTTCAACTACCGCCTGGTGCCGCCGCCGCGCGGCCTGATCCTCGACCGCAACGGTGTGGCCCTGGCCTCCAACCGCCCCAACTTCCGCCTGATGGTGATCAAGGAGAAGGGCATGGACGTCGAGGCGACCCTCGACGACCTGGCCACCCTGGTGCCGATCGACGGCACGCGCCGCGCCCGCCTGCTCAAGGAAGTCAATAACGCCCCGCGCAAGGCGCCGGTCGTTGTGATGGAGGACATGAGCTGGGAGGAGTTCTCCCGGATCAACATCCGCACCCCCGAACTGCCCAACATCAGCGCCGACATGGGCGAGGTGCGGGTCTATCCGTTCGGCGGCGCCTTCGCCCACGTCATCGGCTATGTGGCCAAGGTGTCGGACAAGGACGTCGAGGCGGCCCGGACGGACCTGACCCAGGACCAGGAACTGCTGCACAATCCCGGCTTCCGCATCGGTCGCCAGGGCGTGGAGAAGGCCTTCGACATTGCCCTGCGCGGCAGGGCGGGGGCCATCAAGGCCGAGGTCGATGCGCAAGGCCGCGTGGTCAGCCTCGACCCGGCCGGCGACATCCCGGCCACGCCGGGCAAGGAAGTACGCCTCACCCTCGACGCCGACATCCAGAACCGCGCCCTCGAGGTGATGGGCGAGGAGAGCGGCGCCATCGTGGTGATGGACGTGCGCAACGGCGACCTGCTGGCCATGGTCTCGGCCCCCAGCTTCGACGCCAACCGGTTCGTGAAGGGCCTGTCCGGGGCCGAGTACAAGGCGCTGTCGGAGTACGAGCGCAAGCCGCTGCTCGACAAGGCCATGACTGGCACCTATCCGCCGGGCTCGACCTTCAAGCCGACGGTGGGCCTGGCCGCGCTGACGGCCGGGATCGATCCCGAGGTCCGGATCAACTGCCCGGGCAGCTGGTACTACGGCGGCCGCACCTGGCGCTGCTGGCAGAAGGGCGGCCACGGCGCCCAGAACATGCACGACGCCATCAAGAACTCGTGCGACATCTACTTCTACCAGACGGCCCTGAAGATCGGCCCGGACGCCATCGCCACCGCCGCGCGCGGCATGGGCTTTGGCCAGGTGTTCGACATCGGCATCCCCGGCCAGAAGAAGGGCATCGTCCCTGACCGCGAGTGGAAGAAGCGGGCCTTCAAGCGCAATCCGGCCAACCAGATCTGGTTTCCGGGCGAGACCCCCAGCTACGGGATCGGGCAGGGGGCTCTGAACGTCAACGCGCTGCAGCTGGCGACGATGACCGCGCGCCTGGCCAACGGCAAGAAGGCCCTGGTGCCGCGCCTGGTGAAGTCGGTGGGCGGCGAGGAGCAGCCCAGCGGCGCCGACGTGCCCGACCTGCCGTTCTCCAAGGAGCACCTCGACTACGTGCGCGGCGGCATGGCCGCCGTGGCCAACGACGTGCGCGGCACGGCCTACAAGCAGAGCCAGCTGGGCCTGGGCGACGTGCAGATGGCCGGCAAGACCGGCACCGCGCAGGTCCGCAGCTACGACAAGGTCAAGAGCCGCAACAGCGCCTCGGTGCAGTGGAAGCTCAAGGACCACAACCTGTTCGTGGCCTTCGCGCCCTATGACGATCCGCGCTACGCCGTGGCGGTGCTGGTCGAGCACGGCGGCCTGGGCGGCGCCACCGCCGGCGCGCCGCGCGCCCGCGAGGTGATGCGCGTGGCCCTGCTGAAGGATCCGGAGATCCGCGCCCGCATCGAAAGGCCGATGCCGCTGCCGGAGGCTCCCGTCGAAACCGTCGACGGCGTGGTCGAGGGCGCGGCCCCCGACGAGCCCGAACTGGGCGCGCCGTCGCCGCCGGAGGCGACCCCGCCCACCGGCCAGCCGCCTCAGGGAGGCCACATATGACCCTCAGCGGCGGCCTCTCCCGGCCCGGCGAACGCGACCGGCCGATCATCAAGTTCATGGAGATCGACTGGACCTTCTGCCTGCTCCTGTGCCTGATCGCGGGCTCCGGGGCGCTGATGCTGTTCTCGATCGCCGGGGCCTCGTGGGAGCCCTGGGCCGACAAGCACCTGCTGCGTTTCGGCCTCTACTTCGTGATGATGATCGTGCTGGCGATGATCGACCTGCGGGTCTGGTTCTCGCTGGCCTATCCCGTCTACATCATCGGCCTGCTGCTGCTGGTGGCGGTGGAGGCGATCGGCGACGTGTCGCTGGGCGCCCAGCGCTGGCTGTCGATCGGCGGCTTCCGCTTCCAGCCGTCCGAGATCATGAAGCTGGGCGTGGTGCTGGCCCTGGCCCGCTACTATCACGGCCTGTCGGCTGACAGCGCCCGGTTCTCGTGGCGGCTGCTGGTCCCGGCGGCGATGATCGGCGCGCCGGTGCTGCTGGTGGCCCACCAGCCCGACCTCGGCACGGCCATGCTGATCGCCCTGACGGGCCTGGCCATCGTCATCCTCGCGGGCCTGTCCTGGCGGGTGATCGCCACCGGCGTCATCGGCGCCTTGGTGGCCATCCCGCCGTTCGTGCTGTTCGTGCTGCACGACTACCAGCGCAAGCGGGTGCTGACCTTCCTCAACCCCGAGGCCGACCAGTCGGGTTCGGGCTACCACATCTACCAGTCCAAGATCGCCCTGGGTTCGGGCGGCCTGCTGGGCAAGGGCTTCGGCCTGGGCTCGCAGAGCCAGCTGAACTTCCTGCCGGAAAAGCAGACCGACTTCATCTTCGCCACCCTGGCCGAGGAGTTCGGCTTCATCGGCTGCCTGTGGGTGCTGGCGCTCTATGGCGTGGTGATCTTCATGGCCCTGCGCATCGCCTCGATCAGCCACAGCCACTTCGGACGCCTGGCCGCCTCGGGCGTGACGGCGACCTTCGCCCTCTACGTGTTGATCAACGGGGCAATGGTCATGGGCCTGGCGCCGGTGGTGGGCGTGCCCATGCCGATGCTGTCCTACGGTGGCACCGTGATGATGACGGTGATGATCGGCTTCGGCCTCGTCCAGGCCGTGCGCGTGCACCGCTACACCGAAGTCACCAGCGGCAAGGGCTCGCTGATGTAGGAGGCGGCCCGCGTCGCTTTCCTGTTTACGCGCGTCAATTGAAATGCGACGCTCTCCCATCATGCGAGTTGGGAGGCTGAATTGAAGCTCTGGTTGATCGGCGCTGCTCTGGCTGCGGTTTGCGTCACGGGCGCCGCCGAGGCGGGAATCCCCACGCCCATCAAGATGCAGTGCGCCGTGGGCGGCGAGAGCTTCACCCACATCGGCACGGCCTCCTACAGCACCTGGGGCCGACGGCCGGACGGCAAGCCCTACGGCAGCTGGGAGTTTCCGATGCCGCTCCCGGTGTGCCCGGGCAACGGCCTGGTCATGTACCGCGACTTCTCCAAGTCGGAGATCAAGCAACTGGAGACCCTGGTCGCCTCGGACGACTACAAGCGCCTGGTTCGCGCGGACACCAGCTACTATCGGGCCGCCTGGCTGGAGGCGGCCCTGAAAGGCGAGGGCGATCCGCTGTGGCTGTTGCTGCAGGCCAGTTGGCAGGCCGACCGTCAGCCGGAGCTCAAGGCCCGCTATCAACGTGAATTCGCCGAGCGGGCCGAGGCCGAGCCGGTCAAGTCCGAGGACCAGGGCTGGCTGGGCCTGCTGGGGCAGGCGGCCAACAGCCGGCGGGAACTGGGTCAGTTCGACGCCGCCAAGGCCGATCTCGCCCGGCTGGAGATCGACAAGCGGCTGGCCGCCCTGCCGGCCGCCCCGGCCGACGGCGCCCAGGAGTCCGCGGAGGTCGCCAACCGGCGCGGTCTGCTGGGCTTCCTTGTCCGGTTGCAGGCCGTGATCGACCGCGGGGACGCCTCGTCCGAGCCTATCGACATGATCCCGCCGATGGCGGCGGCCAACCAGTGTCTGGATCTTGAGGCCAAGGGCCAGAGTCACGAGGTCTGCAAGGCCGAGCGGGTCGCCAGGCAGATGGAGTTCATGCGCAAGGCTCGCGCCGAGCGGGGCGCGGCCGGCTCCTGACGGAGGGGCCGCGCCTAGGGGCGGGGATCAGTCCAGAACGCCCTCGACCAGTTCGCGCAGATAGGCGACGTGGCCGCGAAAGGCCTTGGATCCGGTCGGCGTCACCTTCACGCGGGTGCGGGGGCGCTTGCCGACGTGGTCCTTCAGGATCTCGACATAGCCGGCCTTTTCCAGGGCCGTCAGGTGGCTGCCGAGGTTGCCGTCTGTGGCCTCGGTGATGGTCTTCAGCCGCGAGAACTCCAGCGGCTCCCCCTGCCGTTCGGCATAGAGGGCGGCCATGATCTTCAGGCGCAGGGGTTGGTGGATCAGGTCGTCTGCTTGCGCCATGGTCAGGCCCTCGCCAGCCAGACGCCGCTGACGAACAGCGCCGCGCTGGCGCTGGCCATCCAGAAGGCCAGGTATTCCTTGAAGGCGTAGAAGCCGATCAGGGTCAGGGCGAACATCACCGCGCCGATCAGCAGGTAGCGGCGGGCCAGGAACACTCCGACCGCGGCGTAGATCGTACCGACCAGCAGGCCGGGGAAGGCGAGGTAGCCGGCCGGGTCGGTCGGTCTCAGCACCGAGAACACCGCCAGCACGAAGAGGATGACCACGCCCATGCCGCCCAGCATGCGCAGGCTGGTGACGTCGGCCCTGCCGCCCTTGCCGCCTACGCCCGCCTGGCCCTTGAGGCGCTGGGCCAGGAGCAGGCTGCCGATGGCGCCGATCGCGTCCAGCCCGAACCAGGTCCAGCTCCAGAACGCGGGCGGCAGCAGGCCCATGTTCAGATAGCCCAGGGCCCAGATCACGCTCCACAGCATCAGGATCGGCCCGCCGATGCGATAGCCCTTGAGCATGCCGCTGCGGCGGGTGGTCGTGTCTATCTCGGCCAGCGCGGCGGCGGCCTCGTCCTTGGTCAGCACCATCACATCCTCCATGGGGGCGCATGGCCCTCTGTGGTGCAGAGTGATGCTGATCAATTACTCTGTCAAGCAGAGTTCTCTGAAGGTGATCAGGCGGCGGCCGCGCCGACCAGGAGACTGGCCGCCAGGGCCAGCATCACCACGCCGATGCAGAGATCGAGCACGCGCCAGGCCGCGGGCCGGGCGAACAGCGGCGTCAGGAAGCGGGCGCCGAAGCCCAGCCCCGAGAACCACGCCAGGCTGGCCAGGGCCGCGCCGGCCATGAACAGCGGCCGCTCGCCCGCCGGCAGGCTGGCCCCCACCGCGCCCATCAGCATGACGGTGTCGATGTAGACGTGCGGGTTCAGGAAGGTGAAGGCCGCCGTCCCGGCCAGGGCGGCGGTCAGCGTCAGGTCCGCCTGGTCGGCGACCACCAGGGCGGCCGGGCTGGCGGCGCGGCGCAGGGCGCTCACACCGTACCAGGCCAGGAACGCGGCCCCGCCCAGGCTGAGGATCAGCGACAGCGCGGGAACCAGGGCCAGCACCCGGCCAAGGCCGCTGACCCCGGCGACGATCAGGCTGGCGTCGGCCAGGGCGCAGAACAGCACGATCGGCAGCACGTGCTCGCGCTTCAGCCCCTGGCGCAGCACGAACATGTTCTGGGCCCCGATGGCGACGATCAGGCCGGCGGAGAGGGCGAAGCCCTTGATGAAGGCGGGGAAAAGAGCGCTGGTCATGGCGGCTTGATGCCGGCCGGCGTCGCTGTAGTCTAACTAAGGATGCTAAATCGAATTCAGGCTGGCTAATGTTGGACTATGCGTCCCTGGCCGCCCTGGCGGCGGTGGCCCGCGAGGGCGCCTTCGACAAGGCCGCGGCGGCGCTGGGCGTCACGCCGTCGGCGGTCTCGCAACGGGTGAAGGGGCTGGAGGAGCGCCTGGGCGCGGTGCTGCTGACGCGCGGCCAGCCCTGCCGGCCGACCGCCGTCGGCGCCAGGCTGTGCGCCCATGTCGAGCAGGTGCGCCTGCTGGAAAGCGACCTCGTCGCCGACCTGCCGCGCCTGGCGGCTCCCGACGCCGGCCCGGCCGTGCTGCGGATCGCCGTCAACGCCGACAGCGTCAGCACCTGGTTCCCTCAGGCCGCCGCCCGGTTCGCGGCGCAGACCGGGGCCATGCTCGATCTGGTCATGGACGACGAGGCCCATACCGCCGAGCGGCTTCGCGACGGCCAGGTGCTGGCGGCCGTCACCGCCGATCCCGCGCCGGTCCAGGGCTGCCGCACCTATCCGCTGGGCGCGATCGACTATGTCGCCACCGCCAGCCCCGACTTCGTCGCTCGGTTCTTCGCGAGCGGGGTGAACGGCGAGAGCCTGGGCGCGGCCCCGATGCTGCGCTTCGACCGCCGCGACGGCCTGCAAACCCGCTGGGCGCAGGAGGCGCTGGGCGTGAAGCCCGCCGGCCCCGTCCACTTCACCCCGGCCACCCAAGGCATGCTGGACATGAACCTGGCCGGCCTCGGCTGGGCGATGACGCCGCGCGTTCTTGCCAAGCCGCATCTGGAGGCCGGACGCCTGGTGGAGCTGCCGCCCAAGCGGTCCATCGCCGTCGCGCTGTACTGGCAGCGCACGCGGCTTTCGGCGCGGCTGCTCGACCAACTGACCCTGGCGGTGCGGACGACGGCGGGGGAGGCGTTGGCGGGCGCCTAGCGGTTCTTAAGCGCCCGGCCGGTGACGACGGCGCCCAGGCCGAACTTGCCGCGAAGGGCGTCGATGGCGGTCTCGCTCTTCAGGGCCCGGCGCTCGTCGCCGGCGAAGAAGTCGTCGGCCGCCCCGGCGGCGGGGACGAACTCGGTCAGGCCCGCCCCGATCAGGCGATAGGACCGTCCCGCCGGCTCGGCCGCCAACAGTTCGCGCGCCACCTGGAACAGGGTCTGGGCCGTCTGGGTGGGGACGGGCAGGGTGCGGCGGCGGGTGTGAATCTTGAAGTCGGGGGTGCGCAGTTTCAGCGTCGCCACCCGGCCGGCCACGTCCTCGCGGCGCGCCTGGCGGGCGACCTTCTCGCACAGGGGCCAGAGTTGGTCCTCCAGCTCCTCGCGGCGGAAGAGGTCGTCGTTGAAGGTGGTCTCGGCGCTGATCGTCTTGCGCACGCTGTCGGGATCGACGGCCCGGGCGTCCTCGCCGTGGGCCAGCCGGTGCAGCCGCAGCCCGCCCGCGCCCAGCTCCTTGGCCAGCATCTTGAGGTCCGCATTGGCGATGTCGCCGACCGTGCGCAGGCCCAGCCCGGCCAGGCTGGTCACGGTGGCCGGACCCACGCCGGGCAGGATCGACACCGGCTTGGACGCCAGGAACGCCACCGCCTCGGCCGCGCCGATCGCCGAGAAGCCGCGCGGCTTGTCCAGTTCCGAGGCGATCTTGGCCAGGAACTTGTTGGGCGCCAGGCCCACCGAGACCGTCAGGTTCTGCTCGGCCTCGATCTCCTTCTGCACCTTGGCCAGCATCACCGCCGGCGGCGCGCCGTGCAGGCGCTCGGTGCCGGACAGGTCGATCCAGGCCTCGTCCAGCGACAGCGGCTGGACCAGCGGCGTCAGGTTCGACAGCCGCGCCATGATCAGCGCGCTCTCGTGCTTGTACTTGGCGAAGTCGGGCTTCACCACGACGGCGTCGGGGCACAGCTGCAGCGCCTTGTACATCGGCATGGCCGAGCGCGCGCCGCTCATCCGGGCGATGTAGCAGGCCGTGGTCACGACCCCGCGCTTGCCGCCGCCGACGATCACCGGCTTGTCGCGCAGCGACGGATCGTCGCGCTTCTCCACCGAGGCGTAGAAGGCGTCGCAGTCGAGGTGGGCCATCGACAGCTGGCCGAGCTCCTCGTGGAAGACCGTGCGCGGCGAGCCGCACGACGGACAGCGCGGCGCCTTGCGCTCGCCGGTCCACAGGCAGTCTCTGCAGAGGGCTTTCATCGGCCTTCGAGCGCCAGCGCCTCGCGGATGGCGACCTTCAGGTCGGGCCACAGGTCGATGCGAACGTGACGGTCGGGCGCGCTGGGGGCCAGCGGGCGCAGGCGCTTGTCGGCGACCATCTGGAAGCGGCCGACGCTGGGCGCGCTGGCGGCCACCGATTCGAGCTGCGGCAGCAGGTCGTCGATGAACACCGCCGGGGCTTCCACCCGGCCGGCCAATTGCGCGGCCGAAGGACCCTTGGGGCCCGAATTGATCACCAGCGGATAGTCGAAGCCGTGCGTCTTCAGCCACTTGGCGCGAGTCTGGCGGCCGTGCTCGGGGGCGTTGGTCAGGATCACCACATTGGCGTCCAGCGACAGGTCGGCCAGGGCGTCGGCCGCGCCCTCGGCGGGCTCCAGGTCCTCGCCGCCGTCACGGAAGAAGTCGTCGAACAGGGCCCGGCCGGCGATCAGGTCCAGGTGTTCGGTCTCGCCGGGGCGATAAATGTTCTGGAACAGGGCGAAGCGATCGACGCGCAGCTCGAAGCCGTGTCGGCCGATGAACGCGCCGAAGCCGGCCATGAACTGGGCCAGCACCTCGTCGACATCCACGATGACGAGCGGACGGTGCGTATCGAGCGTGCAGGCCTTAAGGTCTAGGGAGCAGGGGTCCATGTTCTGCAATCGGGCGTTGGAAACGCGATTAGCGCGGGCTTAAGGATATTCGTGCGATCTGAGGATGAAGAAGCGGCGCGAATCCCTCACGTGTCGCCACGGACCGTATGGTCGGGGTCAGGATGACGAAGAAGGTCCTCATCGTCGAGGATAACGAGCTGAACATGAAGCTCTTTCATGATCTGCTCGAAGCCCAGGGCTATGAGACCCTGCAGACCCGTGAGGGCCTGCAGGCGTTGTCGATCGCCCGTGAGCACCGCCCCAATTTGATCCTCATGGACATCCAGTTGCCCGAGATTTCGGGCCTGGAAGTGACCAAGTGGCTCAAGGAGGACGACGATCTGTCACATATCCCAGTCGTCGCCGTTACGGCATTTGCGATGAAGGGCGACGAGGAGCGGATTCGCGAGGGCGGCTGCGAGGCTTACATCTCGAAGCCCATCTCGGTGACGCACTTCCTCGAAACCATTCGCCGACTGCTGGAGAGGTAACAGGCCGTGAGCGCGCGAATCCTCGTCGTCGACGACATCGAGGCCAATGTGCGCCTGCTCGAGGCCAAGCTTTCGGCCGAGTATTATCAGGTCTCCTGCGCCTATGACGGCCCGACCGCGCTTGTAAAGGCGGCCGAGGAACTGCCCGACATCATCCTGCTCGACGTGATGATGCCCGGCATGGACGGCTTCACCGTCTGCCGCAGGCTCAAGGAAGATCCCGCCACCCGCCACATCCCCGTGGTGCTGGTCACGGCCCTCGATGGCCGCGCCGACCGCATCCAGGGCCTGGAGGCCGGCGCCGCCGACTTTCTCACCAAGCCCATCGACGACGTCATGCTGTTCGCCCGCGTGCGCAGCTCGACCCGCCTGAAGATGGTCATCGACGAACTGCGCCAGCGCGAGGCCTCGGGCCGCCGCATCGGCGTGATCGCCGGCGCCGCCACCCGCCTCGACGGCATCGGCGGCCGCGTCCTGATCGTCGACGACAACGAACGCCAGGCCCAGCGCGTCGCCGCCGAGCTGGCGGTCGAGCACCGCCCGGTGGTCGAGACCGATCCGGCCAAGGCCGAGGTCAGCGCCAGCGGCCCCGTGGACCTGGTCATCGTCAACGCCGCCGCCCGCGGCTTCGACGGCCTGCGCTTCGCCGCCACCCTGCGCTCGAGCGAGCGCACCCGGCACCTGCCGATCCTGGCCGTGGTCGATCCCGACGACCGTCCGCGGATGGTCAAGGCGCTGGACCTGGGCGTCAACGACGTGCTGCCGCGCCCGATCGACCCGCAGGAGCTGGCCGCCCGCGCCCGCACCCAGGTGCGCCTCAAGCGCTACACCGATTATCTGCGCAACAATCTCGACCACTCGCTGGAACTGGCCGTCACCGATCCGCTGACCGGCCTGCACAACCGTCGCTACATGACCGGCCAGTTGTCGGCCCTGGTCAACCGCGCCACCATGGGCGGCGACCCGGTGTCGGCGCTGATGATCGACATCGACTACTTCAAGAAGATCAACGACGGCTTCGGCCACGACGTTGGCGACGAGGTGCTGCGCGAGTTCGCCCTGCGCCTGGCCTCGAACGTCCGCGCCATCGACCTGCCTTGCCGCTTCGGCGGCGAGGAGTTCACGGTGATCATGCCCGACACCCAGCTGGTCGACGCCGTGCGCATCGCCGAGCGCATCCGCATGCACGTGGCCGGCTCGCCGTTCCGCGTGGCCGGCGGCCAGGAACTGCTGACGGTGACCATCTCGGTCGGCGTCTCGGCCACCAGCGGCGCGGGCGACACCCCCGAAGCCCTGCTCAAGCGCGCCGACAGCGGCGTCTACGAGGCCAAGGCCTCGGGCCGCAACGCGGTGGTCGGCAAGGCGGCGGCCTAAATCCCTCTCTCCGAGAGGAGAAGCGGGCCTACTTCGCGATCTTGATCTCGTACAGCCACGGCCAGAACTTTCCGGTCACGAAGATCCGGTCGCCCTTGGCGTCGTAGGCGATGCCGTTGAGCACGTCGGCATGGGCGGCTTCCTGCGGCGTCAGCAGGCCCGACATGTCGAGGCGCCCGATCACGTTGCCGGTCTTGGGATCGATGCGGATGATCTGGTCGGTCTGCCAGAGATTGGCCCAGACCTCGCCCTTGATGAATTCCAGTTCGTTGATCTGGTCGACCGGCTGGCCGAACTCGGTGACCTTGATCCGGCCGGTTTCCTTCAGGGTCTCCGGATCCAGGAAGCGCAGCTCGCTCGTGCCGTCGCTCATGATGATGCGGCGATCGTCGCGGGTCAGGGCCCAGCCTTCGCCGGTGTAGGTGAAGGTCGACTTGACGGCGAAGGTCGCGCGGTCGCGCACGAAGCCGACGCCGTCCTTCCAGGTCAGCTGCACCAGCTTGTCGCCCCAGTCGACGATGCCCTCGCCGAAATACTTGGGGTCCATGTCCGCCTGCTGCTGCACCGCGCCGGTCTCCAGCGACACTCGGCGCACCCAGGAGCGGCCTTCCAGGCCCGTGCTCTCGTAGAGCTGGCCGTCACGGAAGAGCAGGCCCTCGGTGAAGGCCTGGCGGTCGTGCGGGTAGGTGCGGACGACCTCGTAGCCCTGGGTGTGCGGGACCGGCTCCGGCGCCGAGCAGGCGGGCACGGCGGCGAGGATCGAGAAGGCGAGGGCGAGGCGAGCGATCACGCGGGGGAATCCTATGCCAGGGCAGGCGCCCACTGCGTCACTAGCCGAGTTGAGCCGGAAAAACAAAAACCCCAAAAACAAAAACGCCCGACGTTGCCGCCGGGCGTTTTCGAAATTCGTCGGTGCGACGAGGCGATCTTACTTGATCTTGCCTTCGCGGAATTCGACGTGCTTGCGCACGACCGGGTCGTACTTCTTCAGCACCATCTTCTCGGTCTTGGTGCGGGCGTTCTTCTTGGTGACGTAGAAGAAGCCGGTGTCCGCCGTCGAGTTCAGGCGGATCTTGATCGAAGCCGGTTTGGCCATGGTCGAATCCCTGCGGTAATCGCGCAGGTCCCCGCGCGGTCGAAATGAGAGGCGCGGAACATACTCATGAACGGGGCAAAGTCAATTGCCGGCTGCGCATCGCTTGTAAGGGAAATCCACCGACCGCGCCTTGCCGTCGATTTCACCCTCGATCCGGCCCAGAAGCCCGTCCGGGCCTTGGCTGCGATAGATCACCCGCTGCGGAAAATCGTGGGCGAGGTTTTCGAACACCAGCTCGCCGGGGCCGGCGCTCTTCAGCGGAAAGGCGCCTTCGGCCTGGCCCGAGGGCAGGGCGACGAAGGTGAGTCGTCCATCGGCCTCCTGGATTCGGGTGAACTCCCAGCCGCGCGCCTTGCCGTCGCGCACCGTGCGGCTCATGCCCAGCATCATCCCGCCGCCGGGCGCCAGCCACTGCTCCTCGACGACGCCGTTGGGCAGCGTCTGCTTCCAGCAGCCGGCCAGGAAGGCGGCCTGGTCGATCGGGGCGGCAACGGTCTGCAGGGCGAGGAGGAGGGCGAGCATGGCGGCGGCTCCATAGGAAGTGCTGATCATGGCCCGCAATCCTCGTCCTTCGACAAGCTCAGGATGAGGATTTCTACTGCGACGCCGGAATTCGTCCTCACCCTGAGCCTGTCGAAGGGCGAGGACGCTCCTACAGCTCCGTCATCACCGCATTGCCGCGCAGAAAGCGCATGAACGGCGCCGGGCGGCCCGGGTCCTTCATCTGCTGGGCGGTCTCGCGCAGCACCATGCGGGTGATGCTGGGCAGATCAAGGTCGCGGGTCTCGTCGAAGCTGACCCAGGCGATCTCGTCCAGCTCGCCGCAGTCGGGCTGGCGCTCCAGGCTCAAGAGGGCGCTGGCCGGGGCCATGAAGAAGCGGGCGTCGAAGCGGCGCGGGCGATAGGGCGGGGTGATGGCCCGGGCCACGAAGCTCAGCGGCGCCAGGTCGGGCAGGGCGCCCTGGGCCAGGAACGGCCGCCAAGCGCCGGCCCCTGGCCGCGGCGGCGCGGCCTTGGCCAGCAGCAGGCCGGTCTCCTCGAAGGTTTCGCGCACCGCCGCCAGCGCCAGTGCGCGGGCCAGCCTGGCGGGGGAGGCGTGGCGGGGATGCTTGGCCAGGCGCTCGGCCACCTCCGCAGAAAGCTCGCTGGCCGAGGGCGCGTCGAAGTCGCCGCGATCGACCCGGCCGCCCGGAAACACCCACTTGCTGGCCATGAAGGCGTGGCCGCGATTGCGCCGGCCCATCAGCACGCGCGGCGCCGGGCCGTCGTCGCGCACCACGATCACGGTGGCGGCGTGGCGGGGGCGGATGACGCCGGAGCTAGGATCCAGCGCCTCGCCGTCATCCCTTGAGTCAAAGGTTGGGGAGTCGAATGCGGGCTCGGTCATGGATGAAGCTTAGTCTCCGTGACGCTTCTGCAAAGCCGTTCCTTAGGGAAAGCATGGCCGGCCTTGACCCGGCGGCGGGAACCGCCAAGCTCGCCCGCAAAGTCTTCTCTAGGAGTCGGGTATGGGCGTGCGCACGACGGTTTCGGTTCTGGCCCTGGCGATCATGGCGGCAAGCCCCGCTCTCGCGGCCCCCTCCAACGCCAAGGTCGAGGCCGCCGCGAAGGCGGTCCAGCCCCAGGTCGTGGCCTGGCGGCGCGACGTCCACGAGCATCCCGAACTGGGCAACCAGGAGGTCCGCACCGCCGCCTTGGTGGCCAAGGAGCTGAAGGCCCTGGGCCTGGAGGTCCGCGAGGGCGTCGGCAAGACCGGCGTGGTCGGGATCCTGAAGGGCGGCAAGCCCGGCAAGGTCGTCGCCCTGCGCGCCGACATGGACGCCCTGCCGGTGCTGGAAAAGACCGGCCTGCCGTTCGCCTCCAAGGCCACCGCCACCTGGGAAGGCAAGACCGTTCCCGTCATGCACGCCTGCGGCCACGACACCCACGTGGCCATGCTGCTGGGGGCGGCCACGGTGCTGGCCGGCATGAAGGCAGACATCGCCGGCACGGTCGTCTTCATCTTCCAGCCGGCCGAGGAAGGTCCCCAGGCCGGCGACGAGGGCGGCGCCAAGCTGATGATCGCCGACGGCGCGCTCGACAATCCCAAGGTCGACGCCATCTTCGGCGTCCATATCGGCCCCGGCGACGCCCATGCCCTGAACTATCGCCCCGAAGGCTTCTACGCCGGCGCCGATCGCCTCACCATCACGGTCAAGGGCAAGCAGACCCACGGCGCGCGCCCCTGGGCCGGCATCGACATGGCCAGCGTCTCGGCCGACATCATCCAGGCCTTGAACCAGATCGCCGCCCGTCAGATCGACGTTGGGTCCTCGCCCACGGTGCTGACCATCGCCACCATCAACATGGGCGTGCGCAACAACATCATCCCCGAGGACCTGGTGATGAGCGGCACCCTGCGCACCTTCACGCCCGAGCGTAAGGCCGAGGTGATCGCCAAGACCCAGAAGGCCGTGGCCGCCATCGGCGACCGCTATGGCGCCAAGGCCGAGGCGGTGTTCACCCAGCCCTATCCGGTCACCTGGAACGACGCGGCGCTGTCGAAGTGGGTCAAGGGTCCGCTGGAAAAGGCCTCGCCGGGCAAGGTCGACGACCAGGCCGCCCTGGTCACCGGCGCCGAGGACTTCTCCCTCTACGGCCAGAAGGTCCCGGCCGTGTTCGTCCAGCTCGGCGGTCGCAAGGCCGACTTCCCCGCCGCCGGCGCCCCGGCCAACCACTCGCCCTATTTCGACATCGACGAGGCGGTGCTGGAGACCGGCGTGAAGGCCGAGGTGTTCATGGCGCTGGATTACCTGGCGAGGAAGTAGCGCCTCCGGCGACCCCCTCAGTCGCTCCGCGACAGCTCCCCCAGAGGGGGAGCATCCTGGAGCCGGCGCTAATAGATCCTCCCCCTCTGGGGGAGGTGGCCCGGAGGGCCGGAGGGGGTTTTGCGGCGCCCCCTCGCATTTTTTGGGAAAGCGCCTATCTAACCGCCCCATGAGCGACGCCGCCCCCCAGATCACCGTTCCCGACGACCTCGTTTCCGCCTTCCAGATCGAAGGCCTGCCCGTGCGCGGCCGCGTCGTGCGGCTGGGCGAGGCGGTCAACGAAGTGCTGACCCGTCACGCCTATCCCGAGCCGGTGGCCAACCTGCTGGGCGAGGCCTGCGCGCTGGCCGCCCTGGTCGGCTCCAGCCTGAAGTTCGAGGGCCGGCTGATCGTCCAGGCCCAGGGCGACGGCCCCGTGCGCTACGTGGTCGTCGACTACGACACCACCGGCGGCCTGCGCGGCTATTGTCGGTTCGACGAGGCCGAGGTGGCGGCCGTCTCGGAAGGCTTCGTGCGTCCGGGCGCCAAGACCCTGCTGGGCGGCGGCGTGTTCATCATGACCCTCGACCAGGGCCCCGACATGGAGCGCTACCAGGGCGTCACCGCCATCGAGGGTGAGAGCCTGGCCCTGTGCGCCGAGCAGTATTTCATGCAGTCCGAGCAGATCCCGACCCGCGTGCGCCTGGCCGTCGGCCAGGTGGACACCGGCGAAGGCCCGACCTGGCGCGCCGGCGGCGTGCTGATCCAGACCATCGCCGGCGACGAGACGCGCGGCGAGACCAAGGAGGCCTGGAACCACGCCCAGGCGCTGTTCGAGACCACGGGCGAGGACGAGCTGGTCGACCCGACCGTGCCGACCACCACCCTGCTGTGGCGGCTGTTCAACGAGGACGGCGTGCGCCTGATCGAGGAAAAGCCGCTGCGCGCCTTCTGCCGCTGCTCGGAAGAGCGGATCGGCGTGGTGCTGCAGTCCTTCTCGCCCGAGGAGAAGGCCGAGATGATCGAGCCGGACGGCAAGATCCACGTGACCTGCGAATACTGCTCGCGGGTCTATGCCCTGGAGCCGAACGGCGAGGCGTAAGCCCCCTCCGGCCCTCCGGGCCACCTCCCCCAGAGGGGGAGGATCTAGGAGCGCCGCACCAAGAAGATGCTCCCCCTTTGGGGGAGCTGTCGCGGAGCGACTGAGGGGGCCTTCGCCCCCTAAGCCCGCCCGATCACGTATTCATGCGTCAGGTCGAGATCCAGCCGCACCGAGCCGGCCGGCGGTTCGCATGCGTCCAGATGCGGCGGCTCGCCCAGCACCAGATAGGCCTGGGCGTTGGGCTCTAGGTTGTTGAAGCTGATCTTCGACGAGCCGCCCGGCGGGATCGTGCGCGCCAGGCTGACCGGTCTGGTCGCGGCCTTGGAAAACACCACGACCGTCGAGTTCTGGGTGTCGTCGCTTCGGTTGATGAGGGTCAGCTCGTAGTCGGCCACGCCGCAACCTCCCTGTGTTTCGCGGTCTGACGCCGCAAAAGGAAGTAAACGCGTAACGCCGTTACTTGGCAACGGCGCAGGTTGCGGCGTGGCCGGCCGGTTATTCGTAGCTGACCAGGAAGGCCCGGTTGGGCTGCTGGATCACCGTGGCGGTGGTCTCGCTCTTGCCGGTGAAATCGACCTCGATCGGGGCGCTGGCCACCGAGCTGTGGTCGATCTCCTCGCCGGCCTCATAGGCGATGTCGTTGACGTAGAAGTGCGGCGCCGGCTCGCCGTCTTCGGGCGTGTAGTTGACGACGTCGAAGCCGCCGTTGGTCACGTGCTGGAGGGTGGCCCAGGCGTTGGTGTAGACGCCCGGCCCGGTCGCAGCGGGCTGCTGGGCGAAGATCGTGTAGCTCTGCGGCGCTACGGAATGGTTCTCGACGCGGATCGTGTAGGTGGTCGCCATGGTCTTCCCCCTGTGGCTGAGACAGGGGGATTCAATATCTCAAAGTTGCAGGCTGGGAAGGGGCGCGCGCGAGTTTAGTTCGCCCGGCGCGCGGCGCCCGGCAGATGCAGCGAGAACTCGGGGATCTCGGCGGTGAACGGCTCGCCGGCCTCGGTGACCATCTGGTATCGGCCGACCATCGTGCCCGACGGCGTCGGCAGCGGGCAGTTGGACACGTAGCGGAAGGCCTCGCGCGGCCGCAGTTCCGGCTGCTCGCCGACCACGCCCGAACCCTCGACCTCGTTGCTGCGGTTCATGGCGTCGGTGACCTTCCACCAGCGCGCCACCAGATGCACGGTCTCGACGCCGTGGTTCTCGATCTCGACGGTGTAGGCCCACAGATAGAGGCCCTGCTCGGGCGAGGATTCCTCGGGCAGGTAGCAGGGCGCGACCCGCACGACGATGTCGCGCGTGCGGGCCTCGTAGATGCCGGTGTCGGCGCCGCGGCGTCGACGGATCCGCTTCAGGGGCGGGCTGGATTCACGCCTGGTCGAGCGCACGGATCACGTCCCGGGTCAGGTCGTCGAGGCTTTCCAGGCCCACCGACAGGCGCACGCCGCCCTCGGTCACGCCCAGCAGCGGGCGCATCTCCTCGGGCACCGAGCGGTGCGTCGTGGTCGGCGGGTGGGTGGCCATCGACTTGGCGTCGCCCAGATTGTTGGAGATATCGACGATCTCCAGCGCGTTCAGGAACTTGAAGGCCGCCTCGCGCGAACCGAGGTCCAGCGCGATCACCGTGCCGCCGCCGCTCATCTGGCTCTTGGCGACGTTGTGGCCGGGGTGGTCGGGACGGAAGGGATAGAGCACCTGCGTCACCTTCTTGTGCTCGGCCATGGTGTTGGCCAGGGCGAAGGCGCTGTCGGTCTGGCGGCGCACGCGCAGGTCCAGGGTCTCCAGACCCTTGAGCATCACCCAGGCGTTGAACGGCGACAGCGACGGGCCGGTGTGGCGCATGCTGTCGCGGTAGAATTCCTCGTTGATCGCCTCGGTGGTCAGGATCGCCCCGCCCAGCACCCGGCCCTGGCCGTCGATGTGCTTGGTGGCCGAATAGACGACGACGTCGGCGCCCAACTCCAGCGGCTGCTGGAAGATCGGGGTGGCGAAGACGTTGTCGACGATGACCTTGGCGCCGACGGCGTGGGCCAGTTCCGACACCGCCCGGATGTCGGTGATCGCCAGCACCGGGTTCGAGGGGGTCTCGATCAGCACCGCCTTGGTGTTGGGGCGGATGGCCGCTTCCCAGGCCTTGATGTCGGTGGCGTCGACGAAGGTGGTCTCGACGCCAAAGCGCGGCAGCCACTCGGCGATCAGCCAGCGGCACGAGCCGAACAGGGCGTTGCCGGCCACCACGTGGTCGCCGGCTCGCACCAGGCCCATCAGCGAGGAGTGGACGGCGGCCATGCCGGTGGCGGTGGCGCGGCAGACCTCGGCGCCTTCCAGCAGGGCCAGGCGGTCCTCGAACATCTTCACGGTCGGATTGTTGAACCGCGAATAGACGAAGCCCGGGTCCTCGCCCGAGAAGCGGCGATCGGCGCCCTCGGCGCTGTCGTAGGTGAAGCCCTGCGTCAGATAGAGCGCCTCGGCAGTCTCCATGAACGGCGAGCGCGCCAGACCCCCGCGGATCAGCTTGGTGGCGACGTCCCAGTTCTTCGGATCTTCGGACACGCGATACTCCCGATGACGAAAAGGCCCGCGCCTGCCGCTTCGGCGGACGCAATCGCGGTGGGTATAGGCGATCTTTCACCGCTTCGTCACGGTCCGAGCGCGCCAGGCGAGCGAGAGGGTGGTGTCGGTCGCCTGACGGGCGTCGCAAGCCTTGCCTTGGCGCGCCGTTGCGGTTCCCATCCAGGCGGGCGGTAAAAAGGGGGCAGGGATGGCGGCCGGACGAAGGATCGTGCTGGCGACCACGGGTTCGCTCGGCGACCTGCACCCCTTCCTGGCCCTCGCCCTGGCCCTGCGGCGCCTGGGCCACGTCCCCGTGCTGGCGACCCACGAGGACCACCGGGCCAAGGTCGAGGCCGAGGGGCTGGAGTTTCGCCCGCTGCGGCCCAGCACCGAGGAGATCCAGGCGCGGCTGGGCCTCGATATCGCCGACGTGTTCGAGCGGATGGCGCGCGATCCCGACTTCCTGCTGCGCGACCTGCAGATGCCGTTCCTGTCGCAGACCTATGAGGACGTTCGCGCCGCCGCCCAGAGCGCGGACATGGTCGTGACGCACAACATCGTCTTCGGCGCGCCGCTGGCGGCCCGGGCGCTGGGCCTGCCGCTGGTCCGTGTCGCCCTGGCGCCGATCTTCCTGCAGTCGGCGATCGATCCGTCCGAGACCGGGCCGGCGCCCTACGTGTTCTCGCCGCGTTCGGCCGCGGCGGTCGGCTGGAACCGGTTGGTCCGGGCGCTCGTGCGTGGTCGGATCGCTTCGTCCCTGAAGCCTCTGCGCCGCCTGGGCCGGACGCTCGGCGTCGCCCATGCTGGCGCCGACGCCCTGTTCGACTGCGGCCATGGCGACGGCGCGCCGATGCTGGGCCTCTATTCGCCGCGCTTCGGGCCGGTCCAGCCCGACCATCCCGCCGGCCTGACCCTCGTGGGCTTCCCCGCCTACGACAGCGAGGCGGGCGGGACGCAGGCCCTGGATCCGGCGCTGGCGGCCTTCCTCGACGCCGGTCCGGCCCCGATCGTGTTCTCGCTGGGCAGCTTCGCGGTCCACGCGCCGGGCGACTTCTATCGCGCCAGCCTCCAAGCGGCGCGCGGCCTGGGACGACGGGCGCTGCTGCTGGCCGGGGCGGAGGAGGCGCAGCGCCTCAAGGGCGAGCGGGGAGGGAACGTGTTCGTGGCCGCCTACGCCCCCCATTCCCAGGTCTTCCCGCGCGCCGCGGCCATCGTCCATCACGGCGGGATCGGCACCACAGCTCAGGCTCTCCGGTCGGGAAGGCCGCAGCTGGTGACGCCGTTCCTGGGCGACCAGCACGACAACGCCAGGCGGGTGAAGCGCCTGGGCGTGGGGCGCAGGCTCCGGCCCGACCGCTACGAGGGCGGCGGCGCGACCGAAGCTCTGCGGATCTTGCTGGAAGACCCCGCCTATGCGGCCGCCGCCGAGGCCCTGGCGCCGGCGTTTCGAGTCGAGGACGGCGCCGAGGCGGGCGCTCTCTATCTGGACGGGCTGCTCGAGCGGGCCTGACGGCGCCCAGATTCTCGCAGCGGCTCCCATAGCGCCCTTGCCTCGCGGCGCCGCTTTGGGGGAGTGTGCCGCCGATGACCGACGCCCATTTCGCGGGGATTCTGCCCTGCCAGACCATCGAGGACCTGATCGCCCAGGAGGCGATCACCTCGCAGACGCCGTTCGACCGTGACCAGGTTCAGCCGGCCAGCCTCGACCTGCGCCTGGGCGTGCGCTGCTGGCGGGTGCGGGCCTCCTTCCTGCCGGGCGTCGCGCGCCGCGTGCCCGAGCGCCTCAAGGACGTGGCCATGCACGAACTGGACCTGTCGAAGGGCGCGGTGCTGGAGAAGGGCTGCGTCTACATCGCCGAGATCCAGGAGCGCCTGGCTTTGCCGGCCAATGTCGCTGCGCGCGGCAACCCCAAGAGCTCGACCGGCCGGGTCGACGTCTTCGTGCGCCTGCTCAGCGACCGCTCCAAGGCCTTCGACGACATCGAGGCCGGCTACGAGGGCCCGCTCTATATCGAGATCGCGCCCCAGACCTTCTCGGTGCTGGTCCGCGCCGGCACGCGCCTGAACCAGCTGCGCCTCAAGCGCGGCGAGCCGGCCAAGCTGGCGATCCGCAGCGTCGGCGTCGACCTGACGCCGGGCGAGACCGGCATCGTCGGCTTCCGCGGCCGCCGCCACGCCGGCGTCGTCGACCTCGACCACGAGGACGGCCACGACCCGCGCGATTTCTGGGAGCCGCTGGAGACCCGCCATGGCGAGCTGCTGCTCGATCCGGGCGAGTTCTACATTCTCGCGTCCAAGGACGACGTCGAGATCCCGGTCATGGAAGCTGCCGAGATGACCCCGATCGATCCGTCGGTCGGCGAGTTCCGCGTCCATTACGCCGGCTTCTTCGATCCGGGTTTTGGCACCGAGGAGGCCGGGGCCGTCGGCTCCAAGGGCGTGCTCGAGGTGCGCAGCCACGAGACCCCGTTCCTGCTGGAGGACGGCCAGACCGTCGCCCGCCTGGTCTACGAACCCCTGACCGCCCGTCCGGCCCGCCTCTATGGCGAGGGCGGATCGCACTATCAGCGGCAGGGGCTGAAGCTTTCGAAGCACTTCAAGCCGTGGCGTTAGGCCGCGGCGCTCGCCGCTCGCGCGGTTAACCCCCTTCGCTCTAGGCTGAGACCGTATTCCTGTCGGGGGAAGCGATGGTTTCAGCGTGGGTGAAGGGCGTGCGACGCCTGCTGGCGGTCATGACGGCCGTGGCGGGGCTGTCTGGCGTCGCCCATGCCGCCCCCGCCATGTGGGAAGTCAGCGACGGCGACTCCCGCATCTATCTGTTCGGTTCGATGCACGTGCTGTCGCCTAAGCTCCAGTGGCGCACCCCGGCCTTCGACCGCGCCTACGCCCAGGCCGGCAAGCTGTGGTTCGAGACCCGGGTCGACGCCGACCCCGCCGCCGTGAAGGCCCTGGTCGATCGCTACGGCGTCGATGTCGATCGCTCCCTCACTGAAAAACTGCCGCCGCGCACCGTCGCCAGCCTGCGCGCGGCGCTGGACCAGCGCGGCGCCAGCCTCGACCGTGTCGATCACCTGCGGCCCTGGGCGGCGGCGATGATGCTGTCGGTGCTGCCGATGACGCAGGCCGGCGGCTCGGTGGCCAGCGGCGCCGACGCGGCCGTCACCCGCCAGGCCGTCCGCGCCGAAAAGCCGGTCCTGGCCTTCGAAAGTTTCGAGCAGCAGCTGCGCCTGTTCGCCGACCTGCCCGAAGCGGTCGAGGTGCAGTATCTCGACGACGTCGCCGCCGAGCAGAACGCGCCGCCGCGCCGGGGCGTGGATCTGCAGAAGGCCTGGCTGAAGGGCGACGTCGATCGCCTGGGCGCGATCCTGGTCGCCGGCATGCGCCGCGACCGGCCCGAGCTGTACGAAGCCCTGCTCAAGCGCCGTAACCTGGCCTGGGCCGAGGTTCTCGATCGCGAGATGGCCGGCTCGGGCGTCGAGCTGGTCACGGTCGGGGCCCTGCACATGGCCGGCCCCGACGGCCTGCCGGCCCTGATGAAGGCGCGCGGCTATCGCGTGCGGCGGGTGCAGTAAGCCCGCGAAGCGGTGCATGGTCGGGGCATGAGCGCGCCCGACCCGTCCTGGCTTTCCGATTTCATGCGCGACGAGCGGCTCGGTCCGGACTTCGTCGAAGCCTTCCACGCGCTTCACCGGCCTTTGGCCGCGCGCCTGGCCGCCGCCGCGCGCGCCCATGGCCGACCGGGCTTCGTCGCCGGCCTGTCGGGGCCGCAAGGGGCGGGCAAGTCCACCCTGGTGGCGGTGGTCGCCCGGCTGCTGGAGGACGAGGGGCTGAAGGTCGCGGTCCTGTCGCTGGACGACCTCTACCTGACCCGCGCCGAGCGCCTGAAGCTGGCCGCCAAGGTCCATCCGCTGCTGGCGACGCGCGGACCGCCGGGCACGCACGATGTGGCGCTGGGCCTCGCCACGCTCGACAGCCTGGCCCGACCGGGTGAGACGCTGTTGCCGCGCTTCGACAAGGCCGCCGACGACCGCGCGCCGGGCGCGGTCTGGCCGACGTTCGACGGTCCCGCCGACGTCGTCCTGCTGGAAGGCTGGTGCCTGGGTGCGCGGTCGCAAGGTCCGGCGGCCCTGGCCGAGCTGGTCAACGCCCTGGAACGCGACGAAGATCCTGACGGCGCCTGGCGCGGCTTCATCGACGCCGCCCTGGCCGGTCCCTATCGCGACCTCTTCGACCGGCTCGACTGGCTGGCCGTGCTGACCGCGCCCGACTTCGCCACCGTCCGGGCCTGGCGGCGCGAGCAGGAGGCGAAGCTGCAGGCGCGTTTGTCCGCCGAGGGAAGGCGAGGGGGCCTCGATCCGGCGGCCCTGGAGCGCTTCCTCGACCACTACGAGCGGCTGACGGCCTGGTGCGCCGCTGACCTGCCAGGGAGGGCCGACATGCACGTTCGGCTGGATGCGAACCGACGGCCGCTTACCCCGCCGCGAGTCGCCTAAAAGGCAAGTCGGGCGACCTGCTCAAGCTGTCGCGCGACACGGCGTCGCACTACATGTGGTGTCGGTCACGTTGGCGGTCATCAAGTGCTAGTGTCCGGTTGTTGCGATTACACGCAGATTCGGTTTCGGGTCCGCACGCGTCGACAGGAGCCATCGCGTCATGAACCGCCTCTTTTCCGGCCCGTTCTCGACCCACAGCCAGCGCGTTTCCGCCTGGGAGCGGGCCGAGCGCATCCCCGGTTGCGACAAGGCCGTCTGGCGTTGCGACGCCGAGGGCCGGGTGATCCGCTGGGACGACTACGGCGACCGCTTCTCGCAGTACGGCTGGCTGCTGCACGCCGACCCCAGGGCCCACTGGCTGGCCAAGGCCCTGGGCGTCACCCCGCCGATGCCGCTCCACTGGCGCGGGGAGCGTAACGCGGCTTAAACGCGATTTTTGTACAGGGTCCTTGACACGACTCTGGATTGCGATGTCAATGTACCTTGTCATTTTGACGGGGGTGCTTGGCATGTTGGGGCTCAGCAGAGCGAATAAACGCCTGATCGGCGTGGTCTTCGGAACGTTCGCGGTCGCCATTTTCGGCGGGATCATCGGCGGCGTGCTGATGGTGCTGGGCCGCAAGTCGCCTCTGGCCGCCAGCCTGTCGGAACTGGCCGTCGCCGGGGTCATGGCCGTGGTGATTGTCGTGACCCTGTGGCTCAGCGCCCGCTGGTGGCGCGCGGCCGACGAGATGGTGCGCGAGGCGCACAAATGGGCCTGGTACTGGGGCGGAAGCAGCGGCATCGGCGCCGGCGCGGTCCTGTTCGCCAACGTCGCCCTGTTTCCCGCCTCGTTCAACGCCTCGCTGGCCGACGCCGCGCCGTCCACGATCTTCATCGGCGGCGTGGGGCTGTGCTTCATGCTGCAGATCGCGGGCTACGTGCTGGCCTGGGCCGGCTGGTGGCTGGTGCGGCGCTGAGGGGGCGGGACGATGAACGCCTTCAAGAAAAAGAACCGTCCCGCCGAAGCCAAGCCCGCCGCCCTGGCCATCATCGCCGTCAGCGGGATCGGCGGCTCCATGGCCCTGCTCCTGAACGGCGACGGCGAATGGCCCAGCTATATCGGCGCGGTGGGCATGGTGCTCGCGGCCGTCGCCTTCAGCACGACGGCGGGCCGGCTCTACGGCGGCGACCCGGTGCGCCCGGCGTTGCGCGGCTTCCTCATCGGCTTCCTGGTGTCCATCACCGCCTACGCCCTGCTGTTGTTCGGCGCGATCCGGCTGCACGCGGCCGGACTGGCCGAAGGCGCGCTGGGCTACGCCGCCGCCCTGGCCCCGGCGCTGGCCCTGGTCGGCGCCTTCGTCAGCCTCGGGATCTACCTCCATCGCGAGACCGACGAACTGTTGCGGCGGGTGGCGGTCGAGAGCCTGCTGTGGGCCCTGGGCGGCGTGCTGACCCTGGCCACGGCCTGGGGGATCCTGGAGGGCTTCGGCCTGGCGCCGCATCTCCAGCTGTGGGTGGTCGCGCCGGTGTTCGCCGTGCTGTTCGGCCTCTCCCACGGCCTGGTCTCCTGGCGCTACCGCTGACGCCGACATGAAGAACCGCCTCAAGGTGCTGCGCGCCGAACGCGACTGGAGCCAGGCCGACCTGGCCCAGCGGCTCGACGTCTCGCGCCAGACCATCAACGCCCTGGAGACGGGCAAGTACGATCCCAGCCTGCCGCTGGCCTTCAGGATCGCCCGTCTCTTCGGCCAACCCATCGAAGCCATCTTCCAGGACGAGGCCTGACATGAGCGCCGAGCCGCAAGTTTCGAAAGTTTCGCCCCGCGCCCGCCGGGCGCTGATCCTGATGATCGCCGGCCTGCCTGTCGGCTTCTTCGGCGGGCGCTGGCTGCTGGGCCTCAGGCGCGACGGACATTGGGGCGGGTTCGACCCGTCGGGCGGCGACATGCTCGCCCTGATCCTGGCGGCGTTCCTGGTCTTCGCGGGACTGGTCACCGCCGGCCTCGCCGGCAGCCGCAAGGCGCTGGGCCGGCGGATCAACGGCGACGACGCCCGCGCCGCCACTCCCGCCCAGGCCCGGTTCTATGCCGGCCAGGGGCTGGTGCTGATCCTGGCCGGCGCGATGCTGGCCGCGCCGCCGCTGGCCGTGACCCTGTTCGACCCGCTGTCGCCGCTGCTGGCCTCGGCGGTGATGACCGGCCTGATCGCCCTGTTCCTGCTGCAGGCCGTCGGCAACATCAGCCAGTGGATGCGCAGCGACGAACTGCTGCGCCGGACCATGGCCGAGACGGCCGCCGTCTCGTTCATCCTGCTGCAGGGCCTGCTGTTCCTGTGGGCGGCGGGCGAGAAGCTGGCCCTGCTGCCGGCCCTGACCCTGTGGGACGCCTTCAACGTCACCATGATCGGCTACCTGGCGATCTCCATGCTCGTCGCCTGGCGGCGAGGCTTCGTCGACTAGCCGCCGACCCGATCCTTTTTCCTTTCCGACCGACCTTCACTAGGGGAGCTGCATGTTTCATTCGTCCATCAAGACCCTGCGCCGCGCCGTCGTCGGCCTCGTCTCGGTCCTCGCCCTGGGGGCGGCGACTCCGTCCCTGGCCGATCCCGCCCTGTGGGTGATCAAGGACAAGGACTCGACGATCTACCTCTTCGGCACGGTCCACGTGCTGCGGCCGGAGACCCAGTGGCGCACGCCGAAGCTGGACGGGGCCCTCAAGGCCTCGAGCGAACTGGTCACCGAGGTGGCCGGCGCCGACGACCCCGCCGTGATGCAGCCGCTGGTGATCCAGTACGGCATTGACCGCGCCACCCCGCTGTCGAAGAAGCTGTCGCCCGCCGACTGGGACAAGGCCAAGGGCTATGCGGCCGAGATGGGCCTGCCGCCCGCCGCGTTCGACAGCCTGCGCCCCTGGATGGCCTCGGTCACCCTGGCGCTCGGCCCGATGCTGAAGGCCGGCTTCGACCCGAAGAAGGGCGTGGAGCAGGTGCTGACCGCGCAGGCCAAGGCCGCCGGCCAGTCCCTGGGCAGCCTGGAGACCCCCGAGCAGCAGATCCGCTTCTTCGCCGACCTTTCGCCCAAGGACGAGATCGACCTGCTGGAATCCACCCTCGCCGAGGTCGACGAAGGCCCGGCCAAGCTCGACGCCCTGGTCACCGCCTGGGCCGCCGGCGACCAGAAGGCGCTGGAAGCCGAGTTCGTCACCGAGATGCGCGGCAAGTATCCGCCGCTCTACAAGAGCCTGATCGTCGCCCGCAACACCGCCTGGGCCGGCCAGCTCAAGACCAAGCTGGACGGCAAGGGCGTCAGCTTCGTCGCCGTCGGCGCCGGCCACCTGGTTGGTCCCGACAGCGTCCAGGCCGAACTGGCCAAGCTGGGGATCAAGGCCGAGCGGGTTCAATAGGGCGCGCTCAGGCCTCGGCCGCCGGCGCCCCGCGCAACGGGACGGCCCGCTTCACGCCATGCTCGTCCAGCATGCGGGCGAACGGGTCCCCCTCGGGGATCGGCGCGCCGAGCGCCCTGGCGACGACGGTTCCTGCCTGGAACAGCAGGCCGGTCGGCACGGCTCTGACCGCATAGCCGGCCAGGGCTTCGTGGTGCTCGAAGGCATTGATCTTCAGGACCCGCAGGTTGGGCTCGTAGAGCTTGGCGTAGCGGTCGGCGTTGATACGGGTCACGCCGAAGCCGACCCCGAAACAGACCAGCAGCAGCGGTATCTTGCCCGGCGGCGGATCGCTCGCCAGGCTGTGCGCGAGGAACGCGTCGCCGCCGACCTCGTAGGCCTTGCCCTCGAACAGCCTGCGGTCGCACCGTCCGCACTGCGCGGCGATGGCGGCGGCGTCGGCATGGAAGTTGTTGTGCGTTCCGCAGTGCGGACACGCGGTTCCATGGATCGCGGTCCCCTGGATGTCGACCATGTTCGCCCCCCGCCAGATCGTCCGGCGCAGTCTAGGGGCGGTCGCGTCCGGAGCAACCTGGGCGGGTGCTCATTCCGGGCGCAGATAGATCGAGCGCTTGGGCGTGCTCATCACCCGCCGCAGCATCGGCTCGAACGCCTCCAGCGGCATCGTCTCATAGGCCGGGTCGAAGGCCGGCTGGTCGTACTGGTGGCAGAACTTCGCCGTCCGCTCGAAGTGCGGATGGCCCCTGAACGCCTCGCGCATGTCGCGGTCCAGGCCCAGGTGATGGAAGAAGTAGTAGCCCTGGAAGATCGCGTGGTTGGCCACCATCCAGTGGTTGGCCTCCGACACGAAGGGCTGGACGATCGCCGCGGCGATGTCGGCGTGATTGCGCGGCCCCAGGATGTCGCCGATGTCGTGGAGCAGGGCGCAGACGACGTACTCCTCGTCCTCGCCGGCCAGGTGGGCGCGGGTGGCGGTCTGCAGGCTGTGCTCCAGCCGATCCACCGCGAAGCCGCCGCAGTCGCCCTGTAGGAGCTTGAGGTGCCCGAGCAGCCGGTCGGGCAACTCGCGCCCATAGTCGCCCGCCGCCCGGGCGATGATCCCCCAGTCCTCGGCCGTGCCCTCGGTCATGGCGTGAAACCGCGCCCGCGGATGCTCCTCGCCGTCGGCCATGGCGTCCTCCTCCCGAACGTCTGTTTGACACGGAGGCTGCGCCCGTGCGGGGCGGCCGTCAACTTCGGGGCGGGGAGGGGGCAGTGGCTGAGCGATGGGGCGTGGGGGTGTCTCGTTCAATGTTAGATGCGCTTGGCCCTTTACATGACCCAGGTCGCGGCGAAATGATCCTTCAAAATCTGGACGTTCGGCAGGATAGGTGAGGCGCAGATTGTCGGACTGTCGAACGGCCCCGAAGTGGCCCGCGGCAAAGGCCTCGCGGAAGAACACAGCCCTGGGCTGAATCAGAGCCTAATTCCGAGAAGTGCGTGAAACTCCTCGGCCTTATCAATCATCGTGCTAGTCGATTGCCAATTGGAGAGCTGGCGCATCCAGGCCGCTCGCTCAGCCTTCGTCAGTTGCGGGACGTCGTCTGGCTGGCCCACTCCATCGGTGGACATCACTTTAGGATGGCTCAGGTCGTCGCTTATCGCGCGACGATGTTGTCATGAGCCCGCAGCTCGTCCTCGATCTTATCGACTAGATCCTTAGCCGCAGCTTCCTCAATCACCTCGGGTGCGCCTGGACTCAACGCCAAGAGCCTCAGGGCTTTCTCGTAGGCAACTTGGAGATGGGGATTGCTCGGCGCGCCCACGACGAAGTGCGGCTTGAACGGCTCATCGGCTCGGTCCAAGGCCCACATGTGTCCGGCCCATCGCGCGGCTTTGTCCCGAATGTTATCGCTTGAGGACAAATCGAAAGAGAGTGGCTGGTAGCAGTGCCAAGCACCATTCTTCCAAGCATGTTCGAATTCGACTTGATCGACGTCCGAACGGATCACTTTGGGCTGTAGACGGTCAGCAATATTGCGCGCCACCAGCATGTCGCGAACAGGACGCCAAACTGCTGCGTCATCGCGCGATGCCTTTGGTTTGCCGTCGTACTGGGTGACGAAGCGCATATAGAGCTTGTCTAAGGCTTTTTGGGGATCTTCGGTGATCCCCGAGCCCAATTGGCTCCAGACGAAGCTTGTCTCGTCATGAGGCATAGCACGGCGCGCAAAACCGGCGGCGTCGCTAAGCGAGGCGAACATATCGCCACCTTCCTTTTCGCTCAGCTTGCGAACCGCGCGCAGGGTTGATTGCAAGGCGCTCTTGAAGGACTCGCCGTCCAAGGTCGGAAACATCTTGCTCAGTCGAGGTCCAAGCGTCGTACGAACTCGGGCATCGAGGAATCCTGACGCCGCCTCATGCACGAGCACGCCGACGTTAGCAAACTCGCCCGCCAGCGGGTCGTGCCGATACCGCAGCAAGACGTAAGTGTAGGGGCGGCGGTCGGTCATGTCAGGGCGCGCCCGATCTCCACGAGGCATTCATCAATCCTATCACGAACAGCTCGAACGTGGGTTAAAGCTGCCGTTACGCTTTCGCCTGCCTCTGACCACTGGCTAGGCAACGACGCTTCATAATCATCGAGATCATCGTCAGACAACTCCGACCAAGCCGCTTTAATCGCATCCAGGTCAAGCGCCCCGCCACGCAGCCGCGCGGCAAAAACGTGTCGATCATGCTGCATGATGTAGTCGAGAGATCCCACCCGCCAAGGGCTAGGTGGGGGAAAGAGCCCGCGAACAAAGAGCGCCAGTTCATGGTCAATGACCCGGAACTGATCGCCCTTCACCAGCAGATTCGGATTGCTGGGCTTGCGGTCAGGATTTTCGATGAAGGCGTCGAACGCAAAGACTTCAAGCGCGGTTTGTCGGCGCGCTGCGGTCAAGATGTCCTCCGACGACCACTGTCGCCAGCCAACCCCCGCCGCGGCTGATCCGAAAGCGATGGGATTGCTAGCCTCCAACATCTGACGCACGTCGTCGTCCGGAATCGAGGCGATCCATGCTGGGGAGAGTTCCACCAATAACGGTTGGCACACCGGCAGGCCAACGCGACCCGCGATGCAAGCTGCCACCGCCTCGTGAGCCAAACTCTGCACGCTCAGTTCGGGGCGTCCAGACGGCTTGAGGAAGACTTCATGCTCCGCGCCGTCGTCAGTCTCGACGGCAACTCGCAGAGGTCTGTTGCGACCTGCACCGGACTCGCCATCGTACCGGACCGCCGTTCCGAACGCGATCACGCTTGAAGGTTCCTGATATTGTTCGCCACTTGAATGGTTTGACCGCCCCGCTGATCAATCTCGCCCACCTTGGCGGGGACCGACTGACTTGTGAAGCTAGTTTAGGTCCCAAAACCGATCGGGCATGATCTCAATCCTGCTCATCGAATGCTAGCCACAGTTCGGTCGTTTGCAAATTGCCTTGCGGACCGCCTCGAGTGGGGGTCGAACAGGGAGGGGGACTGACGACCTCCATCATAAGCACAATGGCGCTAATAGCCGCGCCAATCACGCTGACAATTAGACCTATCATCGTCAGCCTAAACGCTGAAGGCGGTCAATCCGTCACTGCGAGCCTTGGCGACGGCAAGCGCATGGCGGTCGCCGGGGTGACCATCCACAAGCATTACGTGGATCCCGCGACCACACCCACGCCCCTCATTGCGCTTGAGCACGCCACGAAGACCGGGTAGACGGGACGCCTTCGGAACGGTCTCTGTGGACCGCTGTGTAAACCGATCAGGTTCAGAACAGCGGCGAGGGCGGTAAGCTCTTGAAAACATTGACGCGCGCGGGCGTAGTTCAGAGGTAGAACGTCAGCTTCCCAAGCTGAATGTCGGGGGTTCGATTCCCCCCGCCCGCTCCAAACTTCCCAGACCGTCGAGACAGAGCCCTGGCCGGTCGGCGCGGTCCGGACCGTCGGGGCCGTCCGCGCCGGAAGCGTCCTTACTTGTCGTCGCCGGTGATGAAGCCGTCGCCGTCCTTGTCGCGGCCCTTGAACTCGCGGTCGGCCAGGGCGGTGATCTCGGCCAGGGTGACCTTGCCGTCCCCGTTCCCGTCCTTGTCGGCGGCGGTGACCGCGTCGATGCGCTTCTGGGTCTTGGGATCGTCGGCCGGGGCGGCCTTCAGGTAGAACTGGGTGATCTCGTCCAGGGTCAGCTTGCCGTCGCGGTCGGCGTCGAGCTTCTTGAACAGGCCGGCCCGCTCGGTGGTCCATTCGGCCGGGCTGACCTTGCCGTCGCCGTCCTTGTCGATCCGGGCCAGGCCGCCGTTCAGGGGCTCGCCGGCCAGGGCCGGGCCGGCCAAGGTCAGGCCGGCCAAGGTCAGGGAGGCGCCGGCCGACAGGATCGCGGCCAGGGCGACGAGGGTCTTCGTGCGCTGCATGGGAGTGTTTCCTCGCTATCGTTTCTTGTTGTCGGGCGTGCGCCGGACGGGTTCGGAGGCGTCGCCCCGCGTCCTGCTCGCACGCCCGAGATAGCGGCATTATTTCAATATACGAGTCAATGACTCATATATTGGGATTTATATCCATCACGCCTGGGCCGTCCGGCGCGACGCCCAGGCCGACGCCGCCAGCAGGCCGGCCCCCAGCACCAGCGAGGCGTCTAGGATCCAGGCTACCGGATCCACCGTCCGGCCGGTGTTGAGGCCCAGGTGCACCAGGGCCACCAGGGCAAGGCCCACGGCGCTGGCCAGGCGCAGGCGGATCGACAGCGTCGCCGGCGTCCACAGGAACGCGCAGGCGTTGGCCGCCAGGGTGACGCCGCCCCACACCGCGACCGGCGGGACGCTTGGCGCCAGCAGGGCGACGATGGCCGAGACGGCGTAGGCCAGGGGCTGGCTCCAGCAGAAGGCGACCCACACCCGCTCCCAGCGCGGGGCCGGGCGGCCCTTGTCGCGCCGGCGGGCCAGCCAGATGGCGACGCCGCTGGCGGTGACGGCCGTGAGGCCAAGGCCCAGCAGGAAGTAGGCGACCTTCACCGGCCAGCCGCCGAACCAGCCGAAGTGCAGCGGCGTCAGGCTGGAATAGATGGCCATGCCCAGGTTGCCGCTCTCGAAGCCGGCCGGGCCCAGCACCTTGGCGTTTCCGTCGACGATGATGATCTCGCCGCGCGACAGCCGGCCGGGCGTGACGCGGTTGACGCTCATGTGCTGGCCGGTCTCGCCGGGGTGCTCGACGAAGATGTAGTTGAAGCCGGCCTTGGGGTTCTGGGCCTGCAGCACGGCCAGGCCCCTGGCGACGTCGATCACCGGAGCGGGACGGGCGTCGTCGGCCACCGGCGGGCCGCTGAACAGGGCGAAGACCTTTTCCCGGTTCCCGTCGAACACCACCATGGCCAGCACGCCGACGATCAGCACGCTAAGGCCCAGGAACGCGCCGGTCAGCGACACCACCACGTGGAAGGGCAGGCCCCAGACCGAGATGCGGTTGTGCAGGTCGGCCTCCTGCAGGCGCTTGGAGCCGCCCCATCGGAAGGCGAAGGCGTCCTTGAACACCCGGGGATGCGACAGCACGCCCGAGACCAGCGAGGACAGTAGGGCCACGCCCGTCAGCCCGACCAGGAAGAAGCCCCAGGTGCCGGGCAGGTGCAGGGCGGTGTGAAGCTTGGCCTGGAACTGGCTCCACGGCGTCTTCTGCTCGGCGACGATCTTGCCCGAGGCGTCGGCGAACCAGGTGTGCTCGCCGCCCTTGGCGTCGTCGCCGTGCACCGACAGACGGGGCAGGGCGGGCTCGGGCATGCGGATGAAGAGGTCGTGGGCCTTGGGGTTCTTGGCCAGCACCTCCTCGAAGGCCGCGCCGACGGCGGCCGGGGTCACGCTGTGCAGGACGGGGGCCGTGGGCTGCTCCCAGCGATTGAACTCGCTGGTGAACACCGCCACCGCGCCCGAGAAGCAGACCAGATAGATCAGGGCGGCGAAGGCGAGACCCAGCGCCGAGTGGCCGGCCAGCATGGCGCGCACGAAGGCGGCGGGGATCTTCGGCCAGATCGGCTTGCCGGGCTTGGGCTTGGCTTGCGGGGCGTGCATCAGAGGGAGCCCTTCAGGAACACGGCGCCGAAGCCGAGGACGGTGACGCCGACCAGCACGGCCAGGGCGCGCAGGATCTTGTCGTCCGACAGGGTCCAGGCCATGCCGCCGGCCCACAGGAACGGCACCAGCATGCCGCCGATGATCAGCCGGGTCTTGACCTCGGCGGGAAAGCAGACGGCGACGGCCAGGCCGACGCCCATGGCCGCGGCGCCGCCCAGCGGTCCCGCCAGGAAGCCGCGCAGCCAGCCGCGCCAGGCGACGCGGCGGCGGTCCGACGGCTCCAGGGCCAGCTCGCGCGGGGCCTTGCGCCTGGCCGTGCGCAGCTCGACCCCGACCGCGACCACGGCCAGGGCGACCGTGGAGGCCAGGGCCAGCATGATCGACGGACCGCGCACCACCCCCAGGATCGGGGCGGAGGCGACGAGCGCCGCCGCCAGCAGCGCCCAGCCGCCGACGATCAGCCAGGGGCGGCGGGCGTCGGCGTGGGTCCAGGCGCGCCGCAGCAGCAGCGCGCCGGCCAGGGCGATAGGCGCGAGGGCGAGACCACCTAAGCCGATCACCAGCGGGTCTCCAGCGTCACGCCGAGAATGCGCGGCTCGCCCAGCAGGGCTACCGGCACGTCTTCGCGGGTGTACTGCTTGTACTTTTCGTTCAGCAGGTTCTTGCCGAACACATAGGCCCCCCAATGGGCGGCCTCGTAGCCGAAGCGGCCGTTGACCAGAGTGCGGGCGTCGGCGATGCGGCCGTCCTGCTCGCCGCCGGCCTCGGTGAAGGCCTTGGCGCGGTAGTTGGCGTTGAGGTTGGCGACCAGGCCGTTGTCCCAGCGGTAGTCGCCGCCGACCGCGAAGGTCCAGTGCGGAGCGTAGGGGAATTCCGAGCCCGACAGGTCGCGGATGTCCGACCCCGTGCCGACGCGGAACTCGTCGAACTTGGTCCTGGTGTGGCCCAGCGACGCCCACCAGCTGGCCTTGGGCGACAGGCGCTGGTTCAGCTCCACCTCGAAGCCGTAGAGGTGCGAGGTTCCGGCGTTCTCGACCTGGTAGTCATAGGTGTTGAGGCCCAGGTTGACGATCACCTGCTGGTCGCTCCAGTCGACATAGTAGGCGTTGGCGTTGGCCGTCAGCCCCCACTGCGGCCAGTAGGAGCGCAGCGACAGCTCGTAGTTCCAGGTGAATTCCTGGTCGTAGGGCACGACGGTGGCGCGGGCGACGTTGACCGTCGAGCCGCCCGAGCGATAGCCGCGCTGCACGACGAAGCTGGTCGAGAGGTCGTCGGTCCAGGCGTACTTGACGCCGAGCTTGGGCAGGAAGGCGTCGAACTTGCGCGTCGAGCCGGGCGAGGCGGCGCCGGCCTGGGCCACCATCGAGGCGACGAAGTTGTTCACCAGCACCACGTACGGCGCGTAGGCGCCGAAGTTGGCCGGGGTCGGATAGGTTCCGGCGAACACGGCCGTCTGCGACGACTCCTGCTCGTTCTCCTCGTGGTCGTAGCGGAAGCCGGCCAGCAGGCTGAGCTTGGCGGTCAGGTTGAAGCTGCCGTCGGCGAACAGGGCGGTGGTGGTGACGATCTCCGGCGCGTCCGACGAATAGTCGACCGGGATCACCGGCAGGGCGGCGACATAGATGGCCGCGAAGGCGTTGGCCTGCGCCTGGGCCGTGGCCAGCGGCGTTCCGCCGCTCACCAGGGTCGAGGTCAGCACGCTGACCAGGGTGGCGGTGGGGAAGGTCACGTTGGTCAGACTGGCCGACTTGCGGTCGGAGTCGCGCTTGGCGTGGTAGAGGCCGACCAGGCCCTTCAGCCGCTCGCCGTCGTAGTTCAGGCGCACTTCCTGGCTGGTGGTCTTGGTCAGCTCGTCCTGGCCGCCGTAGGACAGGGTCTGCGGCGTCAGGTCGGCGTCGTAGCGCTGCACCAGGTCGACCTTGCTCCACGAGAACGCGCCCGAAAGGGTGAAGCGCTCGCTTAAGGCCTGTGAGAGCTCCAGGTTGAAGATGTCGGTGGTGATGTCGCTGGTGTTGGGCGTGTCGGTCTTGCTGACGCGGTGGTCGTAATAGTCCGGCGTGTCGGTGCGGGCGTAGGTGTAGAGATAGCCCGACTTGTTTTCGTTGCGGCTGTAGGTGGCGATCGCCTTGAAGCCTTCGAGGGCCGTGGGCGTCAGCAGCAGCTTGCCGCGGTAGGAGCGGGTGTCGGTCGCGTCGTCGTCGCGCTTCTGGACGGTGTTGTAGATGAAGCCGTCGCTCTGGCGATCCTCGAAGGCTAGGCGGAAGGCCAACTGGTCGGCGACGATCGGGCCGCCGCCGGCCAGGCCGATCGAGCGGTCGTCGCCGCTGGCCGCGGTGGCGCGGGCCTTGAAGTTCCAGTCGAAGGTCGGGTCGGTGGTGCGGATGATCACCGCGCCGGCCAGGGCGTTGCGGCCCTGCAGGGTCGATTGCGGACCCCGGAAGATCTCGACCTGACCGACGTCCCACATCTCCAGTGGGCCGCCGTACATGGCGCGCTCGGGAATGGCCGCGCCGTCCAGATAGACCGTGGCCAGGCCGCTGGTGCCGCCGCCCGAGACGTTGTTGTTGGCCACGCCCCGGATGGTGAAGCCGCTCTTGCCGTAGGTCTCGCTCATGTTCGCCGTGCGGGCGACCACGTCGTAGAAGCTGCGGATCTGCTCGCGCTCGATCGTGCGGGCGGTGGTCACGGCTACGCTGGTGACGGTGTCCTGCAGCGAGCGGGCGGTCTTCTCGCCGGTCACGACCACGGCGTCGACCGCGGTGGGGGTTTCGGGCGCCGTCGCGATCGGCTCCTCGGCTCGAACCGCGCCCGCCAGCGCCGCCCACGCGCCCAGGGCGCTCGCCATCATCAACCGCGATCTCATGCACTTCCCCCGTTACTAAGAACGGGTCGCAGCTACCGGGCGTTCAATTGCGAGTCAAATGCAAACTCATTCGCAAAAGTAATCGCAGGGCGCTCAGTTTTGATGGCTGACGTTCCGGTTCAGGAGGAGGGCAGGGCCGGTCCCGCCGCCTTGGCCGCGTCATAGGCGGCCCATTCCTCCTCCATCTGCCGCTGCCACCGGGCGCGCAGCACGGCCGGCCGCTGGCCGTGGCGGTCGTCGAGGAACTGCGCGGCCACCACCCGGTCGGTGCGGAAGTTGCGGAAGTCGCTGCGCAGTTCGCACCAGGCGATCAGCATCCGCACGGTCGAGAGGTAGCCGACGGTGACCGGCCAGACGACCCGCTGGCTGACCGCGCCCTTCTCGTCGCGATAGTCCAGCCGGATCTTGCGGCCGGCGTGGATCCAGGCCCGGGTCTGGGCCATGTCGATGTTGTCGGGCGTCGGGTTCCACGGCGCGGGGGCGCGGGTCGCCGGCTCCAGCACATAGGGCCGCAGGTTGTCGGGCACGGCGGCGGCGATCTTGGCGATCAGATCGCGGGCGGCGGTGGCCAGGGCGGGATCCCCGCGTCCGGCCACCCATTGGGCGCCCAGCACGGCGGCTTCGATCTCGTCCGGCGTCAGCATCAGGGGCGGCATGTCGTATCCGGCCTCCAGAACATAGCCGACGCCCGCCTCGCCGCGGATGGGCGCCCTCTGACCGACCAAGGCGGCGATGTCGCGATAGACGCTGCGCTTGGAGGTCTCCAGTTCGGCGGCGATGGAGTCGGCGGTGACCGGCGTCCGGCTGCGGCGAAGGATCTGGATGATCTGGAATAGGCGTTCAGCGCGTCTCATGGGTCCCACAGTGCCGGATCGTTGCTGACAGCATGCTGGCAGCAGGGTGGCGGCAGTCTGTCCTCATCGCAATACCGCACGAGAGGGACCTCGAGATGATCACGCTCTACGCCGCCGGCCCGGCCTACGGCCTGCCTGAGGGAAGCCCCTACGTCACCAAGACCGAGATCCACCTGATGATGGCGGGCCTGGCCTACCAGAAGGTCCCGGCCCATCCCGAGACCTCGCCCAAGGGCCAGCTGCCCTGGATCGACGACGACGGGGTCAAGGTCGCCGACTCCACCTTCATCCGCGCCTATCTCGAGCGCAGCTACGGCGTCGATCTCGATGCGGGCCTCACCCGGGTCGAGCGCGCCCAGGCCTGGGCGATCGAGCGCATGGTCGAGAACCAGCTGGGCTGGGCCAACTGCTACTTCCGCTTCTTCGACTTCGACAACTTCGAGAAGGGGCCGGCCCATTGGTTCGACGGCGCGCCGGAGGCCATGCGCCAGGACCTGAAGGCGGGCCTGCTCGACGCGGTCGAGGCCAATCTCAAGGCCGTCGGGATCGGTCGCCACGGCCCCGACGAGATCGTCGAACTGGCCGCCTGGTCGCTGACCGCGCTCTCGGAGATGCTGGGCGACAAGGCCTTCCTGATGGGCGAGCGGCCGACCAGCGTCGACGCCATCGCCTTTTCCATGCTGGCCCAGATCCTGACGCCGTTCTTCGACTCGCCGATCCGCCAGCGGGCCGAGGGGTTCTGCAACCTGGTGGCCTATGCCGAGCGGATGCTGGCGACCTTCTATCCGGCCTTCGCGCCCCAAGGTCGTGAGGAGGTGCGGCCTGAGGTTCGCGGAGAGGCTGGGCAGGAGACCCTGTGGGCCGCGTGATCCGTATCCGTCCGGACGTTGTTTCGGGGCGCACCTTCCTGTAGATGCGACGCATTCTTATTGAGTGCGTGGAGTCTATCGGCGTGGGACGACCCCGGACGGGCGGGCGAGGCGGGGACAAGGCGCTCGCGGCGGGCGTTTCCCTGGGCCTGCACGCGGCCGCCGTTCTGGCGCTCGTCGGCTTCGTGCGCACCATGCCGGGCCTGTCCGAGCCGCCGGCCATGGAGGCGGCGCTGTTCGAGGTCCTGACTCCCAGCCCCGAGCCTTCGCCGTCCCAGGCGTCCAGCGAGCGGCGGGCGCAGGAAGTGCCGCGCGAGGCCCGCAGCGTCTCGCCGATCAGGCCGCGTCCTGTCCCGATCCCCGCGCCCGAGCCGCTGTACGCCGCCCCGCAGGTCGCGCCCCAGCCGGTCGAGAGCCGGGTTTCGTCGTCGGTGACCCCCGTCGCGGCGGTCGCCGCGGCCGCCTCGGCCCCGGCCGGCGGCGGAGCGCCGGTCCAGGTTCGCGGCGACGCGTCCAAGTCGCACGACCCCTACGCCGCCCAGGTGCTGTCGTGGATCGAGGCCCGCAAGACCATGCCCGAGGCCCTGCGCCGCCGCCGCTCCCAGGGCGTGGTGGTGGTGGCCTTCACCCTCGACCGCTTCGGCCGGATGTCGCGGGCGAGCATCGTCGAAAGCAGCGGCGACCACGCCCTCGACGCCGCCGCCATGGACCTCCTCACCGCCGCCGCCCCCTTCCCCAAGGCCCCCCGCGACTCCGACTGGAACCGCCGGCGCTTCGAGACCCCGATCGCGTATGCGGTGAAGGGGTAGGGAAAAGATCCTCCCCCTCTGGGGGAGGTGGCCCGAAGGGCCGGAGGGGGGGCGCTTTCAGCCGCCGCCGCGCCGACCTTTCCCCCGTAAAATCCCCGCGAAAGCGGGGACCCAGGCTTTTTCTGAAATCCACGACCGCTGATCCCTCTCCCCTTGCGGGAGAGGGTGGCCTGCGAAGCAGGTCGGGTGAGGGGTCTCTCAAATCTCGAAGCCGCGTGCGGCGGTTAGGCCGGGCGGAAGCGTCTCCCATTTGAGAGACCCCTCATCCGTCGGCCTTCGGCCGCCACCTTCTCCCGCAAGGGGAGAAGGATCGGGAGATACGCACACTGCTCACACGGCGTAATCGGAAAAGAACCCAACCAAATCAACGCCCTAAAACTTTATAATCCCAACTTATCCCCACCTGCTCAAGCCGCCCCATAATCAAACCCATCCCAGCCATGGGGAGGGCTCTTGGTACCGGCCCGAGTTAGCGGCTGTGGATCGCATCGAGCGGGGCCGCTTGGGGCGTCATGGGAAGGGCGGGTTTGCAGGATCGCTCAGAAGGCGTGATTGGGCCGCCAGCCGTTCCGTGACGAAACTTGCGGGTCGACAGGGCCGGGATCGTTTCAAACCGGCCTAACAGGATCAGCCGAGGCGCCGCCGGATCACCGCGGGGCTATTGGTCCTGCCCGTCCGAGGGACAACCGGGTCCAGGGTTGAAAAAGCACCCGCGCGCCCGGTCCTTCGAGCCTACGATGTGGCGGAGCGGTCAGACGAAGCCGAAACGCTAAAACACATCACGGTCTCCGGGCTCCGCCCGGCCGCTCCGCGCCTCCCCATCAACTGCCGCCGAAAAGCGGGAGATCGCCTCTCCATGCCCTCTCCCCTTGCGGGAGAGGGTGGCCCTGCGGAGCAGGGTCGGGTGAGGGGTCTCTCAGAACTCAAAACCGCGTGCAGCGGTCAGGCCGGACGAGGCGTCCAATGTCAGCGCGACCCCTCATCCGACGGCCTTCGGCCGCCACCTTCTCCCGCAAGGGGAGAAGGGGTCAAAGCGTCTCCAAAAACGCCACCAGCGCGGCCTTCTCCTCGCGCGTCAGGCCGAGCGGCTTCAGCAGCGGGGTGGTGTTCGGGAACAGGCGGTCGCCGACCTGGTCGGGCTTGGGCCGCAGCCGCGCGCCGCCTTCGTTGTAGAAGTTCACCGTTCCCTCCAGCGTCGGGAAGATGCCGTTGTGCATGTAGGGGCCAGTCCGCGAGACGCCGCGCAGCGACGGGGTCAGGAAGGCCCCCACGTCGGCCGGGTCGCCGCTGACCTCGTAGCGGCCCAGGTCCTGCAGCTTGCGGCCATAGAAGCTGAGGCCGATGTTGTGGAACTTGCCGTCCGACAGCAGCGGGCCGTTGTGGCAGTTGGCGCAGCCGGCCTTGCCCTGGAAGAGCTCCAGCCCCTGCAGCTCCTGGTCGCTCAGCACCCGGCCGCCCAGGCTCAGCACCCGGTCCCACTTGCTGCTGCGCGGCTTGAGGGTGCGCTGGTAGGCGGCCAGGGCCTTGGCGGCGTCCTGGGCGGTGACGCGCTTGCCGCCAAAGGCCTGCGAGAAGGCCTTGCGATAGTCGGGGTCGGCGTTCAGCCGGCGCTCGACCTCGCGCGGGTCGGCGGCCATCTCCTTGTGGTCGACCAGCGGACCGAGCGCCTGGGTCTCCAGGCTGCCGGCCCGGCCGTCCCAGAACAGCGGCGTGCGCCAGGCCACGACGGTCAGGGTCGGGGCGTTGCGCCGGCCGCGCTGGCGGTCGTGGCCGAACGAGGTCTTCACCCCGTCGCCGAACGCCAGTTCCGGATTGTGGCACGAGGCGCAGGCGATCTGGCCCGAGCCCGACAGCCGCGGATCCTCGAACAGCTTCTGGCCCAGCGCGACCTTTTCCGGCGTCTGCGGATTGTCGGCCGGAACGACCTGAGCGGGCAGGGCGCCGAACGGGGTGAACGAGGCCCCGGCCAGCAGGGTCGGGGCCGGCCAGCTGTCGGGCTTGCCGGAGAAGGCGGCGCGGCGAACCGCGTTCGCGTCGGGAAGCGGCGCCAGCCCGATCAGGGCCGCCGCCGTTCCCAGCAGGAGCAGGAGATTCGCCGCGCGCTTCATGGGTTAGAACTTGTAGCTCATGCCCACCCAGAACGAACGGCCAAGCTTGTAGGGCTGGCTGGTCGTCGAGGCCGTCACCGTCTGCGGCGTCACGTCGAACAGGTTGGTGATCCGCAGGTCGAGGCGGGCCTCGCCGTACGCCGTCTTGGCGATCAGCGCCTGGATGTTGGCGTTGAAGGTCGTCTGGGCCTTGTAGCGGACCACGTCCCAAACCGCGTAGCGCACGCTGCTGACGGTCTGGTACGTGCCCGTCTCCTCGATCTGGTCGAAGCCCGAGCGCCAGCGGGCGTTCAGGTTGGTGCGGATGCGGCCGCTCCACCAGTCGGCGCTCCAGTCGGCGTTGACCAAGCCCGGGGCGGCGTAGTTGAGGCGCTGGTTCTCGGAGATCACGCCCAGCAGGCTGCGCACCTCGCCCTTGTAGTAGATCAGCTCGTCGGCGTACTCGCTCTCGTCCGACGGATCCTCGTAGTAGTTGTCGCTGAGGTTGTCCTCGGTCTTCGACCACGAGCCGTTGACGGTGACGGTGTGGCGGCCAAAGCCCCGGCTCCATTCGGCCGAAATCCCGCGGTACGAGGTCTCGCCCTCGTTGCCCAGGTGCGTGGTGTTGTAGGTGTAGGTCTGGTTGTTGGTCTCGCGGACGTAGCTCTGGACCGTGACCACGCCGGCGGTGAACTGGTCGCGGGCCTCGCGGGCCACGCCCTTGATCCGCGCCACGCCGCCGAACACCGGCTTGGAGAGGGCGAAGGTCAGCTCGTCGGAATAGGGCGTCTTGACGCCGGTGCCGGCCACGCCGGCCGTCACCGAGTGCGAATAGAGGTACCAGTCGCCGGCCACCAGCTGGCCGTTCACCGTCGAGGTGGTGCGGCGATAGACCTTGGTGCCCGGATACTGCGACTTGATCGCGTAGCCCAGGAAGTCGCGCGAATAGTAGCGGTTGGCGCCGACCGTGGCGGTGACCGCCCACGGCAGTTCGTAGACCACCGACAGGCGCGGGGCGAAGCTGTGGTTGTCGAGCAGGCTCTCGTGGTCGTAGCGCAGGCCGCCGCGCACGGTCAGCGGGCCGCGGCTGACCTCGTATTCGGCGAAGGCCGAGACCGAGTCGAGGCTCGCCTCGGCGTCATAGGCCGCATAGTAGATGGCGCTGGTCAGGACGACGTCGCCGGTCTTGCAGGCCACGTCGCCCGTGGCGCACGAGACCAGGCTGCTGACCGTGCCCTGGCTGTAGGCGTAGTTGTCCTCGGGCCGGCGCTTGCGGGCCGTGACGTGGCCGTAGTCGGCGCCGACGCGCAGCTCGCCGCCCAGCAGGGGCTGGCTCCAGCGGGCCTGCAGGCCGATGTCTTCCTGCCACTGGTCGAGGTCGCCGAAGCTGCCCTCGGTGCAGTTGGTGTTGGAGCACCAGTCGGCGTAGTTCGAGGCCGAGGGCCAGGAGAAGTTCGGATCGGGCGCCTTGCGGCCGCTCTGGGCCTTGGCGTAGGTGGCCGCCAGCGACCAGTTCGCCTCGTCGCGCTTGCCGGCCAGTTCGAGCTTGCCGGTCAGGCCGCCGCCCTTCTGGGTCATGACGGCGTTGCGCGAATTGTTGGCCGAGTTCTCGCTTGTGTAGGGGCTGTAGGCGATCTGGCCGCGCAGCACGAGGTCGGGCGCGAGGTCGGCCTCGACCTTGGCCAGCACGTTGTCGCTGCGGCTCTTGAGGCCGAAGGGCGTGCCGCCATAGGCCGCCGCCCGGTAGTAGGTCATCTCGGTTTCCTGCCGGCCGGCGCCGAGCAGGACCCGAACCTTGTCGTTGATCGGCAGGTCGACCGTCGCGTTGACCTTGCACTTCTCGTAGTTCGGGTGCGCCGGCACGCTGGAGCCGAGGGCGTCGCGCTTGGCGTTGGGGATCTTGAACGAGGTCAGGCTGTCGTTGGTGCAGCCGAAGGTGACCGAGCCGCCGAACACGTGGGCCGGCTGGCGCGTCTCGATCTGCACCATGCCGCCGGTGAAGCCGCCGTACTGGGCCGAGATGTTGCTGTCGCGGACGGTCAGGCTCTCGATCAGGTTGCTGTCGAGCCAGATCGACTGGGCGCTGCCGCCGGCCGTCTCGTTGTAGTTCTGGGCGTTGCTCGACAGGTCGACCACGTTCAGGCGGCTGTTCACGCCCACGCCGTCGATCGAGAAGTAGTTGTCGTAGTACTGGCCGCCCGAGAGCGAGATGTTGGCCGGCCGCAGGTCCTGGATGCTGTCCTGCGTCGCCAGGCCCTGGTCGGCGTCGAAATTGGCGTAGGGCAGGATCTTCAGGGTCTCGATGACGTCGCCGTTGCCGGGCGTGCGGTCCTCGATGGCGCGGCGGGTGATCTTCGAGGTGCCGGAATCGACCGGGTCGGCGGCCTCGTAGGCCGCGGCCGGCGGCTGGGCGGCGGTCGCCTCGATGCTGACCTTGGGAAGGCGCTCGGCCTGTTCGTCCTGGCTCCAGGCCTGTCCGGCCGCGCCCAGCGCCACGGCCATCGCCGCGGTGGCCAACATCGCTTGCTTCATCACTCGCCCCGTACTCAACGCTTGTGCGTATCAATCGCAATAAGGGCGCGGGTCATACGGGCGTTGAGATCGACTCGCAACTACGTGCTGGCCGCAATGGCAAAAAATGGGCGCGATCGAGAAGGATTGGGGCGGATGACGATGCGTCGATCGCCTACCTTTACTTGCGGCGCTCGCGCAGCTCTTCCTGGAAGCGATATTCCAGGGCCTGCTCGAACTCGCTGGCCTCGACGAAGCGCCGCTTCATCGCCAGGGCGGGAAAGCCGCTTTCGTCGTGCTCCTGGGGCGGCACGAACTTGATCGGCAGGCGCTTGGCGATGGTCTCCGGCTGCGCGGCGGCCGGAAACGCCTCGGCGTCGGCGATCGCCAGGCGTTCGGCGGCCTCGGCCTGGCTGACCACGCCGTCGCCGTCGCGGTCGGCGAGGTTCAGCACCAGCTTCTGCGGGGCCGGGGCCGCGGCCATCGGTTGGGCCATGGCCGGAGCGGCCAGCAGGAGCGGCAGGGCGAGGGCGGCGAGGCGGATCATGGCGCGTCTCCACGGGACGGCGAAGCGTGACCCAAGTGACGGACTTTCGCAACCCTGGCGGGAGGCCTCAGTCCTCGTCGTCGAGGTCGAAGGGCAGCTCGTCCTGGTCGTCCCTGGGCGAGCGCGAGGCCTTGGACACCGGCTTGTAGGGACGCTCGGGCGGCTGGTAGGCGGGGCCGTCGTCAGTGTGGGCGTCGCCGTCGTCGGCCCAGGCCTGGATCGGCGCCTCGGGATCCGACCACGGCGGATCGGCGGCCTCGGGGCCGTCGTCGATCTCCTCGAACAGCGGGGCGGTGGCCACGGCCGCCGCGCTCGCGCCGGCGCCGGTCGCCACGGCCTCGCGCGCCGAACGGTAGGGCGCGGGCTTCTCGAAGGCTTCGGCCGGAGCCGCCGGCGCCGGACGACGGGCGATCTCGGGCTCGGCGGCCTTGGCGGCCGGAGCGGGCGGGGGGCCGCGCGGCGCCAGCGGCCGGCGGACGATGGCCTCGGCCCGGGCCAGCCAGCGGTTGGCCTCCTGGATCGCCAGGGCGGGCGAGCGGCTCTGGCGCTGCTGCTGGTCGCCTTCCAGCCACAGGTCCAGCTCGAAGTCGGGGTGGCGCGGATCGTCGAAGATCATGCGCAGGCAGACCCGGCTGGCCTGCTGGACGATCTGGTCGATGGCCCGGCGCTGCTCGCCCCGGAAAACCCGGCCGATCACCTGGTTGTCGACCGAAAGCTCGGCCCCCATCAGCTCGTCGATGCGGTAGAGCAGGCACCAGGTCCCGTTGTCCCAGGCGACGGCGGCGGTGTTGGTGTCGAACGAGAAGCCCGCGCCCTTGCCGCGGCCGTGAGCGATGATCACGGTCTCGGGTTCGCCCTTCAGCACGTGGCGGAGGGCGCGGCGGATACGCCGCTCTTCGTCCATGAACCAGATGGCCGCGCTGCCCATGAAGGTGACGGCCGAGCCGGCGATGGCCACGAGCACAAGGAGACGCCAGAACTCGCTCATGGTTTCGGAAACTAGCGGCGTTCGCGGATTCGCGACAGGGGCGCCGGCTACCGCGCGTCGCTGGTGGCCCTAGAGGGCCAGCCTGGCCACCACCGGCACGTGGTCCGACGGCTTCTCCTTGTCGCGCTCGTCGCGATGGATGGTCACGTCCTCAAGGATGTCGGCGGCCTGGGGCGACAGCAGCAGGTGGTCGATGCGGATGCCCAGGTTCCGCGGCCAGGCGCCGGCCTGGTAGTCCCAGAAGGTGTAGCCGCCCGGCGCGCCGTCGTACTGCATGTAGGCGTCGGTGAAGCCGAGGTTCTTCAGCGCCCGGAAGGCGGCGCGGCTCTCGGGCTGGAACAGGGCGTCGCCTGCCCAAGCCTCGGGATTGGCCACGTCCTCGGCCTCGGGAATGACGTTGTAGTCGCCGGCGATGACCAGCGGCTCCTCGAAGGCCAGCAGCCCCTTGGCGTGTTCATGCAGGCGGCGCATCCACGACAGCTTGTAGGCGAACTTCTCGGTGCCGATCGGATTGCCGTTGGGCAGGTAGATGCCGACCACCCGCACCGGCTTGGGGCCCGAGATCACCGCCTCGACATAGCGCGCCTGCTCGTCTTCGGCGTCGCCGTCGAGCAGCGGCAGGCCCTTGCGGACGTCCTCAAGAGGATGCTTCGAGAGCAGGGCCACGCCGTTGTAGGTCTTCTGGCCGTGGACGACGACGTTGTAGCCCAGGCGCTCGAAGGCCTCTGCCGGGAACTTCTCGTCGACGCACTTGATCTCCTGCAGCACCGCGACGTCCGGCGCCTCGGCCTCGAACCAGGCCAGGACGTTGTCCAGGCGGGCGTTGACCGAATTGACGTTCCAGGTGGCGATGCGCATGGCGGGCTCCGAGCAGGCGCGCGAGGCTAGGGGGCGCGGGCTTCGGGCTCAAGCGGCCGAGGGGAGATTTCGGGGGATAGGGCGCTTAGCCGATCTGATCGATGATCAGTTCGCGCAGTTCGGCGCGGGTGAGGCCGGGCCAGGCCCAGAGGGTGGCGGGCGAGAGCGGGGAGGTCACGGCAGGCGAAAGGTTCGGAATGCGCGGCTTTTGGACAGCGATGGGCGCACGAGTGGTGTTGGTTTTCATAAAGTTCCAGTTTGGGAACGACGATGTCGTCGTTCCGGATGATCGAATTAGGGGAAAAGTCCGCCCGCGCCGCGGGGCGGCGCTAGGGCGAGGATGGCGCTTTCGTGCGGCATTGAGGGCCGCAGGTAATGAGCGCTCGCTTACATATAGGGGAGGGGGCGTCGCATTACAATGGTCACGCGACAATCGCGACGCCAGGTCGCAGGCGCCGAAAAGCGCGACGGGCGCCAAGTCGCGCCCGTTTCAAGCCGCTGTCGGCGTTGGCCAGCAGGCCTTCGCGATCAGATCGAGAAGCTGACGCCGCAGCCGCAGCTGGACTTGGCGTTGGGGTTCTTAACTCGGAACTCGGCGCCGGCCAGTTCGTCGACGAAGTCGATCTCCGAGCCCTTCAGTAGAGCCAGGGAGATCACGTCGACCAGGGCCGCGGCCCCGTCGCGCTCGATCTTGAGGTCGTCGTCCTGCGCGGCCTCGACCAGGTCGAACCGATATTGGAAGCCCGAGCAGCCGCCGCCGTCGACGGCGACGCGCAGCATCACCTCGCGGCCTTCGGCCTCGGAAAGCGCGTGCAGCCGGCGGGCGGCGTTCGAAGAAAGCGTAACGATGGTGTCGGTCATGGCTGTGGAAACTTCATCTATCGCCTATATGAGGACGTCCGCGCCCCGGGGAAAGGGGCGATCAGCAAAGGCCGCTCATGTCGACGTCTCCGTTCGCCGTCCTCCGCGCCCCTTACGCCGAGGATCCGGCCAAGTCTCGCGGCCGGCGATACCAGGAAGACGAGAGCCGTACGCGCACCCCGTTCGCTCGTGACCGCGACCGCATCATCCACACCTCGGCCTTCCGTCGCCTGAAGGAAAAGACCCAGGTGTTCGTCGCCCACGAGGGCGACCAGTTCCGCACCCGCCTGACCCATTCGCTGGAAGTGGCCCAGATCGCCCGCTCGCTGGCCACGGCCCTGGGGCTGGACGTCGATCTGGCCGAGACCATCGCGCTCGCCCACGACCTGGGCCATCCGCCATTCGGCCATGCCGGCGAAGACGAACTGGAACTGCAGACCAAGGACTTCGGCGGCTTCGACCACAACGTCCAGACCTTCCGCGTGGTGACCGAACTGGAGCATCGCTACCCGGACTTCATCGGCCTGAACCTGACCTGGGAGACCCTCGAGGGGGTCATCAAGCACAACGGTCCGGTGGTTCATAAGCTGGGCGAGCCGTCGTGGAAGGCGATTTCCAAGTACGACGCCGAATACGGCCTCAAGCTGGACACCTGGGCCTCGGCCGAGGCCCAGGTCGCGGCCCTGTCGGACGACATCGCCTACAACAACCACGACATCGACGACGGTGTGGAGGCGGGGCTCTTCACGCTGGACGAACTGATGGACGTGCCGCTGATCGGCCCGATCCTGGCGGCGGTGCGCAGCGAGCGTCCGGAACTCGACGCCCGCATCACCCGCCTGGAGGCCGTTCGCCGGATGATCGGCGCCATGGTCGACGACGTCATGGGCGAGACCCTGCAGCGGGCCGCGGCCACCGGCGTCGCTTCGGCCGACGACGTGCGGGCGCTGCCGCATGCGCTGGTGTCGTTCTCGGCCGACATGCTGGAAGACCTGGCCCGCCTTCGCCAGTTCCTCCACGCCAAGATGTACCGCCACTGGCGAGTGAACCGCACCCGCAGCCAGGCGCGCCGCATTCTGGCCGAGATGTTCACGCTTTTCTTGGCCGAACCCGAGGTCCTGCCCTCTGAATGGTTCGCCAAGTCGCAGAACCGCGACCAGGCCGGAAGGGCCCGCGTGGTGTGCGACTACATCGCCGGCATGACCGATCGTTTCGCCATCGAGGAGCACCGCAAGCTGTTCCATCTGGATGTCTGGAACTGACGGCCTGCCGCCGCGGAAGGAACATGCACAACCGGCAAGGGTGCGACAGTTCTGAACGGGGATCGGGTCCAGTACAGTACGAACTTGCGCGCGTGATTCGCCGATGGCGATGCGAGCGCCGGAATTCTGGAGCCTAGTGAGATGTCCGACCCGCACCGCGGCGCCTATGCGCCGCCCACCGATGCGCCGCTGTCCTTCGATGCGCGCCAGCCGGTGCGTGGGTCGAGGCCCCTGCCTCTGACCCTGATCATCAGCGCGGTGGTGCTCGCCACCCTGCTGGTCGGCGTGTTCCTGGTCTATCGCAACGGCATCCGCGGTCCGAACGAACCGCCGCGCACCGTTGGCGAGCCCGTGGCCGAGATGAAGGCTGCTCCGGCGCCGGACCAGAACAAGCCCGACGAAGCCGCCGGCCTGCAGATCTACAGCCACGAGAACCCGACGGCCTCGCCGACCTACGCCGCGCCGCCGGAAGAGCCGATGGCCCGTCCGACCGCGCCGCCGCCGGCCGCCCCGGTGCAGAGCGCCAGCCTGCCGCCGGCCAAGCCGCCTGTCGCCGCGCCCAGCGCGCCGGTCTCCGCCGCTCCGGCCAAGCCCGCGCCGACCAAGCCGGCTCCGGCGCCCAGCATCGAGAGCCTGGCCACCGCCGCCGTCGCGCCGCCCAAGACTGTTCCGGCCAAGCCGGCCGCCGCCGCGCCGAAGCCCGCCGCGACCGCTTCGGGTCCGGCCAGCGTCCAGATCGGCGCCCTGTCCTCGACGGCCCTGGCCGACAAGGCCTGGGGCGACGCCGCCCGCATCGCGCCGGGCCTGGCCGCCGGCAAGGGCAAGAAGGTCGAGGCGATCGACAAGAACGGCTCGACCCTCTACCGCACCTCGGTCACCGGCTTCTCCAGCCGCGCCGACGCCAAGGCGTTCTGCGACGCCCTGACGGCCGCCGGCAAATCCTGCTTCGTGAAGTAGGCGAGGGGATCCCCATGAGCGTGTCGTCCGCCGCCATCCTCGGCTGCGCCGGGACCGTCCTGAGCGCGGAAGAAGCCGCCTTCTTCCGCGACGTGCGGCCGTGGGGCTTCATCCTCTTCAAGCGCAACATCGAGACGCCCGACCAGGTGCGGGCGCTGACCGCCGCCCTGCGCGAGACGGTCGGCCGTCCCGACGCGCCGATCCTGATCGACCAGGAAGGCGGCCGCGTCGCCCGCCTGCAGCCGCCCCACTGGAAGAAGTATCCGCCGGGCCGCGCTTACGGGGATCTCGTCGCCAACGACCCGCTGGTCGCCCGCGAGATCACCCGTCTCGGCGCGCGCCTGATCGCCCACGATCTGACCTCGCTGGGCATCAATGTCGACTGCGTGCCGGTGCTGGACGTGCCCGATCCCAAGGGCCACGAGATCATCGGCGATCGCGCCTATGGCGACACGCCCGAGCAGGTGGCGACCCTGGGCCGCGCGGCGGCCGAGGGGCTGCTGGCCGGCGGCGTGCTGCCGATCATCAAGCACATCCCCGGCCATGGCCGCGCCATGAGCGACAGCCATCTGGAGCTGCCGGTCGTGAAGGCCAAGCTGGCCGAGCTTGAAGCTCGCGACTTCGCCCCGTTCCGGGTGCTGTCGGACATGCCGATGGCGATGACCGCCCACGTCGTCTACACGGCCATCGACCGCCGCAACCCAGCCACCACCTCGAAGAAGGCCATCAAGAAGGTCATCCGCGAGTCCCTGGGCTTTGACGGCCTGCTGATGAGCGATGATCTGTCGATGAAGGCGCTGTCGGGCGACTTCAAGCAGCGGGCCAAGGACAGCCTGTCCGCCGGCTGCGACGTGGTCCTGCACTGCAACGGCGACATGGACGAGATGAAGGCCGTGATGGCCGGCGTCGGCAAGCTCTCAAAGGAGGCCCGCCGCCGCGCCCAGGCGGTCATGGGCCGCCTGGTCAAGGTGCACGAGCCGCTCGACGTCGCCGAGGCCCGCGCCCGCTTCGACGCCGCCTTCGACGGCCGGTTCGCCGGGTGAGCACGGGCTTCCAGCCCACATTCGACTTCGCGGCCGCCCGGGAGGCGGCGGAAGACGGCGCGGCCCTGGTCATCGACATCGACGGCTACGAAGGCCCGCTGCACGTCCTGCTGGCTCTGGCCCGCAACCAGAAGGTCGATCTGCTCCAGCTGTCGATCACCAAGTTGGCCGAGCAGTATCTGGCCTTTGTGCAGCAGGCCCGCCGCGTTCGCTTCTCGCTGGCCGCCGACTACCTCGTCATGGCCGCCTGGCTGGCCTACCTGAAGTCGCGCCTGCTGTTGCCCAAGCCCGATCGCCCCAAGGCCGAGGAGCCGCCGGCCGAGGAAATGGCCGCCCTGCTGGCTTTTCGCCTGGCCAAGCTCGACGCCATGCGCAAGTCGGTCGAGGCCCTGAAGGAGCGTCCGCAGCTCCAGCGCGACGTCTTCGTGCGCGGCGATCCCGACGCGGTGAAGATCGTCTCCTCCACCCGGTTCGAGGGCGACCTCTACGCCCTGATGAGCGCCTACATCTCCCAGCGAAAGCGCGAGCACGGCCGCCACTACGCCCCGCGTCCGCCCCAGGCCTATCCGCTGGAAGACGCCCGCGACCGCCTGCGCACCTTCCTGCCGAGGATGGAGGAGTGGACGGCCCTGTCCGGCGTCGCTCCCGTCGAGCGCTGGGAGGACGACCCCGACGGCCCCACGCCCGCCAGCTACCTGGCCTCGACTCTGTCGGCCAGTCTGGAGCTGGCCAAGGAAGGCGCGCTGACGGTGCGCCAGATGGGCGCGTTCGAGGAAATCTACCTGCGCACCCGGACGGACGTGGAGGAGGGGGCGTGATCGTGTTGAGAGACAGCTTCTACCCATGACCCTCGACCCCCTCTTCACCGAACGCTGCATCGAGGCCCTGCTGTTCGCGGCGGCCGAGCCGCTGAGCGTGGCCGACCTCGCCAAGCGCCTGCCGGACGGCGCTGACATCCCGGCCGGCATCGCCGACCTGCGCGCCCGCTGGGATGGGCGGGGGATCGAGCTGGTCGAGGTCGCCGGCCGCTGGCGCTTCCAGACCGCCGCCGACCTGGCCTTCCTGATGACCGAGGAACGCGAGGAGCCGCGCCGCCTGTCCAAGGCCGCCCAGGAGACCCTGGCCATCGTCGCCTATCACCAGCCCGTCACCCGGGCCGAGATCGAGGCCGTGCGCGGGGTGCAGGCCAGCCGGGGCACGCTGGACGTGTTGCTGGAGCTGGGTTTGATCCGCATGCGCGGCCGTCGCCGCACGCCGGGCCGTCCGGTGACTTTCGGCACGACCGACGCTTTCCTCGAGCACTACGGCCTGGCGAATCTGGGCGACCTGCCCGGCGTCGCCGAAATGAAGGCCGCGGGCCTGCTCGATCTGAACCTGCCGCCGGGCTTCAGCGTGCCCGATCCGATGGGGCTGCGGGCCGACGGCGAGGAGGAAGACCCGCTGGACGAAGGCGAGACGCCGGAATTCGCTCAGGATTTCCTGGGCGAGCCGGAGGGCGGAGAGCCGGGGCGTTGAGGCCAAGCCTGTCTTGGCCGGGGCGCAATCGCCGCGATTTGCGCCGCTTGGCTCATGGCCATGCGGACGCCTATATTATCTGAGACATTGTAACGACACGCCGCAGCGGCTAAAGCGCCGCTGTCGCAAGGAGCACCGCCGCTATGGGTAGCATGAGCTGGATTCACTGGGTGATCGTGATCGCGGTCGTCGCCCTGCTTTTCGGTGGTCGCGGCAAGCTGTCCGGGATCATGGGCGACGCGGCCAAGGGCATCAAGGCGTTCAAGGACGGCTTGAAGGACGACAGCAGCCAGGAAGTCGCCGACAACAAGTCCACGGGCGCGCTGCCGCGCACCGAGGCCGAGAAGGAAGACCTGCGCAAGTCGTAAGGTTTGTTTTCGCCGCGCCTTCCCCGGAGGGCGCGGCTTCGTTTTTCCAAATCTCTCGGCCCAGGTCTCCACGGGGGAGCGCCGGGCCGGTCTGAGGCGCTTTCATGCTTCCTGATATCGGCGGCGCTGAGCTTCTGGTTATCGCCGCGGTCGCGCTGATCGTGGTGGGGCCGAAGGATCTGCCTGTTCTTCTTCGCAAGCTCGGCCAGTTCGTCGGCAAGATCCGCGGCATGGCTGCGGAATTCCGCGCCAGCTTCGACGAGATGGCTCGCCAGTCGGAGCTGGACGAGCTGCGCCGCGAGGTCGAGGCCATGCGCGCCGGCCAGTACGCCAATCCGGTGCAGGCCGCGGTTGACCAAGCCAAGGACGCCACGGTCGACGAGGTGTTCGCCGATATCGACGCCAGCCTCAACAGCGGCGCCGTCCAGGCCCATCCCTACGCCGGGTACAATCCCGAGCCGGTCGCCGAGCCTGAAGCCGCCATCGAGGCCCCGGCCAAGCCTGTCCGCAAGCGCGCCCCCAAGGCTGTCGCCGAGCCGACCGTCGAAATCGTCTCCAAGACCTCGCGCGCCAAGGCCGCGTCCAAGGACGTCGGCGTCGCCGCCAAGGCTCCGGCCAAGAAGGCCGCCGCCCCCAAGGCGGCTAAAGCCGTCGCCGCCGGCGGCACGGCCGCGGCCGTCGTCAAGCCGCCGCGCAAGCGCACCACCAAGACCGCCTCTTCCAGCTCGGACATCGTCTCGTGACCAACTCGATCGGATATGATCCCGAAGAGGAGATCGAGGCCTCGCGCGCGCCGCTGCTCGAGCACCTGACCGAGCTGCGCTCGCGCCTGATCGTCTGCGTGGTGGCGCTGTTCGTCGGTTTCGGCGTCTGCTTCTACTTCTCGAACCAGCTGTTCCTGTTCCTGATCCACCCGTTCGAGGTGGCCGCCGGCATGGTCGCCGCCAGCAAGGCGGGGGGCGCGCATCACAATCCCTTCGACCTGATCATGGTGCTGACGGGCCTGAAGGACGCGCCGGCAGACGTCGCCCACCAGAAGTTCGTGTTCACGGCGCTGCTGGAGCAGTTCTTCACCAAGCTGAAGCTGTCGGCGTTCGGTGCGGTGGTCATCACCTTCCCGGTGCTGGCCTGGCAACTCTACCGCTTCGTCGCGCCCGGTCTCTACAAGAACGAGCGCGGCGCCTTCCTGCCGTTCCTGATCGCTTCGCCGGTGCTGTTCGTCATGGGCGCGGCGCTGGTCTACTACGTCATGCTGCCGTTCATCGTCTGGTTCTCGATGAACCAGCAGATCTTCGGCGACGCCATCTCGGTCGAGCTGCTGCCCAAGGTGTCGGACTACCTGACCCTGGTGACCTCGCTGCTGCTGGCCTTCGGCCTGTGCTTCCAGCTGCCGGTGGTCGTGTCGCTGCTCGGCATGGCCGGGATCATCGACTCCAAGATGCTGCGCGGCGGCCGCCGCTACGCCATCGTCGGCGTGTTCATCGCCGCCGCCGTCCTGACCCCGCCCGATCCGATCAGCCAGCTGACCCTGGCGATTCCCATGTGCCTGCTCTACGAGATCGGCATCTGGTGCGTCTGGATCATCGAGCGCGGCCGCAAGAAGCGCGAAGCCGAAGAGAGCAAGGACGTCGTGGCGGTCTAGGCTGTCGTTTGACAATCCGGTCGGCCGGTCTCAGGCTGAATTCATGGCGACCATGAACGTGCCTCTGTCGGAAGACGCCAAGAACTGGGTCGAGGAACAGGCCCGGTCCGAGCGCTACGACACGCCGGCCGATTACGTGCGGGACCTGATCGAGCGGGATCGTACGCGGCACGCCAAGATCCAGGCCATGCAGACGCTCGTGGACGAGGCCTTGGCCTCAGGCGACAGCGAGCACAGCATGCCGGAAATCCTGGAGATCGCTCGGGCTAGGGCAAAGGTCTTTGGCCTATAGGCTCAGCCAAAGGGCCAGGGACGATCTTGTAGGAATCTATATCGAAGGCGTGCGCGCGTTCGGCGCATCCCAGGCCGAGCGATATCACCTGAGCCTGGAGCGGGCCTTCGACTTTCTCGCCGCCTTCCCGCGAGCCGCTCCGGAACGTTCGGAAATCACGCCGCCCGTTCGCGTTCATCCTCACAAGGCGCACCTCATCGTCTACCGAGTGGATGAGCGGGGCGTGCGCGTGCTCCGCATTCGGCATGCTCACGAGGATTGGGGCGGCGACCCTAACGGCTGACCCAGCGCGAAAAGGTTGGCGCCCTTGGCGACGCGCCTTAGAGAAGGGCGTTTCTTAACGACTTCCTTCCGAGCGCTCCCGATGCACGACATCAAGGCCATCCGCGAAAACACCGAAGCCTATGAAGCCGCCTGGTCGGCCAAGGGCCGTTCGGGCGCGGCGTCGGAAGCCGTCAAGCTCGACGCCCAGCTGCGCGCCGCACAGACCGCCCTGCAGGAAGCCCAGGCCAAGCGCAACGAAAGCTCCAAGCTGATCGGCGCGGCCAAGGCCAAGAAGGACGAGGCCGAAGCCGCCCGCCTGATGGCCGAGGTCGAGGCGCTGAAGGGTCGCATGGCCGAAGCCGGCGAAGAGGAAGCCCTCGTCGGCGCCAAGCTGAAAGACCTGCTGGCCTCGCTGCCGAACATCCCCGCCGCCGAAGTGCCGGAAGGCGATGACGAGACCGGCAATGTCGAGCAGCGCCGCTGGGGCGATCGCTCCAAGCTGCCGGCCGGCCGCCTGAACGCCCCCAAGGACCACGTCGATCTCGGCGCGGCGCTGGGCGGCATGGACTTCGAAGCCGCCGCCCGCATGAGCGGCGCCCGCTTCGTGGTGCTCAAGAAGGAGATCGCCCGCCTGGAGCGGGCGCTCGGCCAGTTCATGCTCGACCTGCAGACGGTCGAGCACGGCTACACCGAGATCAGCCCGCCCGTGCTGGTCAAGGACGAGGCCCTGTTCGGCACCGGCCAACTGCCCAAGTTCGCCGAGGATCTCTTCCGCACCACCGGCGACCACTGGCTGATCCCGACCGCCGAGGTCTCGCTGACCAATATCGTGCGCGAGCAGGTCACCGGCGAGGAAGAGCTGCCGCTGCGCCTGACCGCCCTGACCCACTGCTTCCGTTCGGAAGCCGGGGCCTCGGGCCGCGATACGCGGGGCATGATCCGCCAGCACCAGTTCCAGAAGGTCGAGCTCGTTTCGATCACCACGCCCGATCAGTCCGAGGCCGAGCACGAGCGCATGGTCGAATGCGCCGAGGCGGTGCTGAAGAAGCTGGAGCTGGAATTCCGCACCATGCTGCTGTGCAAGGGCGACATGGGCTTCGGCGCGCGCAAGACCTACGACCTGGAAGTCTGGCTGCCGTCGCAGGCGACCTTCCGCGAGATCAGCTCGTGCTCCAACTGCGGCGACTTCCAGGCCCGCCGCATGGACGCCCGCTTCAAGAAGGCCGGCGAGAAGGGCACGCACTACGTTCACACCCTGAACGGTTCGGGCCTGGCCGTCGGCCGCACCCTGGTGGCCGTGCTGGAGAACTATCAGGACGAGGGCGGTCGCATCCATATCCCGGCCGTGCTGCAACCCTATATGGGCGGCCTGACCCACATCGGGGGCGCGGCTTGAGGATCCTCCTCACCAACGACGACGGCATCCACGCTCCGGGCCTGCAAAGCCTGGAGCGTATCGCCGCGACCCTGTCGGACGACGTCTGGATCGTCGCGCCGGAATACGAGCAGTCGGGCGCCAGCCGGGCCCTGACCCTGTCCGATCCGCTGCGGGTGCGGAAGATCGACACCCGCCGCTTCGCCGTCGAGGGCACGCCCACCGACTGCGTGGCGCTGGCCTTCCAGGAACTGATCGAGGGTGCCAAGCCGGATCTGGTGCTGTCGGGCGTCAATCGCGGCCAGAACCTGGCCGAGGATGTCACCCTGTCGGGCACCGTCGCCGGCGCCATCGAGGGCATGGTCCTGGGCGTTCCGTCGATCGCCCTGTCTCAGGCCATGACCTATTTCCACGACGAGGTCGTCGCCCACTGGGAGACCGCCGAGCACTTCGGGCCGGGCGTCATCCAGCGCCTGCTGGAGATCGGCTGGCCGACCGACGTCGTCATGAACGTCAACTTCCCGCCGCTGCCGCCGGAACGGGTCGATGCCGTGGAAGTGACCCGCCAGGGCTTTCGCGACTCGCACTTGCGGCGCATGGAAAAGCGGACGGACCTGCGCGGTCGCGACTACTACTGGACCGGTTTCACCGTGAAGCCGTCCAATCCGCCGGAGGGCACCGATCTGAAGGCCGTGTACGAAGGGCGCATCTCGGTGACGCCCCTGCATATCGACCTGACGCACAACGCCACCGTCGCCGCCCTCAAGGGCGTGCTGGGCGGAGCGCCGCCGAAGCTTGCCCAAAAGCCGGAGAGCCCGGAGCCCGGCCTGTGATGGCGAGCGCCAAGCGCCCGGAAGCGCCCGAAGCGCTGCTGAAGCGGCTGCTGGATGCGCTGCGCGAGCAGGGGGTGACCGATCCCAACGTGCTGTCGGCGATCGAGAAGACGCCGCGCGACCTTTTTACTCCCGACCTCTTCAAGGAGCGGTCCTGGGAGGACTCGGCCCTGCCGATCGCCTGCGGCCAGACCATCAGCCAGCCGTTCATCGTCGGCCTGATGACCCAGGCCCTGACGGTCGAGCCGCGTTGCCGGGTGCTGGAGATCGGCACGGGCTCGGGCTATCAGACCGCGATCCTTTCCCGGGTGTCGCGCCTCGTCTACACGGTCGAGCGCTATCGCACTCTGATGAAAGAGGCCGAGGCGCGCTTCGCCGTGCTCGGTCTGACCAACGTCATCACCAAGTTCGGCGACGGCTGGGAAGGCTGGCGCGAGCAGGCGCCTTTCGACCGCATTATGGTCACGGCTGCGGCGCAAGAAGAACCTAAGGGGCTCCTGGCCCAGCTCAAGCCCAACGGCGTGCTCGTCGCACCCGTCGGACGTGGGCCGGTCCAGAGCCTTCGCCGCTATGCCGGCGACGGGAAGGGGGGCTTCACGGTCGAAGTCCTGTGCGAAGTGCGTTTCGTCCCGATCCTGGAAGGCGTCGCCCGCGAGTAGTGCGGGTTCGGCGTCCACAGGTTCGGTGACGCCGTGCGTGTTTGGTTAAGGTTTGATTCACCCTTGCGGCGGCGACTTGAAGGCTCCGCGAGGAAAGGAGAGGTCATGAGGCAGTTGTGGACGCAAGCGGCGGTCATCGCCCTGACGGCTGGAACGCTCGCGGCCTGCGAGACGACCGGTGCGCAGTATCCCACCCGCGCCAGCGAGGGCGTCAGCCCGCCCGTCGTCCAGGCTCCGCCGGCCGCCCAGACGCCGCCTCCGACCCAGGCTCCGCCGCCTGAGGACGACGCCCCGCCGGTGACCGCCCCGGTCGGTGCCGGCGCCGTGTCGAGCCAGCCGCTGGCTCCGGTGGCGACCGCCGAGATTCCGCCGCCGCCCCCGCCGCCGGCCGACAGCCGTCCGCTGCCGGCGCCCGTGCAGCACCAGCCGCCCGCCCAGCCCGCCCTGCGCCCGGTCGTGGTCACCACGACGAACGGCAAGGTCGTCGACGTCGGCGGCGCGCCGGAGACCTATGTCGTCAAGTCGGGCGAGGGTCTCGACGCCGTCGGCCGCAAGATGGGCCTGGCGCGCGCCGAGCTGGCCAAGCTGAACGACCTCGATGAGCCCTATCGTCTGAAGCCCGGCCAGAAACTGAAGGGCAAGTCGACCAAGGCGAAAGCCTATGTCGTCGAGAGCGGCGACACCCTGAGCTCGATCTCCCGCCGCTTCAGCGTCACCCCGGCCGCCTTGGCCGAGGAGAACGACCTGTCGTCGGGCGCCTCGATCCGCGCCGGGCAGAAGATCCGCCTGCCGCAGGGTTACAAGGACAAGGGTCCGGCCAAGACCACGGTGATGCAGCCGGTTCCCGGAGGCTCGACCTCGCTGGCCGGCGCCGGGCCCGCGCCGACCTATTCGGCCCCGCCGATCGGTTCTTCGCGTCCGTCCACGCCGCCGCCGTCGCGTCCTGTCGTCGCCGAGCGCGAGCCCGAGCCGACCCCGGCCGCCACGACGACGACGACCGTCTCCATCGCCGGCAAGGTGATCGAGGTGGCCGGCAAGCCCAAGATCCACACGGTGAAGTCCGGCGACGCCATCGACTCCATCGCCCGCGACCTCGGCACCACCCGCAAGGACCTGGTCGAGGACAACGACCTGAAGGCCCCTTACGTCATCCGTCCGGGCCAGAAGCTGAAAGGCCCGGCCACCACCGACAAGGCCTATGTGGCCGAAAGCGGCGACACCCTGGCTGGCGTCGCCAAGCGCTTCAACGTCAGCGTCTCGGCGCTGTCCAAGGAAAACAACCTGCGCGCCGGCGCGTCGCTCAAAAAGGGCCAGAAGGTCGTTCTGCCCGACGGCTACAAGGACCGGGGTCCGATCCGTACGACGGTGACCACGCCCGCGCCGCGTCCCGCCGGTTCGACCACGACGGCCCAGGCGCCGGCCAGCTCGCCGCCGACCACCGGCCTGCCGTCGGCGCCGCGTCCCTACACGCCGTCGGGTTCGACCCCGTCGACCACCTATTCGCGCCCGAGCGCTCCGGTGTCGGCCCTGCCGGTGACGCCGCCGTCGGCTCCGTCGCGCCCGATCATCGAGAGCAGCGCTCCGCCGACCGAGGCCGAGATCGCCGCCGCCGGCCGTGGCCGCTTCGTCTGGCCGCTGCGCGGCGACATGATCAACGCCTACGGTCCCAAGGGCCCGGGTCAGCGCTTCGACGGCCTGGACATCCGCGCCCCGGTCGGCACGCCGGTCAAGGCCGCCGCCGCCGGCGACGTGGTCTATGCCGGCAACCAGGTGCCGGGCTTCGGCAATCTCGTCCTGATCAAGCACGCCGACGGGTGGGTGACGGCCTACGCCCACCTGTCCACGACCAGCGTCAAGATGCGCCAGGCGATCGCCCAGGGCGAACAGCTCGGCACGGTCGGCCAGACGGGCGACGCTCCGGAACCCATGCTGCACTTCGAGGTTCGCTTCGCCCCGACCCCGAAGGACAAGGCCAAGCCGGTCGACCCCGCCTTGGTGCTGCCGCGCTAAGCAGCGGCTTCAAGCCCATACGACAACGGCCTCCGGAGCGATCCGGAGGCCGTTCTTGTTTCCACCCGGGAGCCGGGGGAGGGGAGGTCTACTTCACCACCCCGCAGGCGCTGCGCGCGCCGGCGCCGCCGATCGGCTGGCTGGTGTAGTCGTCGGGGCTGGCGTGGATGACGATGGCCGAGCCGTCGGCGTCCAGCAGGGCCGGGCGGCCGCGCCCGCCCTTCAGCGAGACGAGCTGCGAGAAGAACTCGGCGCTCGCCACGCCATCGGCCCCGGCATGCAGGTTGGGTAGGTCGCCATTGTCGTTGCCTTCGGCGTTCAGCAGGCCGTGGACCACGGTGGTCGCCGCGTGAACGTGGGCGCCGGCCGACTTGAAGTCCGGCGTTCCGCAGTCGCCCTTCTCGTGGAAATGCAGGCCGTGCCAGCCCGGCGTCAGGCCCTTGGCCTCGATGCGCAGCAGCACGCCGCGCGGCCCTTCGGTGAGCGTCGCCGTGCCGATCGACTTGCCATCAGCGCCCTTGATGTCGGCGGTCGCCGTGGCGGGCGCTTCGGCGGCGGAGGCCGCGGTGGCGGCGACGAGGCCGGCGGCCAGGAAAAGGGCGGTCAGACGCATGAAACTGCTCCTGCAATCAAAGGGACGCATGGGGCCGCGAAGGTGGCGCCGTCCGTGGTGGAATGCTAACTGTTTCCGACTGTTCCGTGTTCGATTCTGACGGCGAAAAATCCCCTTGAGCGACGATCAAAACACTCTGCCCCCTGAAGGGCCGCGCGGAGACATCGCCCCGATCAACATCGAGGACGAACTGCGCCGTTCGTATCTCGACTACGCGATGAGCGTGATCGTCAGCCGCGCCCTGCCGGACGCGCGCGACGGCCTCAAGCCGGTGCACCGTCGCGTGCTGTTCTCGATGCACGAGCAGGGCCAGACGCCCGAGCGCCCGTACGTCAAGTCGGCCCGCGTCGTCGGTGACGTCATGGGTAAGTATCACCCGCACGGCGACGCCTCGATCTACTTCACCCTGGTGCGCATGACGCAGTCGTTCTCGATGGGCCTGGTGCTCATCGACGGCCAGGGCAACTTCGGCTCGGTCGACGGCGATATGCCCGCGGCCATGCGATACACCGAGTGCCGCATGGCGCCGCCGGCCATGTCGCTGCTGGCCGACCTCGACAAGAACACCGTCGACTTCGCCGACAACTACGACGGCAAGGAGCAGGAACCCACCGTCCTGCCGTCGCGGATCCCCAACCTGCTGGTCAATGGCGCGGGCGGCATCGCCGTCGGCATGGCCACCAACATCCCGCCGCACAATCTGGGCGAAGTCATAGACGCCTGCCTGCTGCTGATCGACGAGCCGGACGCGACGACCGACCAACTGCTCGATCTCGTGCCGGGTCCGGACTTCCCGACCGGCGGCGAGATCATCGGCCGGGCCGCCCCGCGCCAGGCGCTGCTGACCGGCCGTGGCTCGGTGATCATGCGCGGCGTGGCCTCGGTCGACGAGATCCGCACAGGCCGCGAAGCCATCATCATCACCGAGATCCCGTATCAGGTGAACAAGGCCAACCTCGTCGAGCACATCGCCGAGCTGGTCCGCGACAAGAAGATCGAGGGCGTCTCCGACATCCGCGACGAGTCCAACCGCGACGGCATGCGCATCGTGGTGGAACTGAAGCGCGACGCCTCGGGCGAGGTGATCCTCAACCAGCTCTACCGCTTCACGGCGCTGCAAAGCTCGTTCGGCGTCAACATGCTGGCCCTGAACCGCGGCCGTCCCGAGCAGATGGGCCTGCGCAAGCTGCTCGAGGTGTTTGTCGAGTTCCGCGAGGAAGTCGTTGTCCGCCGCACCAAGTTCGAACTCGGCAAGGCCCGTGACCGCGGCCACGTCTTGGTCGGTCTGGCCATTGCGGTCGCCAATATCGACGAGTTCATCCACATCATCCGCTCGTCGAAGGACCCGGCCGAGGCGCGCGAGCGCCTGGTGGCCAAGGCCTGGCCGGCCGGCGACATGCTGCCCCTGGTCGATCTGATCGCCGACCCGCGCACCGTGCAGGAAGACGGCGGCCTGATCCGCCTGACCGACGAGCAGGCCCGCGCCATTCTCGCGCTGACCCTGTCGCGCCTGACCGGCCTTGGCCGTGACGAGATCGGCAACGAAGCCGCGAGCCTGTCCGACGCCATCCGCGGCTATCTCGAACTGCTCTCCGACCGCGCCAACATCATGGCCGTGGTCCGCGAGGAGCTGGTCGAGGTGAAGGACAGGTTCGCCATTCCGCGCCGCTGCCAGATCGTCGACGGCGACGCCGACATGGAAGACGAGGACCTGATCGTCCGCGAGGACATGGTCATCACCGTCACCATGGGCGGCTACGTCAAGCGCACGCCGCTGGCCAACTACCGCACCCAGCACCGGGGCGGCAAAGGCAAGTCGGGCATGGCGACCAAGGACGAGGACGCCGTCACCCGCGTGTTCTCGGCCTCGACCCACGCGCCGCTGCTGTTCTTCACCTCGGGCGGCAAGGTCTACAAGCTGAAGGTCTGGAGGCTGCCGCTGGGCGCCGCCAACTCGCGCGGCAAGGCGTTCGTGAACCTGCTGCCGATCGAGCCGGGCGAGACCATCACCTCGATCCTGACCCTGCCCGAGGACGAAGCCACCTGGGACGGCCTGGACGTGATGTTCGCCACCCGCTCGGGCAGCGTCCGCCGCAACAAGCTGTCGGACTTCGTCGATGTCCGCCGCAACGGCAAGATCGCCATGAAGCTCGATGACGGCGACGGCATTGTCGGCGTGTCGGTCTGCAACGCCGACCAGGACGTGCTGCTGACCACGGCCGCCGGCCGCTGCATTCGCTTCTCGGTCGAAGAGGTGCGTGTGTTCGCCAGCCGCGATTCCACCGGCGTGCGTGGCGTGAAGCTGGCCGACGGCGACACCGTCATCTCCATGGCCGTGCTGCGCAGCGTCGCGGCCACCCCGGCCGAACGCGCCGCCTATCTCAAGCACCAGCGCGCCCTGCTGCGCGCCGCCTCGGGCGAGGAGGGCGAAGACGCCCCGGCGCCGGAGGAGACCGAGGAAGAGGCCGACGAAACCAGCCTGTCGGTCGAGCGCATCGCCGAACTGGGCGCGGCCGAGGAGATCATCCTGACGATCTCGTCGGAAGGCTATGGCAAGCGCACCAGCGCCTATGACTTCCGTCGCACGGGTCGTGGCGGCCAGGGCCTGGCGGCCCAGGATCTGAGCAAGCGCGGCGGCAAGCTGGTGGGCTCGTTCCCCGTCGAGGAGAGCGACCAAATCCTGCTGGTGACCGACGCCGGTCAACTGATACGGTGCCCCGTCACGCAAATTCGTGTTGCGGCGCGGAATACTCAGGGCGTAACCGTCTTCCGCACGGCGGCAGACGAGCATGTCGTGAGCGTCGAGCGTCTGGCGGAAGCCGGCGGCGACGAAGGGCAAGGCGACGCAAGCGGGGCGGATGAGACCCCGTAAGTCAGAGGACGCAGGGGGTTTCATGCGCATTGGCCTCTATCCCGGGACGTTCGACCCGGTCACCAACGGTCACCTCGACATCATCGGTCGAGCGGTCAAGCTGGTCGACCATCTGGTCATCGGGGTGGCTGTGAACATCGGCAAGAACCCCCTGTTCACGCTCGAAGAGCGGGTCGCCATGCTGCAGCGCGAGACGGCCCATCTGGGCGGCGCGGTGATCGAGGTCCGGCCGTTCGACAGCCTGCTGATCCACTTCGCCCGCGAAGTCGGCGCCCAGATGATCGTCCGCGGCCTGCGGGCGGTGGCCGACTTCGAGTACGAATTCCAGATGACGGCGATGAACCAGCAGATGGATCGCGAGATCGAGACCGTCTTCCTGATGGCCGACCCGCGCCACCAGGCCATCGCCTCCCGCCTGGTCAAGGAGATCGCCTCCCTCGACGGCGAAGTCGGCAAGTTCGTCACGCCCGGCGTGGCGGCCGAACTGATCGGGAAGATCAAGAACCGCTGACGCCCCTCTCCCTGAAGGGGGAGGTGGCCTCGCGGAGCGAGGTCGGGTGAGGGGGCTCTCAGAACCGTCCGCGCGACCCCTCATCCGACGGCCTTCGGCCGCCACCTTCTCCCGCAAGGGGAGAAGGATTGTGGGGCCGCCCACAAGTCGTCGAAATCGTCGGCGCATATCGGCAGCGCTTGTCGTACCGCTTCGCGCGCTTTAACGCGGAGCGGGAGATCTGTTCGGGGAAATCCATGAAGTCTGCGTTCCGCGTTCTCGGCGTCGCCGCCCTGGCGCTCGTTTCGGCCTCGGCCGCGCCCATCGCCGCGTCGGCTCAAGTCGCTGGCCAAGTCGCCGAATGGCGCACGCCCGACCCGCAGAACGTGCTGGTGGTCGAGACCAACAAGGGCCGCATCGTCGCCGAGCTGGTTCCCGAAGCCGCGCCCGGCCACGTCGAACGGGTGCGCGAACTGGCCCGGGCCGGCTTCTACGACGGCCTGACCTTCTTCCGCGTCATCGACACCTTCATGGCCCAGACGGGCGATCCTAAGAACGACGGCACCGGCGGCTCCGACAAGCCGGATCTGACGGCCGAGTTCACCTTCCGCCGCGCCGGCACCGGTGGTTCGTTCGTGCCGGCCGGCAAGCTCGGCTCGCTGGAGACCGGCTTCGTGGGGCCGCTGGCCGTGACCAGCCAGTCGTCGATGCTGGCGGCCATGACCGCCGACGGCAAGGTGCAGGCGTGGGGGAACTTCTGCCCCGGCGTGCTGGGCATGGCCCGCGCCGGCGATCCCAACAGCGCTAACAGCCAGTTCTTCTTCATGCGCCAGCACTACCCGTCGCTGGACAAGACCTACACCGCCTTCGGCCGTATTCTGTCGGGCCTCGACGTGGCGCGGGCCATCAAGGCCGGCGAGCCCGTGGCCGATCCGCAGGACAAGATGATCAGCGTGAAGGTGCTGGCCGACATCCCGGCCGACAAGCGCCCGACCGTGCAGGTGATGGACACCCGCAGCGCTGCCTTCGCCGAAGTGCTGAAGAAACGTCAGGCTGAGCTTGGCGTCGGCTTCAACATCTGCGACGTGGAAGTGCCCGCCAAGGTCAGCAAGTAAGCCGAGGTCCTGATGCGCCTGCCGATCGCCGTCGCCGCCGTCTCCCTGGCCGCCTTCGCGGCGGTCGTCCCGGGGGCGCAGGCCGCGTCCAAGGCCAAGCGGGCCAAGGCGGTCGCGGTCGTGGCGGCTTCCGGTCCCAAGGCCGCCGACTGGCGCGCGCCGGCGCCGGAAACGGTGATGGTGATCGACACCAATCGCGGCCGCATCCTGGTCGAGCTGATCCCCGAGGTCGCGCCCGCCCATGTGGCGCGCCTGCAGGAGCTGACCCGGGCCGGCGTCTATGACCGTCGCACCTTCTTCCGGGTCATCGACCGGTTCATGGCCCAGACCGGCGATCCGGAGGACACCGGGCAGGGCAATACCGACAAGCCCAACCTGAAGGCCGAGTTCACCTTCCGCCGCGACCAGGACCTGCCGTTCGTCGTCGCCGCCTCGCCGGCGGGGACTGAGGTGGGCTTCCTGAAGTCGTTGCCGGTGGTCAGCCAGGGCTGGGCCTGGAGCACCATGACCAGCGACAAGAAGGTCGCCGCCTGGGGCACCTATTGCCCGGGCGTGGTCGGCATGGCCCGCGACGACGCGCCCGACAGCGCCAACAGCCAGTTCTTCCTGATGCGCCAGCCCTATCCGTCGCTGGACAAGCGCTACACGGCCTTCGGCCGGGTGATCTCGGGCCTCGACGTGGTGCGGGCGATCAAGACCGGCGAGCCGGTGGCCGATCCGCAGGACGAGATGACCACGGTGCGGTTGCTGGCCGACATCCCCGAGGCCGAGCGCCCGAAGGTGAAGGTGATCGACCCGAAGGGCGCCTGGTTCCAGGGCCAGATCGCCGCCGTTCGCAAGGCGCGCGGCGCGGATTTCTCGGTCTGCGACCTCGAGGTTCCCGTCGAGGTTCGGTAACCGGCTGGTTCACAGCCGCTGTTCGACGGGCTAAAGAGCGCCCAATATTCCACTCCGAAGGGACGACCATGTCGGCTGACCTCGAAAACACCCTGATCCTGACGCTGGAGACCGGCCCGGTCACCATCACCCTGCGTCCCGACCTGGCGCCCGGCCACGTCGAGCGGATCAAGGAACTGGTCCGCGAGGGCTTCTATGACGGCGTCGTCTTCCACCGCGTGATCCCGGGCTTCATGGCCCAGGGCGGCGACCCGACCGGCACCGGCCGCGGCGGTTCGTCCAAGCCCGACCTGAAGGCCGAGTTCTCGGCCGAGCCGCACGTCCGCGGCGTCTGCTCGATGGCCCGCACGCCGGATCCGAACTCGGCCAACAGCCAGTTCTTCATCGTCTTCGACGACGCCACCTTCCTCGACAAGCAGTACACCGTCTGGGGCGTGGTCAGCGAAGGCATGGAGCACGTCGACAGCCTGCCGAAGGGCGAGCCGCCCCGCGCGCCGGGCAAGATCGTCAGCGCCAAGATCGCCGCCGACGCCTAAGTCAAAGAGGGCCCCTTCGGAAACGGAGGGGCCCTTTTCTTTGGAGGCGGCATGACCGTCTATCCTTCCCTCCCGCGCGAGGCCTACCAGGAGCCTCATCGGCGCTATCACACGCTGGTCCATATCGAGGACTGCCTGGCGAGGCTGGCGGCGCTGCCGGACCTGGATCCGCATGAGCGCGAGCTCCTGGCGCAGGCGATCTGGTGGCACGACGCGGTCTACGACCCGCTTAGACCCGACAACGAGGCCCGGAGCGCCGAGCTGGCGCGCCAGGCCATGGTCGCCACGGGCGTCCCGGAAGCCGACATCGCCGAGATCGAGCGGCTGATCCTGCTGACCAAGGGCCACACGGTCGAGCCCGGTGACCGGCTGGGCGCGCTGTTGGTCTCGATCGACCTGTCGATCCTGGGCGCGTCGCCAAGGGTCTATGCCGACTATGCCCGGGCCATCCGCGAGGAGTACGCCGCCGTGCCCGAAGACCTCTATCGGGCGGGCCGGGCGCGGGTGCTGGAAAGCTTCCTGGCCGCGCCGACACTGTTTCCCGACTCCGGCTTCGCGCAGGCGCTGGACGCCGCGGCCCGCCGCAACCTGGCCGACGAGGTCGCCGCGCTCAGCTCCGCTTGAGCAGGATCACCACCGGCCGGTGGTCCGAACCCAGGTGCGGGCCGCGCTTGACCGAGACCGTCTTCCAGTCCTTGCCCGCATAGACGTGGTCGATGGGCATGAACGGGAAGGGGGCCTTGAACAGCCGGGTGAAGGCGCCAGAGGGCCAGGAGGCCAGGGCCAGGGTCCGCCGCTCCAGGCCGAAAAGCTTGTCCTGGCGGCGCAGGCTCCACGACCAGGGTGTGGAGTTGAAGTCGCCGGCGACGATCATCGCCCGCTTGTCGAAGCCGCCCAGCATCTCGGCCAGGCGACGGGTCTGCACCTGCTGGCGGCCGGCGGGGATCGGCCAGACATAGTGGGTGGCGACCACGGTGAACGGCCCCTTCGGGTCGGCCAGGGTGGCCCAGGCGGCCGAGAACGGCCGGTCGCGGTCATAGACGCCGCCCCGGGCGACCATCTTCTTCTTGCTGAAGATCCAGGTGTCGCAGGGCCGGGTGTTGCCCACGCACGAGACGACGAACGGATAGAGCCGGCGCAGCGGGCCGACCAGGGCCCAGGCGCTGCCGCCGCCCTCCTCGACGAACAGCACGTCGGGATCCTGGGCCAGCACCCATTCGAGGGCCTCGGTCGGGTCGTCGTTGGAGGCCCAGGCGTTGAACTGGACGATCTTCAGCGTCGCGGGACCGGGATCGGCCTTGCGGGTCTGGGCGGCGATCAGTTCGGGCGCCATCAGGCCGCCATGGGCCAGCAGGGCCAGGACGCCCATCGCGACGATGGCCCAGCGCTCGCTTCGCCGCGAGACGACCGCGCCGACCAGGGCGCCGGCCAGGGCCAGCACCAGCCAGATCGGGGCGAAGTGGTTGGAGATGTCCAGGCGGTCGCTGAAGGCGCCGGCCAGCCCCGTCAGGCCCAGCGTCAGGGCCAGCAGGACCAGCATCAGGGCGCCGCCGCGGAAGAAAAGCCGGACGAGGTGCAGGATCAGTTGCATGCCCCATGCCTTAGCATGGCTTGGCGACGGCTGTGTAAGCCGGCCGACGATCCTGGCCTTTGGAAAGGCGGTTGCACGGTCGCCGGGCGCCGTGCGGCGGCCGCGCGCCTTGACCTCGCCGCCCCTTCGTGGCCTTGAAGCCGGCCCATGCGCCTTTCCGACTTCGACTTCGACCTTCCCGACGACAGCATCGCCCTGCGCCCGGCCGAGCCGCGCGACAGCGCGCGCTTTCTCGTCGTGCGTCCGGGGCAGGGGCTGGCGGACCACATCGTCCGCGAGCTGCCCGATTTCCTGCGCCCCGGCGACGCCCTGGTGTTCAACGACACCCGCGTGATCCCGGCCCGTCTGTCGGGCCTGCGCGAGGGACGCACGACCGGCGGGGCCGACGGTACGCCCGTCGCCGTCGAGGCCACCCTGCATCGCCGCATCGCGCCGGACCGTTGGAGCGCCTTTATGCGCCCGGGCAAGCGGTTGAAGGCCGGCGACCGCGTGGCTTTCGCCGCCCAGGGCTCGACGCCCTGCGAGGCCGAGCGGCTGGACGCGACCGTTGTCGAGAAGCACGAGGGCGGCGAGGTCGTGCTGGCCTTCGACCTGTCGGGGCCGGACCTCGACATCGGCATCGCCCGGCATGGGATGATGCCGTTGCCGCCCTACATCGCCGCCAAGCGGGCGGAGGACGACCGCGACCGCGCCGACTACCAGACCGTCTACGCCCGCGAGGACGGCTCGGTGGCCGCGCCGACGGCGGGCCTGCACTTCACGCCAGGCCTGCTGGAAGCGCTGAAGGCCAAGGGCGTCTCGCTGCACTTTGTCACCCTGCACGTGGGCGCGGGCACCTTCCTGCCGGTGAAGACTGACGAGGTTTCGGAGCACAAGATGCACGCCGAATTCGGCGAGGTCTCCGCGCAGACGGCCGACGCCCTGAACGCCGTGCACGCCGCCGGCGGGCGTATCGTCTGCGTGGGCACCACCAGTCTGCGGCTGATCGAGAGCGCCACCGGCGAGGACGGGGTGATCAGGCCGTTCGCCGACGAGACGGCGATCTTCATCACGCCGGGCTACCGCTTCCGGGCGGTTGACGTGCTGATGACCAATTTCCACCTGCCCAAGTCGACCCTGTTCATGCTGGTCAGCGCCTTCGCGGGGCGGCAGGCGATGCGCGCGGCCTATGAGCACGCCATATCGACGGGCTATCGCTTCTATTCCTATGGGGACGGCTCGCTGCTGTTCCGCGCCGAACCAGAGACCGTCTAGATGGCCGCCTTCCCCTTCGAGATCCAAGCCACGGACGGCAAGGCCCGCACGGGCGTGCTGAAGACCCCGCGCGGGGACATCCGCACCCCGGCCTTCATGCCGGTGGGCACGGCCGGCACGGTGAAGGCCCTGACGGTCGACCAGGTCAAGGAAACCGGCGCCGACATCATCCTGGGCAACACCTATCACCTGATGCTGCGGCCGACGGCCGAGCGGGTGAAGCGCCTGGGCGGGCTGCACAAGTTCATGCGCTGGGACAAGCCGATCCTGACCGACAGCGGCGGCTTCCAGGTGATGAGCCTGTCGGGGATCAGCAAGGTCACCGAAGAGGCGGTGACCTTCGCCAGCCATATCGACGGTACCAAGCACGTGCTTTCCCCGGAGCGGTCGATGGAGATCCAGGCCGACCTGCTGGGCAGCGACATCGTCATGCAGCTGGACGAATGCGTGGCCTGGCCGGCGGAAGAGGCCAGGGCGCGCCAGGGCATGGAGCTGTCGGCGCGCTGGGGCCTGCGCTCGAAGACGGCGTTCGGGACGCGCGATACGCAGGCGCTGTTCGGCATCCAGCAGGGCTCGACCTTCGAGAACCTGCGCCGCGAGTCCTCGGAGCGCCTGCAGGAGATCGGCTTCGACGGCTACGCCATCGGCGGTCTGGCAGTGGGCGAGGGCCACGAGGCGATGTGCGAGGTCTTGGACTACGCACCCGGCCTGCTGCCGGTCGACAAGCCGCGCTACCTGATGGGCGTGGGCAAGCCGATCGACCTGGTGGAAGCCGTGGCGCGCGGCGTCGACATGTTCGACTGCGTGCTGCCGACGCGTTCGGGCCGCCACGGCCAGGCCTGGACCTGGGACGGGGCGATCAACATCAAGAACGCCCGCTTCGCCGAGGACGAGAGCCCGCTGGATCCGACCAGCGACTGCCCGGCCAGCCGCGACTACTCCAAGGCCTATCTGCGCCACCTGTTCAAGGCCGAGGAGATCCTCGGCCAGGTGCTGCTGTCGTGGCACAACATCGCCTTCTTCCAGGCCCTGACGGCGGCCATGCGCGCCGCGATCGCCGAAGGGCGGTTCGAGCAGTTCCGCCGCGAGTTCGCGGCGCGGCAGAAGGGCGGCTGACGCCTGGCGGCGGACCCCCCTCCGGCCCTCCGGGCCACCTCCCCCAGAGGGGGAGGATCTGGCCAGCGCGGCGCTCTTCAAGATGCTCCCCCTCTGGGGGAGCTGTCGCGGAGCGACTGAGGGGGTAAGCACGGCGGTTCGTCCTCGCGCTTTCGCTACGAGTTGATCGGAGAGGGCGCGGGGCGTCCGGGCCTCGCCCGGAGCTGATTGTGTAATACCGTTTCGACGAAGCTGGAAGCCCCGCGCGATCGTTGTGCCTCAGGCCGGGGCGCGCGGGCCTCTTCCGCCCTTCACCCCTTCCCCGCGCAAGGCTCCCCCGTTCATGCGGCCAGAAGTGCGTCAGGGCGCGAACCCTTGGACGGGCGGAGGTCCATACCGACGGACCAACCGATAGGCGGGTTTACGTCCCCCGCCTTCTCACCCGCTCGATCGCATCACCGTCGCACGCTTCGGGCCGGATCCTTGCGCCCTCTCCCTGCGACGGGACAGCTCTGATTATGCAGCGGGTTTCAGCGCGTCTGATCCAGAGCGCTGAGAAAGTTGTAAGCGGCTGGATTGGTTGGGGTTTGGTCTGAGGTCACGGGGGATAGACGCCCGACAATCCCCGTCAGCCCTCATCTCCGTAAAATCCCCGCAAAAGCGGGGGCCCAGGCTTTTTCTGAAACCCGCGGCGCTCGACGATAAAACACCTGGGTCCCCGCTTTCGCGGGGATTTTACGGGGGAGAGGGGCGCTCCCCCTCCGCCGCTCCGCGACACCCTCCTAGAGGGGTAGGGTCCTACCCCACCGGTCCCTGCGGACCCGTCGGCGGCGCGGGCTGCACCGGGGTCGGGGCGGCCGGGACCACGGGGTAGCGGGGTTTGCGTTTGGCCTTGGCGGTTTCGGCCGGCGTGGGTTCGGCCGGGGGGGCGTGGACGTCGGGGATGGGCTCGACCGTTGGGCCGACCACCGAGGGCGCCGGCTTGGGCGGCGGGGGCGGGGGAGCGTCATTGCCGCCCATGAACGGGAAGCGGCGCTTCTTGGGCTCGGGCTGGGGCTCGCCGCGGTGCTGGGGCGTGGCCGGCGGCATGCAGCCGCGCGCTTCGCCCAGGCCCTTGAGATAGGCGCGGCGCACGGCGCCTGAGGCCATGGCCGACTGGACGAGGCGGTCGTGCTTTTCGGCGCCGGTCAGCTTGCGGACCCAGCCGCGCATCGGGATCAGGTCCTGGGCGGCGCTGGCCATGGCGCCGAGGGCGGCGTCGCCGGCGGCCTTGCGGCCCCGGTCCATCAGGTCCTCGTCCTCGCCGGGCGGGACCTGGTCCATGTCGATGCCCAGGGCCGCGTCGAGCGGCTTGATCAGGGCGGTCAGCTGGCCGCAGCTGGAGGGCATGGGCCGGGCGTAGGGATCCTGCATGGCCTCCAGCAGGGCGGGCGGGATCTTGGTGCGCATCAGGTTGACGTCGCGCAGGGGCGCGGTCACCGCGCCGCCGATGCCGTCCTTGTTGGCCTCGGACGTGGTCTGGATCTTTTCGGGCGGCGGCTCCGGGGCCGGTTCACGGGTGCTGGCGCAGGCGGCGAGCAGGGGAAGCGCGGCGGCGAGGAGGAGCAGACTTCGCATGACGTGACCCTAACGCGCCTGAAGCCAACTCGTCATCCGCCGTTGAAGACGAATCGAGCGGGGCTTCCGAATGGTTGAGCCGAGTTGGCCTCGAACCAAGGCGCAGTTTGGGCGGGAGGGGCGTCGCGGGCGCCCGGGTCCCCGAAGGGGAAACTCAAAACACGTTGGATTTCAAAGGGAAGGTGGTGGGCCGGCTGGGATTCGAACCCAGGACCATTCGATTAAAAGTCGAATGCTCTACCACTGAGCTACCGGCCCGCTGTCGACACGGGGGTGGCCGTGAGAAGCGGCGCGGAACATAGTCGGGCCTCCCATGCGTCGCAAGCCGCGTTTCGTCGGATCGGTCCGGCGGGTCTCACTATTTATCCCACATATTGGTTTGATGTGGCGGCATGTGAAATATCTTGCGCTGAGCGCCGATATTCGGGAATGGTCCGGCGAAGAACGGCGGCCGTCAGCCGCGCGCGAGGGGGAGACCGACGAGGATGCAGCTGAAGCGACGCAGCGTTCTGGCCGGCCTGATTCTGGCGCCCGCGACCGCCGCCCTGGCGGGAGAGACGCCGATGACCGCCCTCAAATTCGACTTTACCAGCAAGCCGCGCGAGGGCTGGACGGCCGTCGCGGCCGATCGCCTGTACGACCCCGCCGCCGGCTACGGCTTCGAACCGGGGGAGGGGCGCTCGTTCTCGGTCGCGGTTCCGGAAGGCGACTGGCGCGTAACCCTGGAGGTGGACGGCGGCGCCGACCTGACCGTGAAGGCCGAATCCCGCCGGCTGATGGCCGAGCAGATCCGCACCAAGGCCAAGGAGCGTCGCGAGGTGGTGTTCGTCGTGAACACCCGTAACCCCGCCCTGCCGCCGCCGCCCAAGAACGCCCCGGGCGGGACCGAGGTGATCCTCAATCCGCGCGAGAAGGGCACGCCCAACTGGGACGACAGGCTGACCGTCGAGTTCTGCGGCCCGGCCCCCAAGGTGGCGCGGATGAGCGTCGAGCCGGCCAGCGTGCCGCGCGTCTTCCTGCTGGGCGACTCCACGGTCACCGACCAGCCCTTCGAGCCGGCGGCCGGCTGGGGTCAGATGCTGCCCAGGTTCTTCGCCCCGACCGTGTCGGTGGCCAGTCACGCCGAGTCCGGCGAGACGATGAAGTCGTTCCTGATGGAGCACCGGCTGGACAAGGTGCTGAGCCAGACGCGGGCCGGCGACTTCGCGCTGATCCAGTTCGGCCACAACGACCAGAAGGAAAACTGGCCCCAGACCTATGTCGAGGCGGCCACGACCTATCGCGACTACCTCAGGGCCTATGTCGGCGAGTTCCGGCGCAGGAAGGCCACGCCCGTGCTGGTGACCTCGATGCATCGCCGGCGGTTCGACGCCGAGGGGCGGATCATCAACACGCATGGCGACTATCCGGCGGCGGTGCTGGCGGTAGGCCAGGAACTGGGCGTGCCGGTCATTGATCTCGCGGCCATGAGCAAGGTCTTCTACGAGGCCCTGGGGCCGGCGCAGGCGCCCAAGGCCTTCGCCGACGGCGGCAAGGACATCACCCACCACGACAACTACGGCGCCTATGAGCTGGCGCGGTGCATCGTGGAGGGGATCAAGGCGGGCGTTCCTGAGCTGGCGCGCCATCTCAGCGCCGACGTCGGATCGTTCGATCCGGCCAGGCCGACCCCGCCCGACAGCTTCGTCATGGCTCCCAGCGCGGCGCGCAGCAGCGCGGCCCTGCGCGGAAATTGAGGTATCCGATGATCGACCGTCGCTCCCTCCTGGCCCTGGCCGGCGCGACCGCCGCCAGCCCGGCCCTGGCGCAAGGCGCCGCTGAGGCTCCGAAGCCGACCGCCTCGCTGCTGGAGATCCAGCCGATCTGGCCGGGCAACGCCCCGGGCGGCGAGAAGGTCACGGCCAAGGAGCAGGTGATCCTGCGCACGCCGGGCGGCGATCCCAACGACACGGCCTTCCTGCACATCACCGATCCGGTGCTGATGATGCGCCGGCCCAAGAACCCCAATGGCGCGGCGATCCTGATGATCCCGGGCGGCGGCTATGTGCGGGTGGCGGTCAGCAAGGCCGGCGGAGCGATCGACCAGTGGATCGCCGACCAGGGCGTGACCGCCTTCGTCATGACCTATCGCCTGCCGGCCGACGGCTGGGCGGCGGGACCGGACGTGGCCCTGCAGGACGCCCAGCGGGCCATCCGCATCATCCGCTCGCGGGCCGGCGAGCTGGGCCTGGATCCCGAGCGGGTCGGGGTCATGGGCTTCTCGGCCGGCGGTCACTTGGCCGGGCGGCTGTCGACCCAGTTCAAGCGCCAGACCTATGCGCCGATCGACGCCATCGACACGCTGTCGACCCGGCCGTCGGTGGCGGGGCTGTTCTATCCGGTGGTGACCATGCAGCCGCCGTTCGCTCACGGCGGCTCGCTGAAGGAACTGCTGGGCGCCGACGCCTCCGAAGCGCGGCGCAAGGCGATCTCGCTGGAACTGGACGTGCCGGCCGACACGCCGCCGACCTTCATCGCCACCGCCGCCGACGACAAGGTGGTGCCGGCCGACAACAGCTTGCTTCTCTATTCGGCCCTGCGCAAGGCCGGGGTGCCCAGCGAGCTGCACATGTTCGAGAAGGGCGGCCACGGCTTTGGCCTGACCGGTCCCAAGGGCCTGGACATGAGCTGGCCTCAGCTCTTGCCGCCGTTCCTGCGCCGGCACGGCCTCTACACGTGACCTTCGACGTCCGGAGCTTCGGGGCCGTCGGCGACGGGCAGGCGCTGGACACCGACGCGATCAACGCCGCCATCGTGGCGGCGTCCGGAGCCGGCGGCGGGACCGTGCGGCTGCCGGCCGGGCGTTACCTGAGCTTCTCGATCCGGCTGGCCAGCGGTGTGACCCTGCAGCTGGACGAGGGCTGCGTGCTGGTCGCCGCCGATCCGGCGCGACACGGCGGGGCTTATGATCCGCCCGAGGACAATCCGCACGACCTCTACCAGGACTTTGGTCATAGTCATTGGCGCAACAGCCTGATCTGGGGCGAGGACCTGGAGGATGTCGCCATCGTCGGTCCGGGCCGCATCGACGGCGAGGGCCTGACCCGCGAGGGGCCGGGCTCGCGCTGGCGCCAGCAGGCCGGCGAGTTTCCGCTGAGCATGGTGGGTCTCTCGGCCGAAGCCATGGCCGAGCTGGTGCCCGAGCGGGCGGCGATGATCGGCCAGGGCAACAAGTCGATCGCCCTGAAGCGTTGCCGAGGCGTGCGGCTGTCGGGCTTCACGATCCATCGCGGCGGCCATTTCGCGCTGCTGGCGACGGGCTGCGAGGACCTGGCGATCGAGACCCTGTTGATCGACACCAACCGCGACGGGCTCGACATCGACGCCTGCCGGCGGGTGCGGATCGCTCACTGCCGGGTCAACACCCCCAACGACGACGCCATCGTGCTGAAGGCCTCGATGGCCCTGGGCGAGGCCCTGCCGACGGAAGACGTCGAGATCGTGGGCTGCCACGTCTCGGGCTTCGACCTGGGGACGGTGCTGGACGGCAGCCTGGGGCGCACGCAAGCGATCGCGCCGGACCAGGACCGGGTCACCGGCCGCATCAAGATCGGCACCGAGAGCAACGGCGACTTCCGCCGCATCCGGATCAAGGACTGCCTGCTGGAGCGCTCGCGCGGGCTGGCGCTGGAGACGGTCGACGGCGGGACCATCGAGGATGTCGAGATCGAGGACGTGCGGCTGGTCGAGATGACCAGCGCGCCGCTGTTCCTGCGGCTGGGCGCGCGGCTGCGCGGGCCGGAGGGGACGAAGGCCGGGGCGCTGCGCCGGGTGCGGGTGCGCAATCTTTCCGGAGCCGAGGCGCGGGCCGACCTGCCGGTGATCCTGGCTGGCCTACCGGACGCGCCGATCGAGGACGTGCGGCTGGAGGGGTTGGAGCTGTCGTTCCTGGGCGGGGCCAAGGCGGCGGGCGTCGAGCCGCCGGACCTGGCCGACGCCTATCCCGAGCCCAGGATGTTCGGCGATCCGCCGGCCTGGGGCCTGTGGGCGCGGCACGTGAAGGGCCTGTCGATCGACGGCCTGGCGCTGAACGCGAATCTGGACGCCCGCGCGCCGGTGCGGATCGACGGCAAGATCGTGCCGCTGGACGCCTTCGCCCGCGCGGCGGCGGTCGGCTAGCCGACGCCTGGTCGCGAGAGCTTGAGCGCAAGCGCTACCTTGGGTGCGGTCCAGCCTGCGGCCTAGCGTCGCGATGGGCGTTTCGAAGGCTTCCGAGGCTTCGATTTTAGCACCTCGGACTCCTAGATGATGGACAAACGGGGGTGGGTCGAGCCGTTCGATCCGTCGCGCCGTCGATCCTGGGGTCATGTTCAGAGCCAGCATCCTTCGCACCCTCGCCACCATCGCCGTCGTGGCGCTCCTGGCGGTCGGGACGGACTACGTGGTGAACGTGGTGCTGCTGGCGCGGCCGTACATCTTCACGCCGTGGATGACGATGACCATCGTCGCGGTCGCCGGCGGGCCGCTCGTCTATTTCCTTCACCACCAGCGCCTGAACCTGAAGGCGGCCAAGCGCGACCTGTACGAAAGCCTGAGGGTGCAGCGCCAGTCGGCCGAGGAGGCCGAACGGCGGCGGCTGGAGGCCGAGCGCGCCCTGGCGCGGCTGCGCGAGCAGGAGTCGCTGTACGGCATCTTGGCCAACAACCTGACCGACGCCCTGTCGCTGTGGAACCGCGAGGGCAAGCGGCTCTACAACTCGCCCGCCATCGAGCGCCTCACCGGCTACACGCCCGAGGAGTTCCTGGTCGCGCCGAACCTGCTGGGCGTCGATCACGAGGACGGGGCCAAGGCGGTGGCGGCCATCCGCGAGCTGAAGGGGCCGGCCGACACCCGCACGCTCGAATACCGTTTCCGCCGCAAGGACGGGACGCGGATCTGGATCGAGAGCACCTATTCGCTGGTGCCGGCCGAGGACGGCGGCGGCTTCATCGCCACCAGCCGCGACGTCACCGAGCGCAAGCGCCTGGCCGAAGACCTGGCCCAGGCCGCGCACGAGGCCCAGTCGGCCGCCGCCGCCAAGGCCGACTTCCTGGCCAACATGACCCACGAGCTGCGCACGCCGCTGACGGCGATCATCGGCTTTTCGGGCCTGCTGCGGCAGTCGTCGGCCCTGTCGGAGACCGACGCGCGGCAGGTGCGGCTGATCCACGAGGCCAGCAACACCCTGCTGGGCGTGATCAACGACGTGCTGGACTTCTCGCGCCTGGAGGCGGGGCTGGAGTTCGACGCCGAACCCTTCCGCCCCTGCGACATGGCCCGCTCGGCCGCCGCCCTGATCGAGACCCAGGCCCAGGAGAAGGGCCTGCCGGTGCTGGTCGAGTTCGGACCGGGTCTGAAACCCCTGGTCGGCGACGCCGCGCGCCTGAACCAGGTGCTGCTGAACTTCCTGTCCAACGCCGTGAAGTTCACGAGCGAGGGGCGGATCCTGATCTCGGTCAGCCAGGAGACCTCGGCGGTCGGCCAGCGCCTGCGGATGGAGGTGCGCGACACCGGCATCGGCGTGCCGGGCGACATGCACGAGGCGGTGTTCGAGCGCTTTATCCAGGCCGACGCCGGCGTCTCGCGGCGGTTCGGCGGCACGGGCCTGGGCCTGGCGATCTGCAAGCGGATCATCGACGCCATGGGCGGCCGCATCGGCGTGGAGAGCACGCCGGGCAAGGGCTCGACCTTCTGGTTCGAGGTCGACCTGCCGATCACCGAGACGGTCGCCGACATTCCGGTCGCCGCCCAGCCGGCGGCGCTGGAACGGCCGGCCCGGGTGCTGCTGGTCGAGGACAATCCGGCCAACCGCGAGCTGATCGGGGCGCTGCTGGCGCCGTTCGACGTCGAGGTCGAGACGGCCGTCGACGGGGTGGGGGCGGTCGACGCCTTCAAGGCCGGCAAGGCCTATGACCTCGTGCTGATGGACGTGCAGATGCCGGTGATGGACGGCCTGACCGCCACCCGCCGCATCCGCGCCCTGGAGCACGCCGGCCGCCACACGCCGATCGTCGCCATGACCGCCAACGTGCTGCCCGAACAGGTCGCCAACTGCCTGGCCGCCGGCATGGACGACCACCTGGGCAAGCCGATCAACCCGATGCGGTTGCTCGAGACGGTGGCGCGGTGGAGCCAAGCGGAAGCGGCGTAAGTTTCCTTCTCCCCTTGCGGGAGAAGGTGTCGGCGAAGCCGACGGATGAGGGGTCTCTCAAACGGAAAACGCCGCGAAAGCTGATCAGCTTTCGCGGCGTCTTGCTTTTGAGAGACCCCTCACCCGACCTCCTTCGGAGGCCACCCTCTCCCGCAAGGGGAGAGGGCTCTTGGTCAGGTGATGTCCGGGATCTGGTCGCTGGCGACCGCCGGTTTGGCCTTGGCGCCGCGACCCCAGAGGGTCTCGTACTTCCAGCCGGTGAGGTCTTCGACGATGGCCTTGGACTCGGGGCTTTCGGCTTCGACGGCGCCGGCGCGGAGGCGTTCGACTTCGTGGACCAGCACCTCGTGGGTCTTGGCGTTGAGGCGGAACTTCCAGGAGATGACCATGCCGGCGATCATCACGATCAGCGGGCCGCCGACCATGACCAAAACGAGGGCGCGGATGGCTTCCGGCGACTGCTGGACGGGCGGGGCGCCCTTGGCGGCCGAGACGAAGCCGCCCAGGCCGATCAGGCTCGTGGTCAGCAGGATGGCGCCCGACTGGGCGATCTTGCGGACGAAGGTCATGACCCCGGCGAAGATGCCTTCGCGGCGCAGGCCGGTGACGGCCTCGTCGACGTCGGGCAGGTAGTTGTAGACGCCCCAGGGCACGAAGTTCAGCGTGCCGCGGCCCAGGCCCGCCAGGATGATCGGCAGGAACAGCCACAGCAGGACGGTGGGGTTGAAGCCCGCCGCGCCGGGCAGGGCGGTGAAGATGTTGCCGTTCAGCGCCGCCACGCCGGCCGAGAAGCCGGCCGGCTTGACCAGGTAGAAGCCCAGGAACAGCAGCAGGGCCGCGCCGACGAAGCTGATGGCCATGCGGTAGGCGGCGGTCGGGCCGGTCTTGATGATCACGCGGATGGCGACCATCACCGAGATCAGCTGGGCCACGTACATCATGGTCATGGCCTGGGAGATCACCAGGGTCGAGCCGACCATCACCGTGGCCACGAACAGCGGGAAGGCGGTGTTGAAGATGTCCTGGCTGATGTAGCCGCCCAGATAGAGCGACAGGTGCTGGCGGAAGGCCTTCAGCTTCAGGGTCGAGAACAGGTCGCGGAACATGTTGACCGGGATCAGGGCGGCCTTGCTCCAGTCCATGGGTTCGGGCTGGATCAGCTTTTCTTCCTCGGTGTAGGGGCGCTCCCAGGTGAACAGCACCACCAGCAGCACCACCAGGCTGAACAGGCCGCCGAAGATGGCCGCCATGATCAGGAAGGTGTTGGGGCTGTCCTTGCCGCCGAAGTGGTTGATGATCAGGGTCGGCAGGTAGGAAGCCAGGATCGCCGAGGTCTGGGCGACCATCATGCGCACGCCGGCGAACTTGGCCTTCTCCTTGTAATCCTTCGTCATTTCCGCCGCGAGGGTTTCCCACGGGATCAGGAACATCGTGTAGACGAACTCGAAGAAGATGAAGGTCACGAGGTAGTAGAGGAACGGCTTGCCGGTGACGAAGATCAGGGCGAAGGCCGGCAGCAGCGGGATGGTCGCCAGCAGGAAGATCTTCCGCCGCCCGACCTTCCGGCCGATCCAGGTGTGGCGCAGGTTGTCGGAGATGTAGCCGATCAGCGGGCAGGTGATCGCCTCGAGCAGGCGCGGCAGGCCCAGGATCAGGCCGGTCTCGACCGGCGACAGTCCGCAGAAGGTGATGAAGAAGTAGGCCAGCCAGCCGGTGATCACGGCTTGCGCGCCGGCCCCCAGCATGTCGCCGGAGCCCCAGCCCCAATAGGTGACCCAGGACGGTTTGCGGGGGTCTGGCGTGGCCATGTTCGTTTCATTCCCAAGGTATTCAGAAAGGCCTCTGACGGGCCTTAGGCGTTGAGCCGTCCCCTTTTCCGATCATCCCCGCGAAGGCGGGGATCCAAGCTGCGTTTCCAGTGCTTGCCCGGTTGGCTCGGCTTGGGTCCCCGCCTTCGCGGGGACACACGGTGGTTGGGAACGGCCCAGAAGTCGTCAGTCCTAGATGAAGGCGCGCTGGAACTCGCCGAGGGCCAGCATGGCCAGCGACTGGCCGTAGGGCATCGAGGTCAGCGGGATGTCCTTGTAGCCCTGGATCGTGTCGAACACCGGGGTGCCGAACGAGACCTGCTGCAGTTCACCGGCGTCGTCGATATTGGCCAGCACGCCCTTGATGGCGCGGATGGCGACGGCTTCGTATTCCTTGCCGATGTAGCGCTTGCGGACGGCCTTCAGGACGCCGTAGGCGAAGCCGGCCGTGGCCGAGGCTTCCAGGTACGAGGTCTTGTCGTTGATGATCGTGTGCCAGAGGCCGGTTTCCTGGTCCTGGTACTCGGTCAGGGCCTTGATCTGGGCTTCCAGGGCGTCGATCAGGAAGGCGCGCAGGCCGTCGCCCGGCTTCAGGTCGAGCAGCTCGATGAATTCCGGGATGGCGATCGTCACCCAGCAGTTCCCGCGCGCCCACAGGGCGTCGGCGAAGTTGTGACGGCCCTCGAAGGTCCAGCCGTGGAACCACAGGCCGGTCTTGCGGTCGGCCAGATACTTGATGTGGACCATGAACTGGCGCTTGGCCTCCTCGACGAAGTCGGGGCGGTCGAGCAGCAGGCCGATCTTGGCCAGCGGCAGCACGCTCATCATCAGCGTGTCGTCCCACAGCTGCTGCGGGTTCTCGCTGTTGAAGACGATGTGCTGGAAGCCGCCTTCCTCGGTGCGCGGACCCTCGTACATGACGTAGTCGGCCCAGGTCTCGAGATAGGGGATGTAGGTGTGGTCGCCGGTGGCCTCGTACAGATAGGCCAGGGTCAGGAACGGCGAGACCGTGTTGATGTTCTTGGTCGGGGTGCCGGCCTCGAAACGGTCGGCGAACCACTTGGTCATGATGTCGAAGGCGCGCTCGTCGCCGTACATCTCGTACTGCTTCCACAGGCCGTAGAGGCCCACGCCGTGGGTCCATTCCCAGTCGTTCCAGCCCTTGGTGTCGATGACGCGGCCGTCGTCGAGGCGCAGCAGGAACTCGCCCGTCTCGTCGGTGATGTCGACGAGGTTGCTGATCAGAAGGGCGATCTTGGCCTTGACGTCCTTGGCCTCGATGCCGTGTGCGAGATTGGGCACGGTAGTCTCCTAAAGGGTAGGTCTGGCGGTAGGCGGGGGCCTACTGTTTGTAGTTCGGCGCGGGGACGCGGGCGACGGGGGCGCCGCCTTCCACGTTGCGCAGCACTTCGAGTTTGACGGCTTCCAGGGCGTCGCCGGGGGCGCCGTCGCTGGTCACGGCCAGGGCGATGGTGTTCTTGCCGTGCTCATCGATGATGCCGCTCGGCAGGACGAAGGTCCGCTGCGGGCCGACATGGGCGATGAACTGGCCCATGTTCCAGCCATTGACGAAGATCAGCACGCGGTAGCGGCCCGGCGAGCGCGGGGTCTTCGGATCGCCGATCGTCAGGCCCAGGGTCACGTCCTGGTCCTTGGGCAGGGCCAGATCGAAGTTCGTCCGATACCAGGTGGTGCCGGCGTAGGGGACGGTGGCGGCCATGTCGGCCTTGGCCCAGCTCTGGTCGGGGAAGCCCGGCAGGTGCCAGCCGTTCCGCTCGCCGTACTGGCCGCCTTCGTTCAGCGAGCCGCGCACTGGATCGGCGATGTCTTCGCCGCCCTTGTTGCCCTGGATCTTCCAGGCGATCGGCACGGCGAAGCTGTAGCTGGTGGGGCTCGACAGCGAGGCCGAGACCAGGCCGCGGGCTTCCTTGTGGAAGTCGTCGGCGTCGAGGTCCCAGTTGTGGCCGTTGTTGCGCACCATCACCGACAGCACGTGCTCGCCATCGCCGCGCAGGTCGTCGGGCAGCTTGAAAGTCGCCACGCCCGTGGTGATCGGGCGGGGCAGGCCGCCGTCCAGCTCGTGCTGGCCCAGGAACTTGCCGTCCAGCCAGACCTGCAGCAGGCCCGCGCCGCCGGCGCCGTAGTGCAGGGTCAGGGTGTCGATGTCGGCGCGGCCCTTGTAGCGGCCGCGGTACCAGACGTCACCGTTGTGGAAGCCGTGGGTGCTCATGTCGAGCGCCGGCTGGCCGGTGGGCGGACGCACGGTGGAGCCGCCGCGCTTGCCCTCGGCCTTGGCCCAGGCGCTGTCGTCGAAGGCCGGGTCGGACTCGGGCGAGCCGGCGGCGGTCTTCCAGTCGAGCTTGGCGAGGTCGGGAACGTTGACGGCGGCAGGGCCGGGGAGGGCCTTGGACGCCAGCAGCGAGCCGCTGGCCGTGGCCTTGGCGGCGACGGCGGCGCCGTTCCAGCGGACGGACTTGACGCCCTTGGGGGCGAAGACTTCCAGCGGGCTATCGGTCTCGGTGTCGCCGGTCAGGGACAGCACGCCGCCCTTGACGGCGGCGGTGCGGACGAGGCCGGGGCCGCGCTGCAGGGTCGGGCCGGCAGGCGTGTCCTGGCGCCAGAAGGTCTGGCCCGTCGCCTCGTCGGCCAGGAGCAGCACGAGCGGCGGACGGCCGCCGCCGGTGATGCGCACGCGGGCCAGGCCCGTGTGCTGGTAGGTCAGCTTCAGGTCGCCCTTGGCGGCGTTGAAGGCGGACGTGACGTCGCCTTCCAGCACCTCGACCTTGGGGGCCTGCGCGTAGCGCAGCACGGTCTCGCCCGCTTCGCCGGCGCGGCCGTAAAGCAGGGCCAGGTCGCCGCCGTTCCAGGGCAGGTGGGTCTGGATTTCCGAGGTCGAATAGACCAGCCGCTGGCCGCCCAGGTCGTAGCTGGCCATCAGCATCTTGCTGTCCTGGCCCTTGATCCGCGAGGGGACCACGTACTCGCCGTCGCGGGTCTTCAGCTTGAAGGTGAAGCTCTCGTCGCCGGTGGCGCTGCTGGGATTGTGGACCACCACATAGAGGTGGCTGCCGGTCTCGGTGTTGATGTTGTGGTAGACGCGGACCTTGTCGTTCGAGACCGTGACGAACTCGCCCTTGTCCATGCGGGTCAGGTCCGGAACCGCGTTCAGGAACTGGCCCATCTGCTTCATGACGCGGGCCTTGTCGCGGAGGCCGCGGGCCTCGTCGATGGCCGAGCCGTAGTCGTAGGAGCTGAACACCACCGGGGCCGGCAGCCAGCCCCACGAGGTGCCGCCATAGGTCATGTAGAAGCTCTGGATCGTCAGGCCGTTGGCGATGTTGGTTCCGTAGAACACCCGCTGATAGCCGATGCCGCGATGGATGGCGGTGCAGTCGTAGTCGCCGTTGCTGCCCCAGTAGTCGAACCAGCCGCCGCCGAACTCGGCGGCGAAGCCGGGGGTGTTGGGGCTGGCCGAGGCGCCGCCCTTGGCTCCGCCGGCGCCGTAGAGGCCCCAGTCGGGCGCGACACCGGCCGCCGACGGCGTGGAGTCGACCTTGCACGAGCCGCCCGGATAGCCGTCGAAGGCGTAGAGGTCGGTCGGACCTTCCACCGTGCCGGGGACCTTGGAGTCCTTGGGCACCCAGTAGCCGTTGCGGCCCTTGTCGTTGTGGAACAGGGGAACGGTGATGCCGTCGGCGCGGGCCTTGTCGGCCAGCCACTGCATGTAGCGCTGCTGCGGGGCGCCGACGACGTCGAGCTCGTTCTCGATCTGGTGGGCGATGACCGTGCCCTGGCCGGTGGTCAGCTGGTGGCGGGCGATGACCTTGTTGATCTGGCTCAGCCACTCGTCGGCGGCCTGGACGTATTCCGGCGCGTCGGTGCGGGCGCGGGCCTGCTGGTTGACTAGCCAGCCGGGGAAGCCGCCGCGCGTCAGCTCGGCGTTCACATAGGGCCCGGCGCGGGTGATGACGTAGAGGCCTTCTTCCTTGGCCATGGTCAGCACGCGGTCGATGTCGCGCACGCCGCTGAAGTCGTAGACCCCCTGCTTGGGCGAGTGGTAGCCCCAGTCGATGTAGATCGCGACGGTGTTGTAGCCGCTGGCCTTCATCTTCTGGAGGATGTCGCGCCACAGGTCGGGGCTGGGCACGCGGAAGGGGTGGAACTCGCCGCCCCAGGAGTAGATGCGGTTGCCGTCGACCTTCAGGGAGTACTTGTCCCAGGTGATCTTGTGCGCTTCAGCCGGCTTGGCCGCGACCGCCTGGTCGCCGCCTTCCTTGAGGACGGTGAAGTGGCGGACCGTGCCGGAAAGCTCGGGCAGCTCCTGCTTCTTGGTCCAGGTGCGGAAGCCGTCCTTGCTGTCGGAGTACCAGTAGCGCTTGGCCATGTACTCGTCGAAATAGACGCGCCAGGCCCCTTCAGGGGTACGCGTGACGGCGGGGCCTTCGAGGAACTTGCCCCAGCCGGCCCAGTCGCCGCCGCCCTTGACCTGCCAGGGGCCGTCCAGCGACGGGGCGGTCAGCAGCTCGATGTACTTGGTGGTCTCGTTCTTGGCGAAGGCCTGGTACTGCGAGCCTTCGCGCACGACGAAGGCGTCGATGTAGTTGGGGCCCATGCCCGACAGCGGGCGCGGCGCGCTCCAGGCGGTCAGGTCGGCGTCCTGGGCGGTGATCCGGTAGGGCTGGAACTGCCCGCCGATGCCGGTGGTCGAGACCGACAGGATCAGGTGCTCGGAGCCGTCCTGGTCGACGAACCACTCGGGCGCCCAGCTGTTGGTGACGCCGGGCACGTCGATTGTGACGTCGCGCAGGAAGGTCCAGTCGACCAGGTCCTTGCTGCGGGCCAGGCCGATCGTGTTGCCGGTCCAGCCGGTGGTGTAGGCGACGTAGTAGAAGCCGTCCTTGCGCTTGAGCACGCTGGGGTCGCGGATCAGACCCTTGGGCGGGGTGTAGGCCAGCGGCTTCTGCAGGGTGAAGCGCGTGCCGTCGGCCGAGTCGTAGATGCTCATGTTCGACTGGCTGGCGTTGGTGAACGCCGTCATGACGTAGCGCGTCGGCTCGGCCAGAGCCGTCGTGGCGAGCAGGGCGGCGGCGAGGCCGAGGAAAGCGGTGCGCTTCACGGTCTTCAGCCCTCGAAGAAGAAGACGGGCTTCAGCGGCCACTCGACGGGCTTGTTGTCGGGGTGGACCTCCATCAGGTCGGCCATGAAGTCCCACCAGCGCTTCATCACCGGCTGCAGGGGCAGGGCGTCCTTGTTGTTGTCCGGCTTCAGGCGCAGCACGGCGAACAGGCTCATGGTCTCTTCGTCGAGGAAGATCGAATAGTCGTAGATGCCCGCGCCGCGCAGGGCCTCGGCCAGGTCCGGCCACAGCTCGTCGTGACGGCGCTCGTACTCGGCGGCGACGCCGGCCTTCAGCTGCATGCGGAAGGCGATCGGGCGACCTTCGATCTTGCTGCTCATGGGGTGTCCTCCGGGCGTCTTTTTATGGTTGTCAGGCGATGCGGTAGATGTCGGCGGCCGTGCCGGCGAACAGGCGCTGGCGGTCGGCGTCGCTGAAATCGGCCGTGATGGCGTCGTAGGCCAAGTAGAAGGCGTCGAAGCTTCCGTGCACCTTCTCGACCGGGAAGTTGCTGGCGAACATGCTGCGTTCGGGGCCAAAGGCCTCGATCACGTAGAGGACGAACGGGCGCAGGCTTTCCACCGTCCAGGCGCGATCGACCATGGCCAGGCCCGAGATCTTGCACGAGACGTTGGGGCGCTTGGCGAGGTCCGCGAGGCCGGCGCGCCAGAGGGCGAGACCCGCCTCGTCGCGGTCGGTCGGCATGCCGGCGTGATTGACGATCAGCGGGATGTCGGGATGGGCGTCGGCCAGGGCGGCCGCCGTCGCCATCTGCGAGGGATAGAGCTGCAGGTCGAACGACAGGCCATGGTCGGCCAGCAGCGCGAAACCCCGGCGCCACTGGTCGTTCAGCAGCAGGTCGGACGGGCCGTAGGTCTTGGCCGGGTCCTCGTGGAAATTGACGATCTGGCGGATGCCGCGAACGCGCGGGCGCTCGGCGTGGGCTTCCAGCAGCAGCTCGACGTTGGGATCGTCCAGGTTGGCCCCGGCGACGATGGCCCCGATGGGCGCGCCGGCCTCGGCCAGGCCTTCCAACCAGTCGGTCTCGGAGAGCTGCTTGTCTGTCGGCAGGCCGCACTCGACGTGAACCAGGCTCTGGACGCGCCAGGGCAGGGCGTCGGCGGCGTAGTCGGCGGGCAGGTAGTCCTTCCCGGCGATCAGGCTCATGTCGCCGGCCGGATTGTTGGGCAGCGGGTCGTCCTGCAGCCAGGAATAGTAGTGCTTGTCGAGGTCCCACAGGTGCATGTGGGCGTCGATGATCGGACCCGCGTACGCCATGGTTCCTCCCTTTGAACCCGCCCGCCCCGAAGGGCGGACGAGCCCGGATACAAAAGCTTAGAAGGTGGTCCGGCCGCCGGACGTGTCGAAGGTGGCGGCGGTGGTGAAGCTGCACTCTTCGCTGGCCATGAAGCAGACCATGGCGGCGCTTTCCTCGACTTCGCCGAGGCGGCCCATCGGGATCTTCGAGCGCATGTACTCGACCTGGCTGGCGGGCAGCTGTTCGAGGATCGGGCTCTCGAAGGTGGCGGGGGTCAGGGCGTTGGCGATCACGCCCTTGCCGGCCAGTTCCTTGCCCAGCGACTTGGTCAGGCCGATCACGCCGGCCTTCGACGCCGAATAGGCGCTGGCGTTCGGGTTGCCTTCCTTGCCGGCCACCGAGGCGACGTTGACGATGCGGCCGTAGCCGGCCGCCAGCATGTGCGGCACCACCGAACGGCAGCAGTAGAAGAGGCCGTTCAGGTTGATGTCGATGACGCGCTTCCAGCTGTCGAGCGGGAACTCGTGCACCGGCACGGTGGCGCCGGTGATGCCGGCCGAGTTGACCAGCACGTCGATCTTGCCCAGGGCCTCCAGGCTGGCGGCCGTGGCGGCCGCGACCTGGGCTTCGTCGGAGACGTCCAGGGCGTAGGTGAAGGTCGCGCCGATCTCTTCGGCGGCGGCCTTCAGGGCCTCGGCGTTGACGTCCCACAGGGCGACCTTGCCGCCTTCGGCGATCAGGCGGCGGGCGGTTTCCTTGCCCAGGCCCGAGGCGCCGCCGGTGATGACGGCGGCGCGGTTTGCAAAGCGGTTGGCGTAGACGGTCACGAGACGCCTTCCTTGGTCCAGGCGATGACTTCCTGGCGCTGGCTGCCGAGCTTCTCGATGCCCAGCTCCATGACGTCGCCGGCCTTGAGGAAGATCTTTTCCGGCTTCTGGCCTTCGCCGACGCCCGGAGGGGTGCCCGTGGTCAGGATGTCGCCCGGCTCCAGGGTGACGAAGCGGCTCATGTAGGCGATCAGTTCGGCGACGCCGAAGATCATCGTCTTGCTGTTGCCGGTCTGCATGCGCTTGCCGTTGAGGTCGAGCCACATGTCGAGGTTCTGGCAGTCGCCGACCTCATCGGCGGTGACGACCCACGGGCCGACCGGGCCAAAGGTGTCGCAGCCCTTGCCCTTGTCCCACTGGGAGCCGAGCTCCTTCTGGAAGGCGCGCTCGGAGACGTCGTTCACCAGCACGTAGCCGGCGACGTAGTCGAGGGCTTCGGATTGCTCGACATAGCGGGCGCGCTTGCCGATCACGACGCCCAGTTCGACTTCCCAGTCGCCCTTCTCGGCGCCCTTGGGCAGCATGACCTGGTCGTTCGGGCCGTTCAGGCACGAGATCGCCTTGGTGAAGAAGATCGGCTCGGGCGGGGGCTCGAGGCCGGCTTCCTTGGCGTGGTCGGCGAAGTTCAGGCCGATGGCCAGGAACTTGCCGACATTGCCGATCGGCACGCCGTAGCGCGGCGAGCCTTCGACCACCGGCAGGGTGGCCGGGTCGATGGCGGCGATCTTGGCCAGGCCCTCGGGCGACAGCTCGGCGCCGGTGATGTCGGACACGTGGCCCGACAGGTCGCGGATCTTGCCTTCGGCGTCGAGCAGACCGGGCTTTTCGGCGCCCCGCGGGCCGTAACGCAGCAGTTTCATGATCTTCTGGCTCTAGGGGGAAATGGGGGAGGAAAGGCGCGGATTACCGCGGATAGGGACGGTGCAGGGCGATGTCGCGGTTCAGCTCGACGCCGAAGCCGGGCGCGTCGCCGAGCTTGAGCTTGCCGTTGACCGGCACGGGCTCGCCGATCAGCTGCGGATGGAACATCGGCACGACTTCGTCGGCCTTGGGCGCCATCATTAGGAACTCGGCGAACGGGCTGTTATGGCGCGTGATGACGAAGTGGTAGCTGTACACCGACGAGCCGTGCGGGATCATCATCACGCCCTTGCTGTCGGCCAGGTTGGCGATCTTGATCAGTTCGGTGACGCCGCCGCACCAGCCCACGTCCGGCTGGATGATGTCGCAGCATTCCATCTCCAGCAGCATGCGGAAGCCCCAGCGGGTGGCTTCGTGCTCGCCGGTGGTGACCAGCATGCCCTTGGGGGCGTTCTTCTTGAGGTCGCGATAGCCCCAGTAGTCGTCGGGGCTCAGGGCCTCCTCGATCCACTTCAGGCCCAACTCGTGAGCCTTGTGGGCCAGCTTGGTGGCGTAGTTGAGGTCCAGCGACATCCAGCAGTCGAACATCAGCCAGAAGTCCTCGCCCACGCGCTCGCGCATGGTGGCCAGTTCCTGGATGTTCTTGTGCAGGCCTTCCTCGCCCTCGGCCGGGCCGTGGTGCAGGGGCATCTTGCCGCCGATGAACCCCATCTCCTTGGCCAGGTCCGGACGCGCGCCCGTGGCGTAGAAGGTCAGTTCGTCACGGACCTTGCCGCCCAGCAGGGCGTAGACCGGCTCCTGGCGCAGCTTGCCCAGCAGGTCGTAGAGCGCCAGGTCGACGCCCGAGATGGCGTTCACGACCAGGCCCTTGCGGCCGTAGTACTGGGTGGAGAAGTACATCTGGTCCCAGATCTTCTCGACCTCGGTCGGGTCGCGGCCTTCCAGGAAACGGGCCAGGTGCTTTTCGACGATGAAGGCGGCCGGTTCGCCGCCGGTGGTCACCGCGAAGCCGATCGTGCCGTCGACGGCCTCGATCTCGACGACCAGGGTGCCCAGCACGTTGATGCCGAAGCTCTGGCGGCTCTGGCGATATTCCGGATAGCGCGACATCGGGGTGGCGATGTGATCGTCGATCCAGTGGCCTTCGCCCTGGTCGTGATAATCAGCGCCGCCGCCGCGGACCACGAAGGCCCGGACATGCTTGATCAAGGGAAGCGGCATCCTAGTGCTCCAACAACGCCCGGTCGCTCGACCGGATCAACCCCAAACCGGGGGAGGGCGCGCCAGCGGGGCCGCCGAACGGCGCGAACACATGTTCGCGCTACCTCCCCAGAACATCGTATGACACGCTCGCCGCGGTAGATCCGTGACCCGAAGAGTCGCGAAGCGAGCCCTTGTCTTGCGTTCCATATTATGAGAGGTAGTGCTACAAAATGAAACCCAGCACGTCAAGGGGAGCGGAACCAGTGGCTGACGACGAAGGCGCGGCGACCAAGAGCCCAAGCGGCAGCCAGACGCTGTTTCGCGGCCTGGACGTGCTCGACGTGGTGGCCGATGCGGGCGCCATCGGCCTGCCGGCCCTGGCCGCGCGACTCGGCCTGACCCGCAGCACCACCCACCGACTGGCCACGGCGTTGGTCGAACGGCGTATGCTCACCCAAACGCCGCGCGAAGGCTATAGCCTTGGCTCCAAGCTGCTCGAGCTGGGCTATCTGGCCAGCCAGCAGATGGACCTGCCGCGCGTGGCGCGCCCGCACCTGGAAAAGCTGTGGGAAGAGCTTGAAGACACCGTCCACCTGGGCGTGCTCGACGACGACCGCGCTCTTTATCTGGACAAGCTGACCGGCCGCCGCCGCATCAACATCTCCTCGCGCGTGGGCGATCGCCAGCCGATCCGCTCGACCGGCCTGGGCAAGGCCCTGGTGCTGGACGACGAGGAAGCCCGCTGGCGGGCGCTCTATCGCAAGGAAGGCCCGGCCGCCGCCGGCGCGCCCAATGAAGAGCAGTGGATCGCGTGGATGCGCGACTACTCCCAGCGCGGGGTCGCCTTCGACCTTGAAGAGAATGAAGACCGCATCCGCTGCGTGGCCGCGCCCGTGCGCGGGGCGGGCGGTCAGATCGTCGCCGCGATCAGCGTCTCGGGCGCTGCTCAGTACATGGACGACGAACGGATGACCGGCCTGGTGGACGACGTCCGCCTGGCCGCCGACGCGATCAGCCGCGATTTGGGCTGGAACGGTAAGCGGGGTTCGGGCGCCAAGACCTGACGCCTCCCGCGCGTATGTATGACGGAGGAACTATGCTTCTGAAGGACAAGGTGGTGCTGGTGACCGGCGCCTCGGGCGGCATCGGCAAGGCGGCCGCCATCGGCGCCGCGCGTCATGGCGCCGACGTGGCGATCAACTACCACTCCGACGAGGCCGGCGCGGCCGACGCCGTGGCGCAGATCGAGGCCCTGGGCCGTCGCGCCATCGCCGTGAAGGGCGACGTGGCCGAGGTCGCCACGGCCAAGGCCTTCGTCGACGCGGCCGTCGAGGCCTTCGGCAAGGTCGACGTCTTCGTCAACAACGCCGGCATCTGCCCGTTCCACGCCTTCCTCGACATGCCGCCCGAGGTTCTTGAGCGGACCATGAAGGTCAACCTGCACGGCGCCTATTACATGGTGCAGGCGGCGGCCAACCAGATGGTCAAGCAGGGCCACGGCGGTTCGATCATCGCCGTTTCTTCGATCAGCGCCCTGGTCGGCGGCGGCATGCAGACGCACTACACCCCGACCAAGGCCGGCGTGCACAGCCTGATGCAGTCGACCGCCATCGCGCTCGGCAAGTACGGCATTCGCTGCAACTCGGTGCTGCCGGGCACGATCGAGACCGCGATCAACAAGGAAGACCTGGCCGACGTCGCCAAGCGCGAATACATGAGCGGCCGCATCCCGCTGGGCCGCCTGGGCGAGCCCGACGACCTGGCCGGCCCGATCGTGTTCCTGGCCTCAGACCTGGCCAACTATGTCACCGGCGCGGCCCTGCTGGTGGACGGCGGCGCGTTCGTGAACCTGCAGTAGTCCCGTGATCATCTCGTCGACCACCGACTTCCGCGAGGCGGCGCGGCGCAAGCTGCCGCGCTTCCTGTTCGATTACATCGACGGCGGCGCCTATGCCGAGCGGACCCTGGCCCGCAACGTCTCCGACCTCGCCGACCTGGCCCTGCGCCAGCGGGTGCTCAAGGACGTGTCCAGGGTCTCGACGGCGACCAGCCTGTTCGGCGTGGAGCAGTCCATGCCGGTGGTGCTGGCCCCGGTCGGCCTGACGGGCATGTACGCCCGTCGGGGCGAGTGCCAGGCGGTGCGCGCGGCTTCGGCCAAGGGCGTGCCGCTGTGCCTGTCGACGGTGTCGGTGTGCGACGTGGATGAAGTGGCGGCGGCTTCCAGCCGGCCGCTGTGGTTCCAGCTCTATGTGCTGCGGGATCGCGCCTTCATGCGCGACCTCCTGGCGCGGGCGGCGGCGGCGGGGGCGAGCACGCTCGTCTTCACCGTCGACATGCCCGTGCCGGGAGCCCGCTATCGCGACGCCCACTCGGGCATGAGCGGTCCGAACGCTTCGCTCCGCCGGATGCTGCAGGCCGTGGGCCGGCCGCAATGGGCGTGGGACGTCGGCCTGATGGGCCGCCCCCATACCCTGGGCAATGTGGCCCCGGTGCTGAAGGGCAATACCGGCCTGGAGGACTTCATGGGTTGGCTGGGGGCGAACTTCGACCCCTCGATCCAGTGGAAGGACCTGGAATGGATCCGCGAGTCCTGGAAGGGGCCGCTGATCATCAAGGGCGTGCTCGATCCCGAGGACGCCAAGGCCGCCGCCGACATCGGCGCCGACGGGGTGGTGGTGTCCAACCACGGCGGCCGCCAGCTGGACGGGGTGCTGTCCTCGACCAAGGCCCTGCCGGCCATCGCCGAGGCCGTGGGCGACAAGCTGACGGTGCTGGCCGACGGCGGCGTGCGTTCGGGCCTCGACGTGGTGCGGATGCTGGCCCTGGGGGCCAAGGGCGTGCTGCTGGGCCGGGCCGCCGTCTACGCCCTGGCGGCCAACGGGCAGGCGGGGGTGACCCAGCTGCTCGACCTGATGGAGAAGGAGATGCGGGTGGCCATGGCCCTGACCGGCGTCAATTCCGTCTCCGAGATCGATCGTTCCATCCTGGCGGAGACCCGCTGATGAAAACCGCCGCCGCCCTCGCGCTCGCTCTCGTGCTGGGGGCGGCGCCCGCCGCCCTGGCCGATCCGAACCGTATCGTCATCGCCAGCGACTCCACCGCCGCCGACTACAGCGCCCGCAGCTTCCCGCAGATGGGCTGGGGCATGGTGCTGAAGTGCTCGCTGAAGCCGGAGGCGGAGATCGTCAACCTGGCCCGCGGCGGCCGCTCGACCAAGACCTTCCAGGAGGAGGGGCTGTGGGCGGTGCTGATGGCGCAGCTGAAGAAGGACGACACCGTCCTGATCCAGTTCGGCCACAACGACGCCGACACCAAGAAGATCGTCCGCTTCACCGATCCCAACGGGGCCTATGCCGACAACCTGCGCCGGTTCGTGGCCGACGTGCGGACGGCCGGGGCCAAGCCGGTGCTGATCACCCCGATCGCCAAGCTGATCTTCAAGGACGGCCAGATCCAGGACACCCACGGTCCCTATTCGGCGACCGTGCGGCGGGTGGCGGCTGAAACGAAGACCCCGCTGATCGATCTCGACAAGGAAAGCCAGGCCGCCCTGCAAAAGATGGGCGAGGCCGAGGGCGCCAAGCGCTTCATGATCTATTCGGCGGCCGACAAGATCGCCAGCCACCCCGAAGGGATCAACGACACCACCCACCCCAACGAGCTGGGCGCGCGCATGGCGGCCGGCATCGTGGCCAAGGGCCTGCGGGGGGCGAAGGTTCCGGTCTCCAAGCTGGTGCTGCCGGGTGTGGCCGACGCCTCGGCGCGCGGCGAGCCCAGCTGCGCGGGGCGGCCTTAGACGGTTCATCTCCCGTAAAATCCCCGCGAAAGCGGGGACCCAGGCGTTTTATCGTCGAGCGCTGCGGGTTTCAGAAAACGCCTAGGTCCCCGCTTTCGCGGGGATTTCACGGAGTGAATGGGGCCGGGAGCCGTTCAGGCAAAAAGAAAGGAGCGCTGGCCAAGCCGGCGCTCCTGCGACCTCAGGGGGAACGAGGTCAGGCAGAACGGGGAAGGATCGAACTCGATCCAACGATCAATTCTCACAATATGGACAATTGATCGATATATTGAGAATATCACTGAAGTGGCGGACGTCAACCGCCGTTGCGTGGGGAAACGCCGTGAAACGACTTCTTCTGTCCGCCGCCCTGGTTCTGGCCCTGGCCCCGAGCGCGCCGCTGCTGGCCGCCCCCTCGAAAGCTTCGAAAGCCCGTCCCGCCGCCGCCGCCGCGACCGCGCCGGCCTGGCGCAGCGCCTGGGGCAATGCGCCGATCGCGCCGCAGGCCGTGGCCCGGCCGGGGGAGGCGCGGGCCTTCACCGACGTCACGGTGCGCCAGGTCATGCGGCTGAACGCCGGCGGCGACGCGCTGCGGCTGCGGCTGTCCAACGAACTCAATGAGCGCCCGCTGGCGGTGGGGGCGATCACGGTCGCCCCGGCCGACGCCGACGGCAAGATCCTGGGCGCGCCGGTCGCGGTGACCGTGGGCGGCAAGTCCGAGTTCACCCTGGCGCCGGGCGCGCCGCTGCTGACCGATCCGGTCGCCCTGCCGGTCAAGGCCATGGACCGGGTGTCGGTGGCGATCTTCTATGTCGGGACCCAGGCTCCCGCCGGCCACCGCGTGCGCCTGTTCGTGGCCCCGTCCGGCAACCACGTCGCCAAGAGCCTGATCCCGGGCGAGGAGACCCTGCGCGGTCCGGGTCTGGTCAGCGGCGTCGAGGTGCGAGGCGCGGGCGAGGCGCAGGTGCTGGTGGCGATCGGCGACTCGATCACCGAGGGCTCCGGCTCGACCGCCAACGCCGACAAGGGCTATCCCGAGCAGCTGGCCCAGCGGCTGGCCGCGCGCGGCGAGGGCTGGAGCGTCGTCAACATGGGCGTCGGCGGCGGGCGGCTGCTGCGCGAGGTGTCGGGACCCAGCGCCCTGTCGCGTTTCGACCGCGACGTTCTGAGCGTGGCGGGCCTGAAGGCGGTGTTCCTGCTGGAAGGCATCAACGACATCGGCCGTCCGGCCCAGCCGGGCTTCGCCGCCGATGCGGTGACGCCTGAAGACCTGATCGCCGGATACCGCCAGCTGATCGCCCGGGCCCACGCGCGCGGCGTGAAGATCTATGGCGGCGTCATCCCGCCGTTCGAGGGCGCGGCCTATTACCACGAGAAGGGCGAGGCCACGCGCCAGGCGGTCAACGCCTGGATCCGCACCAGCGGCGAGTTCGACGGGATCGTCGACTTCGACGCGGTGCTGCGCGACCCGGCCAAGCCCAGCCAGCTGCGCGTCGAGACCCACGGCGGCGATCACCTGCACCCCAACGACGCAGGCTACGCCCTGATGGCCGAGGCTATCGACAAGGCGCTGTTCTCGGCGAAGTAGAAGTCTGGCGTCGGCTTGTCGCGATGGTGGAAAGCGGGCTAGCTCCCCGCAGTATTCTTGTGAGGGGGCTTTTCCGATGAAGACCATCAAGTCGCTGCTGGCCGGCGCGTTCATCCTGGCGGCGCCGACACTGGCCCATGCGGCCGACGGCGACTCGAAGAAGTCGACGGCGGTGTTCATCGCCCTGTTCGCGGTGTTCTGCGGCGTGGGGACGATGTTCCTGGCCGTGGCCGCGAACGCCAAAAAGAAGAAGTAGGCGGTCTTCCCTTTCTCCCTTCCCCCTTGATGGGGGAAGGGTCGGGGATGGGGGTGACTACTGAATCGGCGGCGGCGAGGCGTTTGACGCCGCACCACCCCCACCCTTGCCCCTCCCCCATCAAGGGGGAGGGGATCGCGGAAAACCTCCGCTCCCCTTCCTGACACCATCCCGCTCTTCCAAGGCGTGATTGCACCTGTCGCAATCCCCGGTAAGGTCGCCTCCAAACGGCTGTTTGGGGTGATGTATGGCGATGCAGGGTTTTGGGCGGCGTTTCGGGTTGGCGACGGCCCTGGCCTTCTCTCTGGCGATGGGTGGGGCGATGGGCGCATCGCCCGTCCTGGCCGCCCCGAAGCCGGCGTTGCCGACCGCCGCGCCGCAGAGCGTCGGCGTCTCGCCCGAACGGCTGAAGAGCCTCGACGCCCTGATGAAGAGCCTGGTCGCCGAGGGGCATCTGCCGGGCGCCAGCACCATGCTCATCCGCCACGGCAAGGTGGTCAGTTTCGAGACCTACGGCGTCCAGGCCTATGACGGGCCGCCGGTGACCAAGGACACGATCTTCCGCATCTATTCCCAGACCAAGCCGGTCACGGGCGTGGCGATGATGATCCTGTTCGAGGAGGGCAGGTGGCGTCTCGACGACCCGGTGACCAAGTACATCCCGGAGTTCGCCAACCTGCGGGTCTACAAGGGCGTCAACGCCGACGGCTCGTTCGTCACCGAGCCCGCCGACCGGCCGCCGACCATGCGCGAGATCATGAGCCACACGGCCGGCTTCGCCTATGGCCTCAACCCCGACAATCCGGTCGACAAGGCCTATGTCTCGACCGGGGTGCTGAGCTCCAAGAGCGGCCAGGAGTTCGTCGAGAAGGTCGCCAAGCTGCCGCTCTACGGCCCGCCGGGCAAGCAGTGGAAGTACAGCGTCGGCGTCGACATCCAGGGCTTCATCGTCGAGAAGCTGTCGGGCCAGAGCCTGCCGGACTTCATGCAGAAGCGCATCTTTACGCCGCTGAAGATGCGGGACACCGGCTTCTCGCTGCCGCCGGAGAAGTTCTACCGCCTGGCCGACCTCTACATGTGGAGCGGCAAGGACAAGAAGATCGTCCCGGCCGAGGGCTTCATGGTGCTGGACATCACCAAGCCGCCGGTCGTGGCCTCGGGCGGCGGCGGGCTGGTCTCGACCTGCACCGACTACGCCCGCTTCGCCCAGATGCTGCTGAACGGCGGCGCGCTGGACGGCGTGCGCATCCTGTCGCCGGCGACGGTGAAGCTGATGGCGTCGGATCACCTGCCCGACGCGATCCTGGACGATCCCAAGGCCGGGTTCTCGAAGGCCACCGGCAAGGGCTTTGGCCTCGACTTCATGGTCGTCACCGATCCGGCCCGGGCCGGGACGCTGGCGGGGAAGGGGACCTACAGCTGGGGCGGCGCGGCCGGCACCTGGTTCTGGATCGACCCGGCCAACGACCTGATCTTCCTGGGCATGATCCACGTGCTGGGCAAGGACGGCGACCCGGCCCTGCGCAATCTCGACGAACGCACGGCGACCCTGGTCTACCAGGCGCTCACCAACCCTGAAAAATAAGCCCGGAAGAACGGGCGCGGAGGAAACGCTAATGCTGGAAATGTTCTCCCTCGAGGGCCGGGTGGCGCTCGTCACCGGCGGGTCGCGCGGCATCGGCCGGATGATCGCCGAGGGCTTCCTGCGCTACGGCGCGGCGAGGGTCTACATCACCGCCCGCAAGGCCGGCGCCTGTGACGCGGCGGCCGAGGAGCTGTCGGAGTTCGGCGAGTGCGTGTCGCTGCCGGGCGACATCTCGACCCTGGAGGGCGTGCAGGGCCTGGCGGCGCGGATCACCGAGCGTGAGAAGAAGCTCGATATCCTGGTGAACAACGCTGGCGCGGCCTGGGGCGCGGCCTTCGACGAGTTTCCCGAGGCCGGCTGGGACAAGACCGTCGACCTCAACATGAAGACCCCGTTTTTCCTCACCCAGGCCCTGATCGGTCCGCTGCGCGAAGCGGCCAAGGCCCGCGTGGCCAAAGTGATCAACATCGCCTCGATCGACGGCCTGTCGGTGACCAAGGAGGAGACCTATCCCTACGGGGCCAGCAAGGCCGGCCTGATCCACATGACCAAGCGCATGGCCCTGCGCCTGGCGGCCGACAACATCGCCGTCTCGGCCATCGCGCCGGGCGCCTTTCCCAGCGACATGAACCGCGTCGCCCGCGACCACGCCGACGCCGTGGCCAAGCACATCCCGGCCGGCCGTATCGGCGAGCCCGAGGACATGGCCGGCGCGGCGATCTACCTGGCTTCGCGGGCGGGGGACTATGTGATGGGGTCGACGATCACGGTCGACGGCGGGGTGGCCTGGTCGCGGTAAAATCACCTCTCCCCAGTTGGGTCCAGGGCTCAGCGGGAGAACCGCTTGTCGAGGCACTTCTCCTCGATGACCTCGTCGATGCTCACCCGGTAGACCGCCACGACGACGGCGCAGAGATCCGGGGCGAGCGGACGGGTCGCGGGTCTGTGCTGGGTCTTGGGCGCGTTCAGCAGGGGCGGCTTGGCGGACAGGGCGACGTAGATCCGGCGTTCGCCGTACTGCGAGTTGCCGTAATAGGTCCGGTCATGAGCTTCGCCGGGAGCGAAGAGCCGCACTGCCTTGAACTTGGGGTCGCTCTGGAACCGCGCCAGCGCCGCGTCGACCTTGGCGATTTGCCGGTCGGTTGGCCGCCAGTCGCTCAGGAGCGTGTTTGACCTAACACGATCGCAGCCCGCCAGGACGGCGAGCGAGGCGAGCAGGGGGATCGTGAGCCGTGAGCAATGCAAGACGTTGACCTCGGGGAACTGGGTGTTCCTCCGATCATGAGGTCGCAACCTGCGCCATGTAAATCCAGGGTGTCGCGCGGATGGGTTTCATCCACCGCCGCGTGAGCCGGAGGAAGGCTAGGGCTTCCCCGCCGCCGGCAGTTCGGTCAGCGGCACGGCGTCCGACAGCTCGACCTCGCGCACGGCAGGCGCGGGGGCGGCCTTGGGCGGGCGGGCGCCGCGTTCGCGGGCCGACATCAGCGACCAGCCGCCGGGCTTGAGGATCTCCAGCGGCGAGAACTTGGCCTTGTAGGCCATCTTCTCCGACCCCGGCACCCAGTAGCCCAGATAGACGTAGGGCAGGCCGGTCAGGCGGGCCTGGACGATGTGGTCGAGGATGATGAAGGAGCCGAGGCTCCGACGGACCTCGGTCGGGTCGTAGAAGCTGTAGACCAGCGACAGGCCGTCGGCGAGCACGTCGACCAGCACGCAGGCCACCAGTTCGCCCGGACCGCGATCGACCGACGGGCGGCGGTATTCGATCAGGTGGGTGCGGACAGCGGTGTCCTCGACCATGGCGACATAGTCGGGCCAGGTCATCTCGGCCATGCCGCCGTCGGCGTGACGGGCGACGAGGTAGCGGCGCAGCAGCTCGAACTGCTCCAGCGTGGCCTCGGCCTCGACCAGGTGGCGAACGAGGTCGCCGTTGCGGCTCAGGGCGCGACGCTCAGAGCGCGAGAATTCGTAGTCGACCGCGGGCGCGCGCGCCGACTGGCAGGCGCGGCAGGTCTCGCAGGCCGGGCGGTAGGCGATGTTCTGGGAGCGGCGGAAGCCGACCTGGGTGAGGCCGTCGTTGACGCCGGGGCCGTCGGACAGGGGCAGGTGCGTGAAGACCTTCCGCTCCTGGCGGCCGGCCAGGTACGGGCATGGGGTCGGCGCCGTCAGGAAGAACCGAAGCTGTCGCGTCGGAAAATGCTGCGTCACGTCGTCCCTGTCCCCTTCCTCCGGCCAGGCCCCCGCCTATGCCTCAAGGGTGATTAGGCGGCATGCCGAGCCGTTGTGCAAGCAGGACAAACGCGTGACGCGTCATACGGTCACAGGTTGTCGGGCAGGACGGGCTTTTCGCGCAACAGGACGATGGAGATCCGGCGGTTGCCGGCCAGGGTGGGATCGTCGGCGTAGAGGGGCTCGGAATTGGCCTTGCCCGACACCTGGTAGATGCGGTCGTCGTCGACGCCGGCCCCGCGCAGGATCTGGCGCGAGGAGTCGGCGCGTTGGGCCGACAGGGACCAGTCGCTGTCGGCCTTGCGGCCGCGGGCGTCGGCGCTGGTGTGGCCCGAGACGGTGATGCGGTTGGGCAGCTGGTTGATGACCTTGGCCACGGCGCGCAGCAGCAGGCGGGCCCGGTCGTTGGGCTCCTTGCTGTTTTCCTTGAACATCGAGCGGCCTTCCTGGTCGATCAGCTGGATGCGCAGGCCTTCCGGGGTCTGGTCGATCATGATCTGCTTCGACAGTTCGGCCAGTTCGGGCATGTCCTGCAGCGACTGGCGCAGCGACTGGGCGGCAGAGGCGAAGCTGTCCTGCTCCTTCTTGGCCAGGGCGTCGCGCAGGGCCTGCTCGCTGGCCGAGTCGAGGCTGGCGGTGGTCGAGGACTGGCCGTCCTGGTTGGTCTGGTCGGGAGCCTCGGGGGCCATCTGCTGGACGACCGACATCTTGCCGTCGGCCTTGGCGCCGTCGTCGCCGAGCGAGGTGCCGCCGAGAATGCCGCCCGAGCCGCTGGTGCTGGACGAGATCGAGGCGGGGGCGAAGTAGTCGGCGATGCCCTGCTTCTGCTCGGGGCTCGTGGTGTTGAGCAGCCACATCAGCAGGAAGAAGGCCATCATCGCCGTCACGAAGTCGGCATACGCAACCTTCCAGGCGCCGCCATGGTGACCATGACCGCCGCCCTTCTTGATCTTCTTGATGATGATCGGCGCTTCGCCGGTCGACGCCATCGTGCTTAAGCCTGCTTAACCCTGTCGGGGCAACCTGAAGGCAGGACGTTAAAATGGCGTTGCGATCGCAGGCCCGAGGGGCCAGACACGGCTCCGAAACCGCAGGGTGCGGCAAGGAGTCTCGCGCATGAAGACGGCGTTCATCGGCCTGGGAGTGATGGGCTTTCCGATGGCGGGCCACCTGCAGGCCGCCGGCCACGACGTGACCGTCTATAACCGCACCGCGCAGAAAGCCGCCCGCTGGGTGGAAAAGCACGGCGGCGGCAGCGATCCGACCATCGCCGGGGCGTCGAAGGGCGCGCAGCTGGTCGCCCTGTGCGTGGGCAACGACGACGACGTCCGCGCCGTGGTGGGCGAGATCCTGCCGGCGCTGGAAGCCGGCGCGATCATCGTCGACCACACCACCACCTCGGCCAAGGTGGCCCGCGAGATGGCGGAGCTTTGCGCCGCCAAGGGCGTGGGCTTCCTCGACGCGCCAGTATCCGGTGGCCAGGCGGGGGCCGAGAACGGCCAGCTGACGATCATGGTCGGCGGCGACGAGGGATCTTACGCGGCGGCCGAGCCGGTGCTCAACGTCTACGCCAAGGCCATGCGCCGCATGGGGCCGTCGGGCGCTGGCCAACTGACCAAGATGTGCAACCAGATCGCCATCGCCGGCGTGGTCCAGGGCGTGGCCGAGGCGCTGCATTTCGCCAAGCGCGCCGGCCTGCCGACCGACGACGTGCTGGCGGCGATCTCCAAGGGCGCGGCCCAGTCCTGGCAGATGGAGAACCGCTGGGGGACGATGTCGCGCGGTGAGTTCGAGTTCGGCTTCGCGGTCGACTGGATGCGCAAGGACCTGGGCATCGCCCTGGACGAGGCGGCCAGCAACGGCGCGACCCTGGAGGTCACCAAGCTGATCGACGGCTTCTACGGCGAGGTGCAGGACCTGGGCGGCAGCCGCTGGGATACGTCGAGCCTCGTGGCCCGGCTGGAGAAGAAGTAAGCCATGCGCCGCCTGCTGCTGACCCTGGCCGCCTGCGCGGCCCTGAGCCCCGTCGCCGCCTTCGCCGCTCCGGCCGTCGCGCCTAAAGACGGCGAGTTCGTCGTGAAGGACTTCAAGTTCCGTTCGGGCGAGACCCTGCCGGAGCTGCGGCTGCACTACACGACGCTGGGCGAGCCCAAGAGGGACGCCCAAGGGCGGGTGACCAATGCGGTGATGGTGCTGCACGGTACGGGCGGGTCCGGAAAGCAGTTCCTGTCGCCGCAGTTCGCCGACGAACTGCTGGTCCCCGGCGGTCTGCTGGATCCGGCGCAGTGGTACGTGATCCTGCCCGACGGCATCGGCCACGGGAAATCGTCCAAGCCCTCGGACGGGCTACGGGCGAAGTTCCCGCACTATGATTACGACGACATGGTCGAGGCTCAGCATCGGCTGCTGGTCGAGGGGCTGAAGGTGGATCGCCTGCGGCTCCTGATGGGCACGTCGATGGGCTGCATGCACGCCTTCGTCTGGGGCGAGGCGTATCCGGGCTTCGCGGCGAAGCTCGCGCCCTTCGCCTGCCAGCCCGTGGCCATCGCCGGCCGCAACCGCATGTGGCGCAAGATGACCATGGACGCCATCAAGGCCGACCCGGCCTGGAACGGCGGCGACTATGTCGACCAACCGAAGCAGGGTCTGCGCACGGCGACCGACTTCCTGATCATCGCCGGCGCCTCGGCCCTGCCCATGCAACTGGCCCTGCCGACCCGCGAAGCCACCGACAAGGCCCTGGAGGCCGACTTCGCCCGCCGCATCGCAGGGCTCGACGCCAACGACCTGCTCTATCAGGTGGATGCGTCGCGCAACTACGACCCATCGGAAGGGCTGGAGAAGATCGAGGTCCCGGTGCTGTGGGTCAACTCGGCCGACGACTTCATCAACCCGCCGGAACTGGGGATCGCCGAGCGCGAGGTGAAGCGGCTGAAGCGCGGGCAGTTCGTGCTGCTGCCGGCCAGCGAGAAGACCAAGGGCCACGGCAGCCACACCTGGGCGGTGCTGTGGAAGGACCGTCTGGCGGCGTTCTTGGCTCAGTGATCCTTCTCCCCTTGCGGGAGAAGGTGGCGGCCAGGAGGCGATGGTGAGGTTCTTAGGGCTCCCACCAAGCCATATATACCGAGTGGATTAAAGCATCTGGATTGGCCGTCGCCTGCCCTGCACTTGGATAGTGGCGCCGGTCGCGTCGATCGGGATCATATTTTCTGTAATTGGTGTGGCGTCGATCTCGCTTAATTGAATCTTGAATTCTTCCTTCAAGCCAAAGCGCGTCCGATCTGTTCAGCTTGTCTTCCAAAATAACCATGTGCTGACACTCAAGATATTTGTATCCGGAGTGTCGGGCCCATCGCTGTTGGGCGGTGAAACCGATGACATAAGAGCCGACATATCTGGACGCTGCGATCGCCCAAATCGTGTCGAGATAAGCGTCAACCCGTCGTGCCTGCATCATTTTCGTCGTCCTGCCTCACGACCATGATACGTATCAGGGGGTGAGGTTGACGGTTCTTCGATGACTAGTCACCCCACCAGCGCTAGCCACTCGTCCTCGCGCATCACTTGCACGCCCATGGCCTCGGCCATGCGCAGCTTGGCGCCCGCGCCAGGGCCGGCGACGACCAGATCGACCTTGCGGCTCACCGAGAGCACGACCCGCGCGCCCATGGCGGCGGCGAGGTCCTGGGCGTCGGGGCGGCTCATGGTGTCGAGCTGCCCGGTGAACACCACCGTGCGGCCGGCCAGCCGGCGCTCGGCGCCGGGCGGCAGGACGGGGCGGGGCGGCGGCGGGGCCTTCCTGGGGAGATGGCGGCTCTGCGAGGGGGCATAGCCGCCCTGGTCCAGCCGGCCGAGCGTCAGGCCGATGCGGCCGGGCAGGGCGTGGATACCGCCCGCGCCGGTCTCGATCGCGGCGGCCAGGGCCACCGCGCCGCAGGCATAGGCGTCGCCGGCCGCGTCGTGGTGCTTGAAGTCGATCCCCAGATGGCGGCCGACCACGTTCAGCTTGTGCGACACGAGATCCGGCCAGACGCTGCGGGCCACCTGCACGGTGCACATGTAGTCGAAGGCCGGCGGGGCCACGCCATAGTGCTCGCAGGTGCGGCGGATGACGCTGATGTCGAAGGCCGCGTTGTGGGCCAGCACCAGGGCGCCGTCGAGGTCCTCGCGCAGCCTGTCGAGCACGGCCGGGAACTCGTCGGCGTCGCGCACATGGTTCGGGCCGATACCGTGGAAGGCGATGTTGAACGGCGCGAACCGCATGTCCCACGGCCGGATGTAGTGGTGATCGACGCGGGCGACCGCGCCGTCCTCGATCCAGGCCAGACCGATCGAGCAGGGGCTCGACCGGGTCTCGTTGGCCGTTTCGAAGTCGATGGCGACGACCTTCATCAGCCGGCGACCAGGGCCAGCCACTCGTCCTCGGTCATCACCTGGATGCCGAGGTCCTGGGCGGTCTTGAGCTTGGAGCCCGCGCCGGGGCCGGCGACGACCAGATGGGTCTTCTTGGAGACTGACGAGGCGACCTTGGCGCCCAGGGCCTCGGCCTGGGCCTTGGCCTCGTCGCGGGTCATCTTCTCCAGCGAACCGGTGAAGACCACGGTCTTGCTGGCCACGGCGGTGTCGGTCTTGGGCTTGGCGACGGCCTGGACGTCGAGCTGGGCCAAGAGGTTCTCGACCTTCTGGCGGTTGTGCTCCTCGGCGAAGAAGCGGGCCAGGGATTGGGCGGCGACTGGGCCGACCCCATCGACGGAGGCCAGGTGCAGGTAGTCCTCGCCCGGCGCGCCCTTGGCGGCCTCGGCCAGGCCTTGCGCGAAGGCGTCCCAGGTTCCGTAGCGCTGGGCAAGGGCGGCGCGGGCCGGCTTGGTCAACTTGGGCACCACCTGGCCGATCTTCAGCTCAAGGTCTTCCGACTGCGGCCAGGGATCGGCGGGCACGCCGGCCCGGCCTGCCTCGACGAGCAGGTCCAGCGCCTTGGGGCCGACGCCGGCGGCCGTCGACAGCTCCAGATAGGTCGCGCCCGGCAGGCCCTTGGCGGCGGCTTCGGAGGCGGCCTGCAGGTCGGCGAACTGGTCGAAGTGGCGCGCCAGCACGGTCGAGGTGGTCTCGCCGATGTCGCGGGCGCCCAGGCCGTAGATCATCCGGTCGAGGCCGATGGTGCGGCGGGCGTCGATGCCGGCGATCAGGTTCTTGACCGAGGTCTCGCCGTAGCCGTCGCGTTCGCGCAGGGCGGCCAGCTTCTCCTCGTCGCGGGCCAGGCGGAAGATGTCGGCCGGCTCGTTGATCCAGCCTTCCTCGAAGAAGGCCTGCAGCTGCTTTTCGCCCAGGCCCTCGATGTCGAAGGCGCGGCGGGAGACGAAGTGGCGCAGGTGCTCGACGCGCTGGAACGGGCAGGCGAACTCGCCGGTGCAGCGACGGACCACGGACTCCACGCCGTTGGCGTTGATCTCCTGGGCCAGGGCCGTCTTCAGCGGGCACTCGCAGACGTGCGGGAACTCGTAGGGGGCCGCGCCTTCCGGACGGGCGGCGACGTCGACCTCGACGATCTGCGGGATCACGTCGCCGGCGCGTTGCAGGACGACGGTGTCGCCGATGCGGACGTCGAGGCGGGCGATCTCGTCGGCGTTGTGCAGGGTGGCGTTGGTCACCGAGACGCCGCCGACGGTGACGGGCTTCAGCCGCGCCACGGGCGTGTGGGCGCCGGTGCGGCCGACCTGGATGTCGATGGCTTCGAGGATCGTCTTGGCGCGCTGGGCCGGGAACTTGCGGGCGATGGCCCAGCGGGGCGAGCGGGAGACGAAGCCCAGTCGGCGCTGCCGCTCAAGGTCGTCGACCTTGTAGACGACGCCGTCGATGTCGAAGGGCAGTTGCGGGCGCAGGGTCTCGAAATGGGCGTAGACGTCGAGCAGGCCTTGCGCGCCCTCGACCTTCTGGGCCGGCGGGGCGGTGGTGACGAAGCCCCATTCCTCGAGCTTTTCCAGCGCTTCCCACTGGCCGGCGGCGAAGGGCTCCGACGCCAGGCCCCAGGCGTAGCCGAAGAAGCGCAGCGGCCGGGTGGCGCTGATCTTCGGGTCGATCTGGCGCAGCGACCCGGCGGCGAAGTTGCGCGGGTTGGCGTAGGTGCGCGAACCGGCTTCCTCGGCGGCCCGGTTGAAGGCGGCGAAGGCCTCGAGCTCGACATAGACCTCGCCGCGGATCTCGATCACGTCAGGCCAGCCCGAGCCCTTCAGCTTGTGGGGGATGTCGGCGATGGTCTTGAGGTTGGCCGTGACGTCCTCGCCGACACGGCCGTCGCCGCGCGTGGCGCCTTGGACCAGCACGCCCTTCTCGTAGCGGATCGATGCCGACAGGCCGTCGATCTTGGGTTCGGCGGTGTAGAACACCGGCTCGTCGGCGCCGATGCGCAGGAAGCGGCGGATGCGGGCGTCGAACTCGGTCGCCTCGTCGTTGGAAAAGGCGTTGTCGAGGCTGAGCATCGGCACGCCGTGCTCGACCGGCGAGAACTGGGCCGAGCGCGCGGCGCCGACCTTCAGCGACGGCGAGTTCTCGCGGACGTGCTGGGGAAAGCGCGCCTCGATGTCGGCGTTGCGGCGCTTGAGCTCGTCGTACCCAGCGTCGTCGATTGTCGGGGCGTCGTCCTGGTAGTAGCGCAGGTCGTGGCCGGCCATCTCGTCGGCGAGACGTTCCAGTTCCTCGACGGCTTGGGCTTCGGTGAGGTCGGCGACGGGGATCTGAGACACGGGCAGGCGAATCCGGTTGCGGGCGGCGGGGCACAGTAGAGGAACCTCCCCCTCTGTGGGAGGTGGCCCGAAGGGCCGGAGGTGGGACGTTTTCAGCCGCCGTGCGATCCCTCTCCCCTTGCGGGAGAGGGTGGCCTGCGAAGCAGGTCGGGTGAGGGGTCTCTCAAACCTTGAAGCTGCGTGCAGCGGTCAGGCCGGGCGGAGCGTCCCACATCTGAGAGACCCCTCATCCGACGGCTTCGCCGCCACCTTCTCCCGCAAGGGGAGAAGGATCGCTGCCGGCCGTTCACCCCTCCAGCATCGCCAGCAGGGCGAAGCTCGCCAGCCAGTGCTCGCCCATGTAGTCGCCAGTGACGTGGGGCAAGGCGGCTTGTAGGTGAAGCTCGGCGGCTTCCAGGGCGACGGCCGCCACGGCCGGAGGCGCATCCTTGGCGACGGCGCGCCAGCACCAGGCGCGGGACAGAGACAGGCCGTCGAGGTGGGCGATCTTGCCGTCGGTGCGGTCGCTGACCGAGGGCGGGGCGAACAGCGTCGCCGGTCGGCGCTGGGCGAGGTCGGGCAGGAAGGCGGCGAACCAGGCGGCGAAGGTTTCGGGGTGGAGGCGGCGCATGGCCAGGGCCTCGACCAGGCCGGGCGACAGGAAGTCGTCCCCGGACGGCTCCCAGGCCTGGCAGGCGCGGTCCTGGCCGTACCAGGCTGCCGCCTTGGCCGCGAGCAGGGCGCGGAAGTCGGCGTCGCCGGTGGCGTCGGCGTAGTCGGCGGCCAGGGCCAGGGCGAAGGCGGTGTTGGAGTGCACGCCGGCCCGGATCGGATAGTCGGCGATCGGCAGGAAGGCGCGGTAGCGGGCGACGAAGGCGTCGGCCAGCGGCTGCATGGCCGCGGCCCAGGGCGCGTCGTGGACGAGGAGCTCGGCTTGCAGCTTCAGCAGCCAGGCCCAGCCGTAGGGGCGCTCGAAGCCGCGGCTTTCGGGGCGGGCGAGATAGGCGACCTCGGCGGCGACCTTGCCCTCCGTGAAGGCGTCATCGAACAGGGCGCGGATGGCCGGGGCCTCGGGCAGGCCCGGATGCAGGCGCAGCAGGGTGGCCAGGGCCCAGTAGCCGTGGACGCAGGAGTGCCAGTCGAAGCTGCCATAGAAGATCGGGTGCAGGGCGTGCGGGCCGAGCACATCGGCGTCGCCGGCCATCACGTGGTCGAGCTTGTTGGGATATTCGCGGACGACGTGGCCCAGCGCGGCCTGGGCGAAGCGGGAGACGGTCTCAGCGGAAGGCGAGGACATACATCAGGACCATGTTGATCAGCAGCATCAGCACCGCCGTCGGCGCCTGGGCGCGGATGACGGCGTAGCGGTTCTTCAGCTGGAGGAGGGCGGCGGGGACGAGGTTGAAGTTGGCGGCCAGGGGCGTCAGCAGGGTGCCGCAGAAGCCCGACAGCATGCCGATGGCGCAGACCACGGCCGGGTCGCCGCCGAAGCGGCCGATCACCAGCGGCAGGCCGATGCCGGCGGTCATCACCGGGAAGGCGGCGAAGGCGTTGCCCATCATCACCGTGAAGATCGCCATGCCGAGGCAATAGGCGACGACCACGGCCAGGCGGCTGTCGACCGGGGTGATGGCCAGGGTGATGTCGCCGATGGTCTGGCCCACGCCGGCCAGGGCGAAGACCGCGCCCAGCGCCGCCAGCATCTGCGGCAGCAGGGCGGCCCAGCCGACCAGGTCCATCAGCCGTCGGCCCTCCTGCAGCGGCGCGCCGGCCGGTTGCCTGAAGAGGCGCTGGGCCAGGATCGCGGCGACCACGGCGGCGACGGCCAGGGAGACCAGGGTGGCCTGCTTGGGATCGACAACGTGTTGGCCCTTCCAGGTCAGGGCCTTGAAAGTGAAGGTGCCGGCCAGGACGATGACCGGGATTAGCAGGGCCGGCAGGAACAGCTTGAGGCCGAAGCGCTGGGCCAGTTCGACGCGTTCTTCGGCGGTGGTGGTCTTGGGCTGGCCCACGCCGAGGCGGCCCGTGCCGGCCAGCAAGGCCAGGGCGACGACGAGGAAGCCGTTGCCGAGATCGCCCAGGCGGTCGCCGAACAGGAAGCTGATCGCGAACAACCCCCAGAAGGCGGCGTTGCCCCAGCGCTTGGGGTTGGCCTTGTCGCCGGCGCTCATGGCCGCGAAGGCCGTGAACATGAAGCCGGCGAGCAGATAGACGAGCGGCAGGCCGATCATGCCTTCACCCCCCGCTTCGAAAGCTTGCGATCGAACAGCAGCAGGCGCGCGCCGTGCACCAGGAAGGCGCAGATCGCCGTCGGTATGGCCCAGACCGACAGGTGCAGCGGCTCGACGATCAGGCCGTTCTGGTCGAGGAAGCCGACGATCAGCAGGATCGAGCCGATGGCCATGAAGATGTCCTCGCCGAAGAAGACGCCGACATTGTCGGTGGCCGCGCTCATCGCCTTGACCTCTTCGCGGGTCGCATCATCGAGCGGCGCCTGGCCTTCGGCGGCGGCCTCGGCCATGGGGGCGACCAGCGGGCGGACGGTCTGGGCGTGGCCGGCGATCGAGATCAGGCCCAGCGCCGCGGTCAGCTGGCGGGCCAGCAGGTAGACGATCAGGATCCGTCCCGCCGTTGCGGCCTTCATCGCTCGGATCGCGGTGCGGGCGCGCTCCTGCAGGCCCGAGCGTTCGAGCACGCCGATGGCCGGCAGGATCACCCAGACGATGCTGACATAACGGTTCTGGTTGAACGCCTTGCCGAAGGCGGCCAGCACCTCCAGCGGGCCAAGGCCGGCGGCCAGGCCCGAGGCCATGGCGGCGCAGACCACCACCAGCAACGGATTGAATCTCAAGGCGAAGCCCAGGACGATCACGCCCACGCCGATCAAGGGCAACATGCCGGCCGTCCCCCGTATACGAATCTGGATGGACCGTCCGACGGGCCGGCGGCGCTGGCAAGTCCGTTCCCGTGGAACACGGGTCGCTTGACCCAATCTCTTGACGGGGGCGCCCGTCGGCGCGACGCTCAACTCAACAATGATAACCTACGGGAGCAAACGTCATGGCCGACGGCGCCGGCGCGATCGCCGCATCGATCAAGGACAAGGTCAGCGAGGCCGAATGGCAGGCCCGGGTCGATCTGGCCGCCCTCTATCGGCTGGTCGCCCTGCACGGCTGGGACGACATGATCTTCACCCACATCTCGGCCCGCATCCCCGGGCCCGAGCATCACTTCCTGATCAACCCGTACGGCATGTTCTTCGGCGAGATGACCGCCTCGTGCCTGGTGAAGGTGGATCTGGAAGGCAACGTGATCGACAAGACGCCCTACTTCATCAATCCGGCGGGCTTCACGATCCATTCGGCGATCCACGCCGCGCGGGAGGACGCCCAGTTCGTCATGCACCTGCACAGCGACCAGGGCGTGGCCGTGGCCGCCCATGCCGAGGGCCTGCTGCCGCTGAGCCAGCACGCCCTGATCGTGACGCCGCAACTGGCCTATCACGACTACGAGGGCATCGCCCTGAACCTCGACGAGCGCGAGCGGCTGGTGGCCGACTTGGGCGACAAGCGGCTGATGCTGCTGCGCAACCACGGCACCCTGTCGACCGGCCGCACGGCGGCCGAATGCTGGCTGGGAATGTTCTTCCTGGAGCGCGCCTGCGCCCAGCAGGTGATGGCGCTCAGCGCAGGACGCGAGCACGTGCTGCTCGCTCCGGAGGCGGCCCAGGCCGAAGTGCGAAGCCAGACCGGCATGGGCCTGGGCATGATCGCGGGCCTGGCCTGGCCGGGGTGCCTGAGGCAGCTGGATCGCGAGTCCCCGGGCTACACGGACTAGCGCGTTCAAGGCGGCGCCTTGGCGACTGGCGTTACGTCAAAGCGCCGCCATGAAAGTGTTGCGTCGATGAAATAAACCGTAATTCTAGTGTCACTAGACGCGGGTCTAGGGTGAGGTCATATGTCGCCGCAACCTAGACTTTGAGGCCCGGTTCAACGGGGCCGGAGCGTACCTTAGTGATCCGCAGGCACTTCTTCCTCATGGCGGCCGGCGTCGCCCTGGTTCTGATGATCGTGGCCGGCGGCGCCAAGCTTCTGCTGGGCGGCAAGGCCGAGGGGCAGGGCGGTCCGGGCGGCCGCGCCACAGCCGTCTCGCAGGTCAAGGTCGACAGCCGTCCGTTCACCGATCGCATCGAGGTGCTGGGCGTGGCCAAGGGCCGCCAGTCGGTGACCATCACCTCGAACACCACCGAGATGATCACCGCCGTCCACTTCCGCGACGGCCAGCAGGTGGTCCGCGGCCAGGTGCTGGTGACGCTGAAGGACGACCAGGAAAACGCGGGCATCGCCGAGGCCCAGGCCAACCTGAACCAGGCCGAGCGCGCCTATCAGCGCTGGAAGACCCTGGCCGACAAGGGCATCGCCCCGCGCGCCACCGCCGAGCAGTACCAGGCCGCCTACGAGACGGCCAAGGCCAGCGTCGCCTCGGCCAAGGCCCAGCGGCTGGACCGCGTGATCCGCGCGCCGTTCGCCGGCCGGGTGGGCATTTCCGACGTCGCGCCGGGCACGCTGATCGCGCCGGGCACGGCCATCGTCAGCCTGGACGACGCCTCGGTCGTGCGCGTCGATTTCGCCGTGCCGGACCGCTACCTCGCCACCCTGCGCGAGGGCCTGCCGATCCAGGCCGCGCCCGACGCCCTACCGGGCGAGACCTTCCAGGGCCGCATCGCCCAGATCGACACCCGCATCGACGAGACCACCCGCGCCATCAAGGCCCGGGCCGAGTTCCCCAACCCCGGCGGCCGGCTGAAGCCGGGCATGCTGGTCAAGGTCGCCATCGACCAGGGCGTGCGCCAGGGCCTGGCCGCGCCGGAGGCGGCCGTGCAGTTCGAAGGCCAGCAGGCCTCGGTGTTCGTCGTCGCCAAGGGCGACAAGGGCCATGTCGCCCGCCGCACCAACGTGACCACGGGCCTGACCGCCGGCGGCTATGTCGAGATCCGCTCGGGCCTCAAGGCCGGCGACGTGATCGTGGCCGACGGCCTCAACCGCGTGCAGGACGGCGGCGCGGTGCGTGACGTCAACAAGCCGGCGGGCCAGCCTGGCCAAGACCACGCCAAGCAAGACCGCAAGGCCGGCTGATGCTTTCCGACATCTCCGTCCGCCGCCCGGTATTCGCCGCCGTCGCGGCGATCATCCTGTGCGTCATCGGCCTGGCCGCGTTCGGCTCGCTGCCGATCCGCGAACTGCCCAATGTCGATCCGCCCGTGGTGTCGATCTCGACCGCCTATCGCGGCGCCTCGGCCGAGGTCATCGAGGAGCGCATCACCCAGGTGATCGAGCGCCAGGTGGCCGGCATCCAGGGCATCGACCGGGTCAACAGCTCCTCGCGCGACGGCCGCTCGCAGATCAGCATCACCTTCCGCCTGGACCGGGACCTGGACGCCGCCGCCAACGACGTTCGCGACGCCGTCAGCCGGGTGTCGGCCAACCTGCCCGACCAGGCCGATCCGCCGCAGATCGCCAAGGCCAACGCCGACAGCTCGCCGATCATCATCCTGAACCTGACCTCGACCACGCTCGATCCGCTGGAGCTGGCCGACTACGCCGACCGCTACCTGGTCGAGCGGATGTCGACCATCGACGGGGTGGCCCAGGCCAACCTGTTCGGGGCCAAGATCTACGCCATGCGCATCTGGCTGAACGCCGACGCCATGGCCGCCCGGGGCGTGACGGTCAGCGACGTCGAGGACGCGCTGAACGCCCAGAACCTGGAACTGCCGGCCGGCTCGCTGGAAAGCAGCGCCAAGGACTTCACGATCCGCGTGGCCCGCGCCTACGCCAAGCCCGAGGACTTCGCGCGCCTGCCGCTGCGGCCCGCCGACGCCAGCGGCTTCGTGCTGCGCCTGTCGGACGTGGCCCGCATCGAGGAAGGGCCGGACGAGCGCCGTCGCCTGTTCCGCGGCAACGACGTCGACCAGGTCGGCATCGGCCTGACCCGCCAGTCGCAGGCCAACGACGTGGCCATCTCCAAGGCCGTGGCCAAGGAAGTCGAGGTCATCAACCAGACCCTGCCGGCCGGCACCAAGTTGGTGGTGGCCGTGGACAACTCGGTGTTCACCGCCGAGGCCATCCACGAGGTGTGGATCACCATGGGCATGTCGGTGGCCCTGGTGGCGCTGGTCAACCTGATCTTCCTGGGCAGCTGGCGCTCGGCGCTGATCCCGTCGATCGTCGCGCCGATCTGCATCCTGTCGACCTTCATCATCCTGGCCCCGCTGGGCTTCTCGCTGAACCTGCTGACCCTGCTGGCCCTGGTGCTCGCCGTGGGCCTGGTGGTCGACGACGCCATCGTCGTGGTCGAGAACATCCAGCGCCGGGTGGACGAGGGCGAGCCGCCGCTGATCGCCGCCCAGCGCGGTTCGCGCCAGGTGTTCTTCGCGGTGGTGGCCACCACCATCGTGCTGATCTCGGTGTTCGCGCCGCTGATGTTCCTGCCGGGCTATATCGGCCGGCTGTTCGTCGAGCTGGCCGTGGCCATCGCCGCGGCCGTGGCCTTCTCGGCGCTGCTGGCGCTGAGCCTGTCGCCGATGATGGCCTCCAAGCTGCTGAAGGGCGCCCACGGCGGCGGCTGGTTCAACAAGCGCATGGACTGGGCGATGGGCAAGCTGCGCGACAGCTACCGCGCCTCGCTGGAAAGCCTGCTGGGCGGGCGCGCCGCCACCTTCGCCGCCGGCGGGGCGGTGATCCTGCTGGCCGGCTTCGCGGCGCTGCTGTTCGTCAGCCTGCCCAAGGAACTAGTGCCGGCCGAGGATCGCGGCCGTGTCGACATCCAGATCAGCGCCCCGGAAGGGGCCGGCTTCGACTACACCTCGGCGATCGGCTCGCGGATCGAGAAGATCATGGGCCGCTATCGCGACGACGGCGTCGCCGAGCGCACCATCCTGACCATCCCGCGTTTCGGCCAGAGCCAGTTCAACTCGGGCAACGGCGTGGTGGTGCTGAAGGGCTGGGGCGAGCGCGACAAGACCGCCGACCAGGTGGCCGCCGAGCTCAACAAGGACCTCTCCAAGATCACCGGCGTGCGGGCCGTGGCCAGCGTGCGCGGCGCCTTCCAGCGCGGCGGTGGCGGCGGCGGCGGTGGCGGCACGAACGTCGACCTGATCGCCGTCGGCAACGACTACGTCCAGCTGGCGAACTGGCTGAAGCCGATCCTCGACGCGGCTCAGGCCAATCCGGGCTTCTCGCGTCCGCGTATCGACTACGAGCCGACCGCGCCGCGCCTGTCGGTGCAGATCGACCTCGACAAGGCCGCCACCCTGGGCGTCTCGGCCCAGGCCGTGGGCCGGGCGCTTGAGACCATGTTCGGCTCGCGCCAGGCGACGACTTACATCAAGAACGGCCAGGAATACGACGTCATCCTGCAGACCGAGCTCGACCAGCGCCGCAGCGTGGCCGACCTCGACAAGCTGCAGGTGCGCACCAACGCCGGCGGTCTGGTGCCGCTGTCGACGGTCGTGAAGACCCAGCTGCGGGGCGACACCCCCGACCGGCCGCGCGTCGATCGCCTGCGCTCGGTGACCCTGACCACCCAGCTGTCGCCCGGATTCACGGTCGAGGACGCGGTGAGCTTCTTCCAGGCCCAGGCCGCGGCCCATCCGACCCCCGGCGTCAGCGTCAAGTGGGGCGGCCAGGCCAAGGACTATCTGGAAGGCTCGGGCGGCATCGCCATCGCCTTCGGCCTGGCCCTGCTGCTGGTGTTCCTGGTGCTGGCCGCGCAGTTCGAAAGCTGGATCCACCCGGCGGTGATCATGCTGACCGTGCCGCTGGCGGTGCTGGGCGGCCTGTTCGGTCTGCTGATGGCCGGCTCGACCATCAACACCTACAGCCAGATCGGCCTGATCATCCTGGTCGGCATCGCCGCCAAGAACGGCATCCTGATCGTCGAGTTCGCCAACCAGCTGCGCGACGAGGGGCTGAAGGTCACCGAGGCGGTGATCGAGGCGGCGGCCCTGCGCCTGCGCCCGATCATCATGACCTCGATCGCCACGGCCATGGGCGCCTTGCCGCTGCTTCTCTGGACAGGAGCGGGGGCGGGAAGCCGCCAGACGATCGGGGCGGTGATCTTCTTCGGCGCCATCGTGGCGACCCTGCTAACCCTGTTCATCGTTCCGGTGTTCTACAACCTGCTCGCCCGCTTCACGAAATCTCCGGAGTGGACGGCGCGGCAGATCGAGGACTATGAAGCGCGCGAAAAGGCGGGCGAGGGGCATACCTCACCCGTATAAAACGGGTGAGGAAGCATGGCTGACGGGTCTCTGACGGCCAGGCGGCAGGAAATAGCGCTGCTGCGGCGTCTCGAGGAACGCATTCTCTGGCTGGCGTCGTGGACGATCCACAACGCCAACCACCTGCGCGAAAGCCGCGACGGGCTGAAGGTGGGCGGCCACCAGGCTTCCTGCGCCTCGATGACCACCCTGATGACGGCGCTCTACATGAAGGCGCTGCGGCCGCAGGACCGGGTGGCGGTCAAGCCGCACGCCAGTCCCGTGTTCCACGCCATCCAGCACCTGTTCGGCCGCCAGAGCCTGGACAAGCTGAAGGCCTTCCGCGCCCTGGGCGGCGCGCAGTCCTATCCCTCGCGCACCAAGGACGTCGACGACGTCGACTTCTCCACGGGGTCGGTGGGCCTGGGCGTGGCGGTGACGGCCTTCGCCTCGCTGGCCCAGGACTATCTGGCCGCGCGCGGCTCGGTGAAGCCCGAGAGCATGGGCCGGATGATCTCGATGCTGGGCGACGCCGAACTGGACGAGGGCAACATCTACGAAGCCCTGATCGAGGCCTGCAAGCACGACCTGCGCAACACCTGGTGGATCGTCGACTACAACCGCCAGAGCCTGGACGCGACGACCAAGGACCGGATGTTCACCCGCTACGGCGAGATCTTCGAGGCCGCCGGCTGGACGGTCGAGACGCTGAAGTGGTCCAAGCGCCAGAGGGAAGCGTTCGAGCGGCCAGGCGGGGCGGCGCTGAAGGCCTGGATCGAGACCGCCCCCAACGACCTTTATTCGGCCCTGACCTACCAGGGCGGGGCGGCCTGGCGCGAGCGCCTGACCGCCGACCTAGCCGGCGAGCCCGACGCTCTGGCCCTGATCGCGGGCTACAAGGACGTCGATCTCGGCGAGCTGATGACCGAGCTGGGCGGCCACTGCCTGGAGACGATCCTGGAGGCCTTCGAGCGGGCCTCGCAGGACGACGCGCCGCGGTTCTTCATCGCTTATACCGTCAAGGGCCTGCGGCTGCCGTTCCAGGGCCACAAGGACAACCACGCCGGCCTGATGAACCCCACCCAGGTCTCCGAGCTGCGCGAGCGGCTGGGCGTGGTCGAGGGCGAGGAGTGGGACGCCCTGTCGGGCCTGTCCGCCGCCGAGCGCACGGCGCTGAAGGGCCTGGTGGCCCGCGCGCCCTTCGCGGCGGCCAACAACCGTCATTACGACGCGCCGAGCGTTGTGACGCCGAGCGCCGACGAGCTGCTGGCGGCGGTTGCGGGCGGCGGCGAGCAGTCCACCCAGGCGGCGTTCGGCAAGGTCATGTTCGACATCGCCGCCCGCAAGGACGAGTTCGCCGGCCGGGTGGTGACCACCTCGCCGGACGTGACGGTGTCGACCAACCTCGGCGGCTTCGTGAACCGGCGTGGTGTCTTCCATCGCCGGGCGCATGAGGACGTCTTCAAGCGTCGCCGCATACCCTCGGCCCAGGTGTGGTCGATGGGCGAGACCGGTCAGCACGTCGAGCTGGGCATCGCCGAGAACAACCTGTTCATCGCCCTGGCGGCCCTGGGCCTGACCGCGCCGCTGTTCGGCGAGCGATTGTTCCCGGTCGGCACCCTCTACGACCCGTTCATCGCCCGCGGGCTCGATGCCCTGAACTACGCCTGCTACCAGGACGCCCGCTTCCTGCTGGTCGCAACGCCGTCCGGCCTGACCCTGGCCCCCGAAGGCGGCGCGCACCAGTCGATCGGGTCGCCCCTCATCGGCATGAGCCAGCCGGGACTGGACGCTTACGAGCCCGCCTTCGCCGACGAGACGGCGGTGCTGATGGCCCACGCCTTCGAGCGCATCCAGGCGGTCGATGGCTGCTCGACCTATCTGCGCCTGTCGACCCGGAGCATCGCCCAGGCCGAGCGTGCGGACGAGGCCTGGCGGACGGGCGTGGTCGAGGGGGCCTACTGGCTCAAGCGCCCGGCGCCCGATACGCGGCTGGCCGTGGTCTATTGCGGGGCTCTGGCCCCCGAAGCCCTGGAAGCCCACGCGGCCCTGCTGGAGGACGAGCCGGGCGCGGGCCTGCTGGCCGTCACCTCGCCCGACGTGCTGCACCGCGACTGGACGGCGGCGGGTCGCTCGCGCTGGACCGACGGCGCGGCGCGGATCTCGACGATCGAGCGGCTGCTGGCCGACCTGCCGCGCGAGGCTGGTCTGGTGACCCTGATCGACGGGGCGCCGGCGGCGCTGTCGTGGCTGGGCTCGGTGCGCGGCCATCGCCTGCGGGCGTTGGGCCTGGAGACCTTCGGCCAGTCGGGGGACTTGCCGGATCTGTATGGCAAGTACCGGCTGGATGCGGAGGCGGTTCTGGACGCCTGCGCGGATCTGCTGGCTTAGGGGAGGACCCCCTCCGGCCCTCCGGGCCACCTCCCCCAGAGGGGGAGGATCTGGCTGGCGCGGCGCTCTTCAAGATGCTCCCCCTCCGGGGGAGTTGTCGCGGAGCGACTGAGGGGGCGCCGAAGGCGCTTCTACCGCGTCCCAGGATCCGGCTGCGGGTCGATGCCCACGATCAGGCCGTCGCGCAGCAGATAGGCGATCACGGCGCTGTTCTGCGACCACAGGCGGCCGTCGGGGCGGCGCAGGGTGATCTCGACGTCGGCGTGGACCCAGCCGTCGGCCTGGGGCCGTACGCGCATCAGGCCGATATCGACGCCGGCCATGGCGAACTGGCGCTGGAAATAGCCGCGCGCGGCCTCGACTCCCACGACGTCGCCGCCTTCCAGGATGTTGGCGAAGGCGATGTCGGGGTGCAGTTGGGCGACGACGGCCTCGAGGTCCCGGCGGCGCGTCGCGTCGAAGTGCCGGGTCAGCAACACTTCAGCCTTTGCCATGCCTCACGCCTCGTCACGCTCTTCGGCGACATCCATGCGCGCCACCCGGCTCGCATGGAAGGTGTAGATATGTCGCACGAGGATGTCGGACCAGAGACGGCCCTGCAGATTGGTGACGATCTGCTTGGCGGCGACCGCCACCCGGTCGTCGTCCAGCGGGATGAAATCGACCGGATTGGCCTCGACCCGCACCATCGCGTCGCGACGGGACCAGAAGTCGCGCATCGCCTCCAGACCCTGCACGCGGCCGCCGCCGATCTGGTCGGGCCAGTCGATCGCGGGGTCGAGCTCGGCGCAGAAGGCCTCGAAGTCCCCGCGGTTGAAGGCCGCGTAGAGCCGGGTCAGGAGGGCGACGCGGTCGTTCATTGAGCGGGAGCGGCCGGGGGCGTCGGTTTGTAGCCCGTCTCGACCTTCAGATAGGCGATCAGGTCGATCCGGTCCTTGGGATTGGCCAGACCCGCGAAGGTCATCTTGGTGCCGGGCAGGGCGGTGCGCGGATTGGCCAGCCAGTGGTCCAGGTGCTCGGCGTCCCAGGTGAAGCCGGCGGCCTTCACGGCGTCGGAATAGGCGTAGCCGGGGTGCGCGCCCGCCTTGCGGCCGAAGACGCCGTAGAGGTTGGGGCCGGTCATGTTGGGACCGCCTTCGGTAATGGTGTGGCAGGAGCGGCAGAGCGCGAACTTGCTCTGGCCGTTCAGCAGGTCGCCGGTGTTGTAGGGGGCGGGGAGGGCGGCCACGGCGGCGGCCTTCTCGGCGTCGGTCGGCGGCGGGGTCGCGGGGGCGGCGGGCGCCGAGGCGGTTTCGCCGGAAGTCTCCCCCTTGGGCGAGCAGGCGGCCAGAGAGACGCAGAGCATGGCCGCGGCCACGACGGTGAGGGTACGCATCACAATCCCCGATAGGCGTTATGTCGCAAGGCTTGCGACGCCGCGCCGCATTCAAATCCAAGCCGGTTTCTGACCCGTGAATTCATCGTGGAACGACGTTATTCGGTCAAGGTCTTGCCGCAGTCTTTTGGGACTCCCTGCGACAACGCACGCTATCTAGCGAGATTCGCAGGGGAAATGTGATTTCGAGAACCGTGGGTATGCACGGAAGAATTTGACCGTTGTTAACCATGATTCTACCCAAGAGAGGCGGGGGCTGATCCCGCGCCCAAAAAAGCGGATAGCGTCATGGACTGGAACGAGGAACGTACCGCCACGCTTAGGAAGCTGTGGCTCGAAGGATTGAGCGCAAGCCAGGTGGCCCGGCAACTCGGCGGCGTCAGCCGCAGCGCCGTCATCGGCAAGATCCACCGCCTGGGCATCACCGCCCGCGAGACCCCGGTCCGGCCGCGCACCGTCGCTGTCCGCGTCTCCCGCCAGGCTCCGCGCGCTCGCGCCGCGGCTCCGGCCCAGGCCCGTCCGGCGCTCCGCCCGCAGACCGCGGTGATGGAAGACCTGACCCCCACCGCCGGCATTCTCGACCTGTCGATGCACTCGTGCCGCTGGCCGATCGGCAATCCGGACGCCGGCGACTTCGGCTTCTGCGGCCGCGAGACCGCCAGCAAGCGCGCCTCCTACTGCCCGGATCACACCCAGGGGGCCTTCCGTCGCTTCCAGTCGCCGTCCGACATCGACGCCTGGACCCGCCAGAGCCTGCCGCAGGAACGCCGCGTCCTCTGACGCGCCTCGACAGCTTCTCACAAACCCTCCCAATTCAGGGACATCCCATGATCCTCATCGAGAACGCCGCCGGCAGCAGCCAGGTGATCACGATCATCGAAGAGTTCGCCGGTCACTCGACCTCGCGCGACCTGCAGCCGGGCGACGCCGCCCGTATCCCGGTCGGCCAGTTCAAGTCGATTGTCGTCCGAGAAACCTATCCGGAAGACTGGATGAGCCGAGTGCGCAGCCGCCAGGCCGCTGCCTAGTGAGATCGCATAACGACCGGATCTTCGCGGAACAGCGCGCTCGCCCGTAGGGAGGCTCGAGCAGGCGCTGAGGATCGCGACCCCGGCCGAAGTATCCGTACCAGTACGAGCCCCGCGAGCCGCTCTGGCTCGCGGGGCTTGTTCGTTTTGGACGTGAGCTCAGCAGCCGCCTTCGGCGATGGCGGCCAGGCGCGCCTCGCCCAGCACCGCGGTTGCGCCGTCGCCGTCGCCCGACACCGCTTCGAGGGTCAGGCGCAGGCGGGCCTTGCCGGCGTCCAGGCCCTGGCGGTCGACGCGGAAGCCGAAGCTCTGGGCCGGATCGCCCTTGCCGGTCGAGAAGGCGGTCTGCGGAAAGACGGCCGTGCGGCCCAGGGTCTGCACGCCCTGGGCGGTGACCAGGGCGAAAACGAGGTCCACCTGGCCCGAGCGGGGCGGGGTGTAGCCGTCGACGCGGGCCACCAATTGCAGGCCGGGACAGCGTTCGGCGGCCGCGTCGCGGGCCAGGGCCGCCTCGGCCGGGCGGCCGACGACGGCCGTGGCGTTGGCGTTCGCCGAGCAGGCGAAGACGCCGAGTGAGACGGCAAGGGTGGGGGCGAGGGCGAGGAAGCGCGACATGATCCTGTCTCCTGCCTCAGCTTCGCCCCCGCCTGTGGTCAAACGATGACGATCTCGACCTTGGCGTTGGCGACGGTCTCGGGGGCCGGCGCGCCCGACTTGGAGTCGACCGCGATCAGCCGGACGCGGATGTCGTCGCCGAGCGTGACGCCCGCGGCGGTCAGGGCCTGCAGGGACGGGGTGAGGTCGGTAGAGGCCGAGATGCCTTCGCCGCCGCCGTGGCCGGCATGGCCCTCGGAGCCGAAGAAGCCGATGGTCGTGACATAGCCGGGATCGCCCTCGCGCGATCCGCCGCCGCTGCCCGGGCCGTCGATATAGACCTTCACCTCGACATTGTCGGACGGCGGGGTCAGGCCGCTGATCAGGGCCAGGACGCGCGAGCCGAGCAGGGCCTGGGGCGTGCCCCCGGTCTGCGGCTTGGTCGCGCCCAGAAACGCCTGGCGGTCGCCGCCGGCCTGGGCGCTGGCCAGGAACTGGGCGCCGGTGTCGGTCGAGCGCTTGCGGGCGGCCAGGGAGCGCACGCCGAGGTCGGAGGCCGCGGCGGCCGAACCGCGGGCGAAGATCTGGGTGATGCGCTTGTCCGAGATCTGGCTCGCCGCGGCCACGCCGAGACGGGTGGGCGTGGCGCCGTAGGTGTAGCCCAGGGCCGTGACCTGCTGCACCTGGTTGGGGGTGGTCGACCACCACGAGCCGTTCGGGGCCAGGTAGTTGTTCTGGAAGACCATGTTCTGCCAGAGACCTTCCTGGGTGTTCTGGCGGCCCAGGCCGTTCCAGCGCCACCAGATGCGGTCGATGTTGCCGTGGTGCATCTGGAAGATCGGATCCATCGGCGAGCGCGTCGTCGGCATCCAGCCGCCCAGCCGCACGTGGACGAGGTTGTGCGGCGTGGATTCGAGCACGCCCTGAGTACCGGTGCGGGTGGTGATCCAGCTGGGGTCGAGGTTGTTCTGGCCGCGCGGGCGCGAGGTGCCGAACACCTCGTAGTTGGTTTCGTTGTAGATCCTGTCCATCACCCCCTGGCCGACGATGTCGTCGGTCAGGACCACGCCGTTGTTGCGCGTCGGCTCGTACAGCGAATTGGTCTGGCCGTTGTAGGTGGGCTCGGAGAAGGCCTGGGGCACCTTGCGGTTGGCCGTCCAGTCCCAGTAGGGCATGGCGAAGCCAAGGTAGCCGGTGACCGAGCGGATCATCCGCTCGTACATGGTCACGTAGCCGCGGTGCCAGGGCAGGAAGTACCAGTTGCCGTGCGGGCACTTGTTGAAGCCGCGGTCGGTGCCATGGATGTTGGCCATGTCGGTCCAGGTCGGACCCTGGCCGGCGGTGCGGGCCTTCAGGATCCGCACCCCGTCGCGCAGGGCCACGACCGTCGGGTCGTTCAGCTTCAGCGAGTTGATTTCCTTGCGCACCGGCAGCGGCGCGGCGAGGGCCGACAGGCCCGGCGCGGTTCCGGCGAAGACGGCGCCGCCGCCAAAGCCGACAAGTTTGAGCATGTTGCGGCGCGTGGCCATGGCCGATCCCCCCGTTTTTGCGGTCGTTGGGTTCGACTATGCCGCAATGTCTCGGAAATGCAATCTATGCGGGATTGTCCCGCGCCTGCGCGCCCGAGTGTCCGGCCGTGGCGCGGATCAGGTCCGACAGCAGGGCGCGGCCGCGCGGCCAGGCGCCGTGGCCTGACTCGACGTTGATGTGGCCCGCCCGGCCCAGATCGACGAAGCGCGAACCCCAGCCGCGGGCGAAGGCCTCGGCGCGGTCGATGGCGACGTAGGGGTCGTCGCGGCTGGCCACCACCAGGCTGGGGAAGGGCAGGCGGCTGCGGGGAATGGGCGAGAAGCCGATCAGCAGGCGGCCCGCCGGCCCCTCGCGATTGACGTCGGCCGGCGCCACGAGCAGGGCGCCTCGCACGCCGCGTCCGCCGGTGACCTGGGCCAGGTGGCCGACCAGGGCGCAGCCCAGGCTGTGGGCCACCAGGATCGCGCCGGGGCGGCTGCGCACGGCCTCGGCCAGGCTGATGGTCCAGTCGCCGAGGGTCGGGCGCTCCCAGTCGGTCTGGTCCACGCGCTCGGCGTTGGGCAAGGCCCGCTCCCAGTGGCTTTGCCAGTGGTCGGGACCGGAATTGTAGAGACCTGGCACGATCAGGATCGGCGGGTCGTCCGAAGCGATGGACGGCGCGTCGCCAGGACGTGGCGGTTGAGGAAAGGGGGGCGAGGCGAAGGACATCGCTAAACTCTTCAAGACGGGGCGCCGCCGGAGCGGGTTTGGTCCGCTTGTCGCTCTCGCAGCCCGCGTGGAGCAATCCAGATCAATTCAATAGGAATTGAGAACTGCTGATGACACCATGCTGGCAGCAGATGGCATTGCCCTCGTCCCGCGGAACGCCCAAGCTCCCGGTTCGTTGTGAACAACTGTCCGCGCCAGCGGAGCGTCTTCGCCAGGAGCGTGCATGAGTCCCGACGACACCCTGGTCCTGTCCGCCGTCGCCGCGACCGCCGACACGCCCCTCGCCCGCTACCGCGCCGTGCGCGAGCGGACCGAGGCCCTGGCCGCGCCGCTGTCGCCCGAGGATCAGGCGGCGCAGTCGATGCCGGACGCCAGCCCGGTCAAATGGCACCGGGGCCATACGACCTGGTTCTTCGAGACCTTCCTGCTGGCGCCGTTCCAGCCGGGCTACAGGCCGTACGACCCGGCCTTCGGCTACATCTTCAACTCCTATTACGAGGCCCTTGGACCGCGTCAGCCGAGACCGCAGCGCGGCCTGATCACCCGTCCGTCCTGCGCCGAGGTCGGGGCCTATCGCCGTCATGTCGACGCGGCCATGGCCCGCCTGCTGTCGGGGCCGCTGTCGCCGGAGATGCTGGAGCGGCTGGAGCTGGGCCTGGCCCACGAGGAGCAGCACCAGGAGCTGCTGCTGATGGACATCCAGCACCTCTTCGCCCAGTCGCCGCTGCAGCCGGCCTATCGCGAGCGGCCCGATCCGCCCCGCCCGGCGGCCAAAAGCCTGGGCTTCGTCGGCTTCGAGGGCGGGCTGGCGACGATCGGCGCCGAGGAGGGCGGCTTCGCCTTCGACAACGAGCGGCCGCGCCACCGGGTGTTCATCGAGCCCTTCCGCCTGGCCGACCGGCTGTCGACCAACGGCGAGTGGCTGGGCTTCATGGAGGACGGCGGCTACGAGCGGCCGGAGTTCTGGCTGTCGGACGGCTGGGCCATGGTCCAGGTCCAGGGCTGGGAGGCGCCGCTCTATTGGCGCCGGGAAGAGGACGGCGACTGGACCGAGTTCGGTCTCTCCGGTCGTCGCCCGGTGGATCTGGCCGCGCCGGTGGCGCATGTCAGCTATTACGAGGCCGCCGCCTTCGCCCTGTGGTCGGGCGCGCGCCTGCCGACCGAGGCCGAGTGGGAACTGGCCGCGCGCTCTGACGAGCGGCTGGAGCAGATGTCGGGGGAGGCCTGGCAGTGGACGGCCAGCGCCTATGCGGCCTATCCGGGCTTCCGACCCGGCGCCGGGGCGCTGGGCGAGTACAATGGCAAGTTCATGGTCGGCCAGATGGTGCTGCGCGGCGGGGCCGCCGGCACGCCGCCGGGCCATGCGCGGGCCAGCTATCGCAATTTCTTCCATCCTGGCCAGCGCTGGATGTTCGCCGGCGTGCGCCTGGCGCGCGACGGGGCCGGCGGGCGTGAGCGGACGATGGACAAGAGCTTTCGAGACGACGTTCTGGCCGGCCTGGGCGCCAGCCCCAAGAGCCTGCCCAGCAAGTACTTCTACGACGCCGAGGGCTCGCGCCTGTTCGAGGCGATCACCGAGCTTCCGGAATACTATCCGACCCGCACCGAGACGGCGCTGCTGCGCGCCATCGCGCCGGAGATCGCTGCCCGCATTCCGCAGGGCGCGGCGATGATCGAGTTCGGCAGCGGGGCCAGCACCAAGACGCGGATCGTGCTGGACGCCGCGCCGCAGCTGGCGGTCTACGCGCCGATGGACATCAGCGCCTCGGCCCTGGACGCCGCCGCCGCCGCCATCCGCACCGACTATCCGGACCTGGAGGTGGCGCCGGCCCTGGGCGACTTCACCCATCCGCTGGGCCTGCCGACGGCGGCGCGAGGACGGCCCACGGTCGGCTTCTTCCCCGGCTCGACGATCGGCAACTTCCCGACGGACGAGGCGGTCGAGTTCCTGAAGGCGGCGCGTGGCCTGCTGGGTCCGGGCGCGCTGTTCGTGGTCGGGGCCGACATCGCCAAGGGGCAGGACGTGCTGATCCCGGCCTATGACGACGCGGCCGGGGTGACGGCGGACTTCAACAAGAACCTGCTGGTCCGGATCAATCGCGAGCTGGGCGGGCGGTTCGACCTCGACGCCTTCGCGCACAAGGCGGTGTGGAACGCCGCCGAAAGCCGGATCGAGATGCATCTGGTCAGCCTGAAGGACCAGACGGTGGAGATCGCCGGACGGTCGATCGCCTTCGAGGCCGGCGAGACCATCCACACCGAGAATTCCTACAAGTACGATCCCGAGGCCTTCGCCGAGATGGCGGGCCGGGCCGGCTGGCGCGTCGAGGCGCGCTGGATCAGCGAGAACCCCGCCTTCGGCGTCTTCGCGCTGCGATCCTGAGGGTTAGCCGGAGAAACGGCCTCACTACGAAAAAATAGCAAACTGCGGCCGGCTGCTGGAGAGCAGACAGCCCAAGAACCCGGATCGGTCAGCCGATCCGGGTTCTAAAATCCTGATACGTGCGCCGCTACGCTCTGCCGCGCCGCCCGTCCCCCCCCTCGGCCGCGGCATTGCTAGAGGTCGCGAGCGCCGAGGCGGCCGCCGCCGCGCGACGAGGAACCGCCCTTGCGGCCGGCGTTAGCGGCCAGGTCGCGGTCCTTGGCGAAGCTGCGTTTCTCGCTGGGGACGCTGGCGCCGCCTTTGCGAGCTATCTCGCGGCGGCGTTCCGGATCCATGGCGGCGAAGCCTCGGCGGCCCCGGGGCCGTTCGCTGTCGAGGTCCATGTCTTGCTCCTAATCGGGACTGGTCACGGGAGGAAACAGGCCCGGTCCGGCGCCGTATGGCCGATCGTCTCCCGGCTGCACCGGAGGCGGCTGCTGCGGGACTTCGTCGGGCGTAGAGCCCGGCGGTTCGTCCGGCGTTTGCGGCTCCAGAGGCGGCGGGGAGTCGGGGTCGGTCATGGCGTCGTTCCGGTGTTCCGGTGAAGTAACCGGTGAAGCCGAGTTCGGTTTCACGTGTCAGGCGAGACAAATGAGGCGTTAAGGACGATTGTCGCGCGAAAAGGCAGGTTGAGAGTGATGAGCAAAGGCGCCTTGAAGGTGAAAAAGACCTCAGTGTTTACAAGGCATTGGAAGCTTCTGGCGGGCTTCCTGGCGGGGCTTTTGGGGTGGGGTTTGGCCCGCCAAATGAATCTGCCCGGAAGCACGCATATTTTGATCGGCTGGGACGTTGGGGCGCTGATCTACGCCGTTTTGCTGTGGCGCCTGTTCCTCACCGCCGACGAGGCGAAGGTTCGCGCCAAGGCCGCGGCCGAGGACGAGGGGCGTTCGATCATGCTGCTGATCGTGCTGTCGGCGATCGCCGCCAGCCTGGCGGCGGTGGTGGCGGCGATGATCGGCGCGCGCTCCGCGGCGGCGTCGGTCAAGGACCTGACGGCGGCCTGCGCGGGGGTGACCCTGCTCTTGTCATGGATCGTGCTGCACTCGGTGTTCGTGCTGCACTACGCCCACCGCCACTTCGGCGGCGGGCCGGGGAAGGGCGGGTTCGGCTTTCCCGGAGAGCCGGCCCGCACCTACAAGGACTTCGTCTATCTGGCCTTCAGCATCGGGGCGACCTTCCAGGTCTCCGACAACGACGTGCGCACCGGGAGCTTGCGCAACCTCGTCACCGCCCACGCGGTGACGGCCTATTTCTACAACACCGCGATCCTGGCGCTGGGGATCAACATCATCGCCGGGGTGGTCAGCGGCTAGCCGCGGGGCGGCGGGCCGCCGCGGCCGCGACCACGACCCTTGCCGCCGCGCTCGTCGCCTTCGCCGTCGAGGATCTTCTGCATCGCGGTCTTGGGCAGTTCGGCCAGGGTCAGGCGGCCGTCGCCGTCCTTGTCGAGCAGCTTGAAGCGCGAGATCGCGGCCTTGGTCGCCTCGTCGCGGGTGATGCGGCGGTTGAAGTCGGCGTCGGCGCCCATCACCGGCTGGGGTTCGGCCAGCAGGGCGAAGGGCGTGGCGCCCAGCAGCATGTTGCCAAGGCCGTTGGGACGCCGGCGCGGGCCGTCGCCGTCCGGACCGCCGCCTTCGCCGCCGCTCGGGGCTTCCATGGCCTGCTGCGGCATGGCCGAGGCCTGGACGATCTCGGGCGCGATGTTGCGCTCGTAGGCCGAGACCTCGAAGCCATCGACGACGCCCGACTTGTCGACGTCGAGCCGGTCGAAGAAGCGCAGGGAGTCGGCGACGAACTCTTCGCGGGTCAGGGCGCCGTCATGGTTGGCGTCGGCGCCGGCGAACCAGGCCGCGACCGGATAGGGCTGGCCGGGATCGGCGCGGAACGGCTCGCCCGCCGGGCTGATGAACACCTGCTTGCCGCCAGGGCCGCCGTTGGGACCGCCCGGGCCGCCGGGACCGCGTCCGTCCTCGCCCGGAGGCGGGCCGAAGCCGGGGCGACCGCCGGGACCGCCATTGGGGCCGCCCGGACCGCCGCCGGGGGGCGCGCTGGCGCAGGCGGCGAGCGACAAGGCGGCGAGGAGAAGAGGCAAGGCGCGTGCGGTCATGGAAGAACTCCTTCCCACCGCTTGAAGCGGCGCCGCGTTGCGCTCTGATGTCGCCGCAGCAATAGTCCAGTCTAGGCGGGCAGGGTGACCTTGGCGCGCAGGCCGCCTTCGGGACGGTTCGACAGCGAGACGTCGCCGCCGTGGGCGCGGGCCAGCGAGCGCACGACGGCCAGGCCAAGGCCGATGCCGCCGGTCTCGCGGTTGCGCGAGGGCTCGCCGCGGAAGAAGGGCTCGAACACCCGCTCCAGCTCAGCGGCCGGCACGCCGGGACCGTCGTCGTCGATCTCGATCACGGCGCAGTCGTTCTCGCGATAGACCCGGCCGCGGGCCGCGCCGCCGTACTTCAGGGCGTTCTCGACCAGGTTGGTGACCAGGCGCTTGAGGGCGATCGGGTCGCCCTCGACGACGATCTTCTCGCCTTCCTCGGCCGTGGCGTTTCCGCCCGTCTCGGCGGTCTCGTCCATGACGCTTTCCAGCAGCGAGGCCAGTTCGAGCTTGGTGCGCTCGGCTTCCCGGCTGGTGTCGCGGACGAAGGCCAGGGTGGCCGAGATCATCGCCTCCATCTGGTCGATGTCGACTTCGAGCTTGTTGCGCACGTCTTCCGGCGCGGCCTCGATGCGGAAGCGCAGGCGGGTGAGCGGCGTGCGCAGGTCGTGGGCGATCGCGCCGATCATGGCGGTGCGGTCCTCGACGTAGCGGCGCAGGCGCTCCTGCATGTTGTTGAAGGCGCTGGAGGCGGCGTTGACCTCGGCCGAGCCGAACAGGCTGAGCGGCGGCGCGCGGGGGTCGCGGCCCAGGCGCTCGGCGGCGGCGGCGAAGGCGGTGATCGGGCCTGCCAGGCGGCGGGCGAACAGCCAGGCCAGCGGCGAGACGGCCAGCACCGACAGGGCCAGGATCAGCAGGATGCGCTGCTGCCAGCTGTCGAAGCGGAAGGTGGGCTTGGGCTCGACCACCATCCAGCGGCCGTCGGCCTGGCGCACGCCCAGCTCGAAGTCGCCGAACAGGAAAGGCTCGTCGCGCATGATCGCCGCCAGGCGTTCGACCGACGAAGACATTCGTGGGGACATGCCGGGCGGGGGACCACCCGGGCCGGGCATGCCGCCCACGCCGTCGGGTCCAGGGCCGGGTCCAGGACCGGGGCCACCGGGACCGCCAGGGCCGCCGCCAGGACCGCCCTGGGGCGGGGGCGACTTCTGCCGCTGGGTGCGCACGAAGAAGCGCGGACCGTTGTCGGTGAGGATCGAGATGCGCTCGACCGGCAGGTTGAGCTCGCGGCCGATGGCGGCCTTGAACTCGGCCCGGCGCGGGGAGTCGTCGTTGTCGAGCTTCATGCCCGAGCGATGACGGATGACCAGGGGGCGTCCGTCGCGCGGGTGCACGATCTGGCCGGTCTTCAGCGCCCGGGTGATCTCGCTGAGGCGATAGAACTCGGGCGGGGGCGGCGGAAGCGTGAAGATGACCCCGATGGCGATCAGCTGCGCCGCCACCAGGGTGACGATCACAAGTCCCAGGGCCTGGGCGAACAGGGGAGCGTCGCGTCGCCCCGGGACTGCGAACTTCATGGCGTGCGAGTGACCTTGGGCGTGAACATATAGCCCTCGCTGCGGATCGTGCGGATCAGTTCGCCGCCGCCGCCGTCGTCCAGCTTGCGCCGCAGACGGCTGATCTGGACGTCGATGGCGCGGTCGTAGGCGTCGCTGTCGCGGCCGCGGGCCAGGTCCAGCAGCTGGTCGCGGGTCAGGACCCGTTGCGGACGCTCGACGAAGGCGCGCAGCAGCGAGAACTCGCCGCTGGACAGGTTCACGACCACCGACTGCGGCGAGCGCAGTTCGCGGCGGACGAGGTCGAGACGCCAGCCGGCGAATTCGCAGGCCGCGCCCATGGTGTCGTCGCTGGAGCGCGGCTCGGCGCGGCGACGCAGGACGGCGCGGACGCGGGCCAGCAGTTCGCGCGGGTTGCACGGCTTGGGCAGGTAGTCGTCGGCGCCGAGTTCGAGGCCGACGATGCGGTCGGTCTCTTCGCCCATGGCCGAGAGCATGATGATGGCGGGGCCGTCCTGCGCCGCGAGGCGGCGGCAGATGGCCAGGCCGTCTTCGCCCGGCAGCATGACGTCGAGCACGACGAGATCGACCGGACCCTTTGCGAGGGCCTGTTCCATCGTGCGGGCGTCCTGGGCGCTGTCGACGACATAGCCATGGCGGACGAGGAAGTCGGACACGACGTCGCGAATGCCCGGATCGTCATCGACGATCAGGATGCGGGCGCCGGCGCCCTTGGTGGTGTCCGCGACAGCGGCGGACTGTGCTGTGGTCGGGGAGGTGTCCATGACGGTCGTCCTTTCATGCCCCTGTCACCGTCAGATTTCACGCTTGCAACAGGCGCGCAACCTGATCGTGACTCCCTAGCGTCAAATCGCCACGGAGCATTTTCCATGAACCGACTCGCTACCGCCGTCTTCGGCTTGTCCCTGCTGGCCGCCGGGGCGGTCCATGCCCAGCCGGGCCAGGGCGGACCTGGGCGCGGCCCGGACGCCGACGGCGACGGCGTCGTCACCGCCGCCGAGTTCGAGGCCTCCGCCCTGCAGCGCTTCGAGCGTCTGGACGCCAACAAGGACGGCGTCGTCGACGCGGCCGAGATCGACGCGCTCAAGAAGCGCTTCGAGGAACGCGAAGGCGGCAATGGCGGCCCGAGCGGGGGTCCGCCCGGGGGCTTCGGCGGCCGGATGCTGGCCCAGTTGGCCGCGCAGGACGCCGACCAGGACGGCAAGATCACCAGGGACGAGGCCCTCGCCGCCGCCCGCGCCCAGTTCGCCAAGGCCGACAACAACCACGACGGCAAGCTGACCGGCGACGAGTACCGCATGGGACCGCCCGGCGGCGCGCCGCGGCAGTAAGAGGCCTCAGCCCGGCGAGCGGTTCACCGGAGCCGCGTAGCCGGGCCCCTTCATGGCGGCGACCGCCCGGTCGCCAACAAAGGGATTGTTGCGGCGCTCGGCGCCGAAGCTCGACATCGGGCCGTGGCCCGGCACGAAGCGCACGTCGTCGCCCAGCGGCCACAGCTTGCCGGTTATGGCGTCGATCAGGTCCTGGTGGTTGCCGCGCGGAAAGTCGGTGCGGCCGATCGAGCCCTGGAACAGCACGTCGCCGACCTGGGCGAACTTGGTCTCGCGGTGGAAGAAGATCACGTGGCCCGGCGTGTGGCCCGGGCAGTGCAGGACCTCGAACTGGGTCTCGCCCAGGGTGACGACGTCGCCGTCCTCAAGCCAGCGGTCGGGCACGAAGATGCGGGCCTCCGGCACGCCGTACATCTCGCCGCTCTCCTGGATGCGGTCGATCCAGAACTGGTCGTCCTTGTGCGGGCCTTCGATCGGGACGCCGGTGCGGACCTTCAACTCGGCCGCGCCGCCGGCGTGGTCCATGTGGCCGTGGGTGATCCAGATCTTCTCCAGCGTCAGGCCCTGGTCGGCCAGGGCGCGCAGCAGGCGGTCGACCTCGCCGCCCGGATCGATGACGGCGGCCTTCTTGGTCTTGGAGCACCAGACGATCGTGCAGTTCTGCTGCAGCGGCGTGACCGGTGCGATGACGGCGCTGATCGGCGACGGGTTGGTCACGGGGGCGGGCTCCAAACGAAAACGGGCGGGACCCGAAGATCCCGCCCGTCTGAACTAGAGACTACTGTCGGCAGATCAAGACCGTTCCTCGGGCGAACCCGGGGCCGGAGCGCCCGGCATCGGCGGAACCGAAGTGCCCGGCGCCTCGGCGGCCAGTTCCGGCACGTCGATCAGGCCGCGGCCCAGGTGGCTCTTGCGGATGCCGTAGGCCAGGTAGATCACCAGGCCCAGCGCGCCCCAGATCGGCAGCACCAGCATCGCTTCCAGCGGCAGGTTGAAGTAGAGCGCCGCGCAGCCGACCATGGCCAGCGGACCCACGACCCAGACCAGCGGCGTCTTGAACGGACGGTGGCGCTTGGGATCCTTCACCCGCAGCACCATCACCGCGATCGCCACCATGAAGAAGGCGAACAGGGTGCCGGAGTTGGAGATGTCGGCCAGCTGGCCGACCGGGAAGAAGGCGGCCGCGATCGCGACGAACACGCCGGTGACCATGGTCACGATGTGCGGGGTCTTGAACTTCGGGTGGATGGCCGCGAGCTTCTCCGGCAGCAGGCCGTCGCGGGCCATGACGAAGAAGATGCGGGTCTGGCCGTAGATCATCATCAGGATGACCGAGGGCAGGGCCAGGTTGGCGGCCAGGCCCAGCAGGTTGCCGACCACGGGCCAGTTGATCTCGCGCAGCACGTGGGCGAGGGCTTCGTTCGAGCAGACCAGGCTGTCCTTGTTGGCGGCCAGCGAGCAGGCGGCCTGGAAGGCGGCCGAGCCGGGCTGGATGGCCGAACCGTCGGCGCCGAGCACGGGCTGGGCGCCGATGGCGCCGATCGCGCCGGAGGCCACCAGCAGGTAGAAGACGGTGCAGAGCGCCAGGCTGCCGATCAGGCCGATCGGGACGTTGCGCTGCGGGTTCTTGGTCTCTTCGGCGGCCGTCGAAACGGCGTCGAAGCCCACATAGGCGAAGAAGATCGAGGCGGCGGCGCCGACGATGCCCATGCCGCTGGTGCCCTCGGGGCCGAACCAGCCGTTGGGGGCGAAGGGCGAGAAGTTGCCGCTCTTGATGGCCGGGATGGTCAGCACGATGAAGGCGGTCAGGGCGGTGACCTTGATGGCCACGAGCACGGCGTTGACGCGGGCGCTTTCGGTGGTGCCGATGACCAGCAGGGCGGTCACGGCCAGGGCCACGACGATGGCCGGGATGTTGACGATGCCGGCGCTGAAGTCGGCGACGGGAATGAAGCCGTGCATCGACCAGGCCGGACCGGCTCTAAGCAGGGCTGGCCACTGGAACCCCAGGGCGTTCTCGATAAGGCCGAGGAAGTAGCCCGACCAGCCGGCCGACACGGCGCTGGCGGCGACGGCGTATTCCAGGATCAGCGCCCAGCCGACCATCCAGGCCAGCGGCTCGCCCATCACGGCGTAGGAGTAGGTGTAGGCCGAGCCCGAGACGGGGACCATCGAGGCCAGTTCGGAGTAGCAGAGCGCGGCGATGGCGCAGACGGCGCCGGCGATCACGAAGCTCCAGATCATCCCGGGGCCCGCCTTCTGGGCGGCCGCAGCGGTCAGAACGAAGATCCCGGTGCCGATGATCGCGCCTACCCCCAGCAGCGTCAGCTGGATCGGTCCGAGCGAGCGATGAAGGGATTTTTTCTCAGCCGTCGCTAGGATCGCATCAAGCGATTTTACGCGCCACATAGTTCCTCCTGGATAGGCAAGACTCCCCCCCGGGGGTCGCCTTTAGAAAATTTTGCGGACGGTGACCCGTTTATGAGCATGGGGTCAAGGCCGCGCCGCCGAAGCGCGTAAATGTTCTCCCGTGGGCAGGCTAGTCCAGTCCTGCTTGGCGTTGATCCCCAGCCCAGCTAAAGCCGGCGCGATGCTGCCCATTTTTCAGGCCATTCCCGCGCTCAAAGGCGCCTTGAGCGACCGCGAGACCGCCGTTCTCGTCGCCCCGCCCGGGGCGGGCAAGACCACGGCCGTTCCCTTGGCGCTGCTGGGGGAATCCTGGGTCGGCGACGGCAAGATCGTCATGCTGGAGCCGCGCCGCCTGGCCGCCCGGGCGGCCGCCGCGCGCATGGCCCAGACCCTGGGCGAGGCCGTCGGCGAGACGGTGGGCTTCCGCGTGCGCCTGCAGTCGAAGGTGTCGGCCAAAACGCGCGTCGAAGTGGTCACCGAGGGCGTCTTCACGCGGATGATTCTCGACGATCCGGGCCTGGACGGCGTGGCCTGCGTGATCTTCGACGAGTTCCACGAGCGCAGCCTCGACGCCGACCTGGGTCTGGCCCTGGCGCGCGACTCCCAAGGCCTGCTGCGCGACGACCTGAAGATCCTGGTGATGTCGGCCACCCTGGACGGCGCCCGCGTCTCGGCCCTGCTGGGCGACGCGCCGGTGGTCGAGAGCCAGGGGCGAATGTTCCCGGTCGAGACCCGCTATCTGGGCCGCGACGACCGCCCCCAAGCAACAAGAATGGGCCTCGAAGAGCGGGTCGGCCGAGCGGTCGAGCGGGCTCTGGCCGAGGAGACCGGCAGCGTGCTGGTCTTCCTGCCGGGCCAGGGCGAGATTCGCCGGGCCGAGAGCTGGCTGGCCGAGCGCCTGCGCCGTCCCGACGTCGATCTGGCGCCGCTCTACGGCGCGCTGGACCCGGCCGAGCAGGATCGCGCCGTGCAGCCGGCCCCGGTCGGCCGCCGCAAGGTGGTGCTGGCCACCTCGATCGCCGAGACCAGCCTGACCATCGAGGGCGTGCGGGTGGTGATCGACGCGGGCCTGTCGCGCGTGCCGCGCTTCGATCCGTCCAGCGGCCTGACCCGGCTGGAGACCGTGCGCGTGGCCCGCGCCGCCGCCGACCAGCGCCGGGGCCGGGCCGGCCGCACCGAGCCGGGCGTCTGCTACCGCCTGTGGGACGAGCCGGAGACCCGCGCCCTGACGCCCTTCGCCCGGCCCGAGATCCTGGAGGCCGACCTGTCGCGCCTGGCCCTCGACCTGGCCCGCTGGGGCGCCAAGGACGCCGAGGGCCTGGCGTTCCTCGACCCGCCGCCGCGCGCGGCCTTCAGCGAGGCGCGGTCGCTGCTGACCCGTCTTCAGGCGCTGGACGCGGCCGGCGGACTGACGGCGCACGGCAAGGCGCTGTCGAACATGCCGCTGGCCCCGCGTCTGGCCCACATGGTCGCCCGCGCCGCCGCTTCCGGACAAGCGCACCGCGCCGCCGAGATCGCCGCCGTGCTCAGCGAGCAGGGCCTGGGCGGGCGCAGCGTGGATCTGCGCCAGCGACTGGAGGGCTTCGGCCGCGACCGCACGCCGAGAGCCCGCGACGCCCGCGCCCTGGCCGAGCGCTGGTCGCGTCAGGCGGGCAGGCCCAGCGGGGCCGATCCCCTGGACGACGCCTTGCTGCTGGCCGAGGCCTATCCGGAGCGGGTGGCCCGGGCGCGCGGCAAGCCGGGCGAATATCAGCTGGCCAGCGGCCGCGGCGTCTATCTGGAGCCGACCGACGCCCTGGCTCGCGAGACCTGGCTGGCCGTGGGCGAGCTGGGCGGCGGCGAGGCCCGCGACCGCATCCTGCTGGCCGCGCCGCTTGATGAAGACGCCTTGCGCGCCGCCTTCGCCGACCGCCTGGTCGCCGAGGACCGGCTGGAAACCAGCGGCGGCGGCAAGCTGCGCGCCAAGCGCCTGCTGCGCCTGGGCAAGCTGGTGGTCGACGAGAAGATCATCGACAGGCCCGACCCGGCCCTGATCGCCGGCGCCCTGGCCGACCAGGTGCGGGCCGACGGCCTGGCGGCCCTGAAGCTGGGCGAGCGGGGCAGGGGGCTGCTCGACCGCGTGGCCTTCCTGAGGGCTAACGATGGAGACGCCTGGCCGGACCTGTCGGAAGCGGCCCTGGTCGCGCGGCTGGACGAATGGCTGGAGCCGCTGCTGGCCGGCCGCTCGTCATTGGCCAGCCTCGACGAGGGCACGCTGGAAGCGGCGATCAAGACGCTGATCCCGTGGGACATGCAGGGCAAGATCGAGGCCCAGGCCCCGGCGCGCTTCACCGCCCCGACCGGCTCCAGCTTCGCCATCGACTACGGCGCCGAGGGCGGCCCGCGCGTCGAGGTGCGGGTGCAGGAACTGTACGGCGTCGCCGAGCATCCGGCCGTCGCCCACGGCAAGGTCCCCCTGACCCTGGCCCTGCTGTCGCCCGCCCACCGCCCGATCCAGATCACCAAGGACCTGCCGGGTTTCTGGAAGGGCTCCTGGCGCGAAGTGAAGGTCGAGATGAAGGGGCGGTATCCGCGCCACGTGTGGCCGGATGATCCGGCCAGCGCCGCGCCGACGACGCGGGCGAAGCCGCGGGGGACGTGAGGCGACGATCGCGCAGGCCTCGGATCGACCTGTAGAACGCTCTATTGCGCTTGATCGACGGTCAGCGTCGTTTTCACGCCAGCCTCCGGAGCGCCGTCCATACGGGCGCGGCGATCGGCCTCCTTTTGCTTGTCCTTCTTGGCTTGATCATGATGCCACTTGATCGAGAAGAACATGCCGACGCCCAGCACGATGATCTTGAGTGGGAAGAAAACGATAGGAAACAGGTTTTCCCAGTCCACGACTTCACTCCACCAAGATTTTTGAAAAATGCTGCGCGTCGCTTTTCTGAAGCGTGGGGTGTCTACCAACTTTGTTCGTTCAGGTGTCGTGGACAAAGTGTCCAACCGCGATAGCCAGCTTGGTGTCGGCTCCCTCCTCGGAGCGAGCGCGGGCTCGACACCACCTTGGGGCGCGCTTATGGCTAAGCTTTCGTGTTCGTGGAGCGTTGGGGGAATTGGATGCGTAGGTTTCTGATGTCGCTGAGCGTCGTGGCGGCGCTGGCCGGAGCTGTGTCTTCGGCCCAGGCCGGCGAGCACAGCGAGGCGATGGGTAAATGCCTGGTCGACTCGACGTCGCCGAAGGATCGCGAGGCGCTGGTCGTGTGGATCTTCGCGGCGATGAGCACGCACCCCTCGGTGGCGGCCTACGCCAATATTACGCCGGAACAGCGGACGGCGATGTCCCAGCGGACCGCGACCATGATGCAGCGGCTGATGCTCGTCGACTGCCGCAAGGAAACCACCCAGGCGCTGCGCGAGGACGGCGCCGACGCGATCGGGCAAGCCTTCGAGGTTCTGGGCGGGACGGCGATGGAAGGGCTGATGAACGACCCCAAGGTCGCTGCGAGCCTGGCGGAGCTGCAGGGCTTCATGGATGAGAAGGCGTTCGAGGGGCTGATCAACGAGGCGGCCAAGCCCGCCGCCAAGTAGTGGTGGCACGGCCGGCGCGAGCAGGAGAATTCCGCTCCGAACCTTGCCTTCAACGACCCCTGCGGTGCATGAGGAACCCCTGACACGGCGAGGCCTGCTTCGCCGCCCGCGCTAACCGGCCTTCCGGCGACGGAGGGAGGATAAGAGACATGACCGAAGCTGCTTCGAAAGTGATCAAGGGTCGCACCGGCGACTGGGAAATCGTGCTGGGCCTCGAGGTCCACGCCCAGGTGGCCAGCAAGTCCAAGCTGTTCTCGGGCGCGGCCGTCGGCTTCGGCGCCGGTCCCAACGAGCAGGTCAGCCTCGTCGACGCGGCCATGCCGGGCATGCTGCCGGTGCTGAACGGCTTCTGCGTCGAGCAGGCGGTGAAGACGGGCCTGGGCCTGAAGGCGCAGATCAACCTGAAGAGCCGCTTCGACCGCAAGAACTACTTCTATCCCGACCTGCCGCAAGGCTATCAGATCAGCCAGTTCGACCAGCCGATCGTCGGCGAGGGCGTGGTCGTGGTCGAGCGTGACGACGGCACGACCTTCGACGTGCGCATCGAGCGCCTGCACCTGGAGCAGGACGCCGGCAAGTCGCTGCACGACCAGGACCCGAACGCCACCTATGTGGACCTGAACCGCGCGGGCACGGCGCTGATGGAGATCGTCTCCAAGCCCGACATGCGCACCTCGGAAGAGGCGGCCGCCTACGTCAAGAAGCTGCGCACGATCCTCGTCTATCTGGGCACCTGCGACGGCGACATGGAGAAGGGCAACCTGCGCGCCGACGTCAACGTGTCGGTCTGCCGCCCCGGCGACTACGAGAAGTTCCGCGAGACCGGCAGCTTCAAGCACCTGGGCACGCGCTGCGAGATCAAGAACGTCAACTCCTACCGCTACATCCAGCAGGCCATCGAGTACGAGGCTCGCCGCCAGATCGAGATCCTGGAAGACGGCGGCGTGATCGACCAGGAAACCCGCCTGTTCGACCCGACCAAGGGCGAGACCCGCTCGATGCGTTCGAAGGAAGAGGCGCACGACTATCGCTACTTCCCCGATCCGGACCTGCTGCCCCTGGTGCTGGACCCGGCCTGGGTCAAGTCGATCGAAGAGACCCTGCCGGAACTGCCGGACGCCAAGAAGGCGCGCCTGCAGAGCCAGTACGGCCTGTCGGCCTACGACGCCGGCGTGCTGATCATCGAGAGCGACCGCGCCGACTACTTCGAGGCGGCCGCCAAGGGCCGCGACGCCAAGCTGGTGTCGAACTGGGTGACCAACGAGCTGCTGTCGAAGCTGTCGTCGGGCGGCCACGAGATCGCCGCTTCGCCGCTGCCGTCGTCGGACATCGCCCAACTGGTCGAGCTGATCGAGAACGGCACGATCTCGTCGAAGATCGCCAAGGAGGTCTTCGAGCACATGTGGGCCGGCGAAGGCCGTCCCGCCGAGATCGTCGAGAAGCGCGGCCTGGTCCAGATCAACGACACCGGCGCCATCGAGGCGGCGATCGACGAGCTGATCGGCGCCAACCCCGACAAGGCCGCGGCAGTGAAGGAAAAGCCCCAGGCCATCGGCTGGTTCGTCGGCCAGGTGATGAAGGCCACCGGCGGCAAGGCCAACCCGGGCACGGTCAACGACCTGCTGAAGGCGAAGCTGGGTCTCTGACCCTCAAGCCTTGCGGACAAAATGAAAGGGCCCGTCGCGCAAGCGGCGGGCCCTTCTCTTTTGGGGGACTCGAACAGCCACGCTCTATTGGGGCGTGGACGGGTCCTGCGGCGTCGCGGACGAGGAGGCGGCCGCGTCGTCGGCCGACTTCTTGTGCTTCTTGGCCTTCTTGGCGGGCTTGGCCGCGTCCTCGGCGGCCGGGGCGGTGGTGGTCGAGGTGTCGCCCGGCGCGGTGGCCGAAGTGGGCGAAGCCGCGCCCGTGGCGCTGTCGGCCTGCGGCGTCGTGCTGTCGGTCGTGGCCGGCACCGTGGTCGAGGCCGACGGGTCGGTGGTCGTGGTGGTCGACGAGCCCCAGCTGCCGGCGCCGGTCGAGGGCGGGGTCTGGGACGACGGATCGGCGGGGGTCTGCTGGGCGAGGGCCGATCCGGCGTAACCGGCGGCGGCGAGGGCGAGGACGGCGGCGGTAATGCGCAAGCTCTTCATCGGTAAGCGCCTTCGTGGCTGCGGCGTCGGACTGTGACGCGGAGCGAACGCTGGGGGCGGCTTGCGGCCGAAATGACCCCGCAATCGGGCTTTGCGGCCGCATGCATGACGCGCGCGCGGCGAGCATGGCGCAAAAACGGCGCCCCAGGTGGAGTTCCCGGGGCGCCGCAAGAGCTTCTAGATACCAGTGATCTAGTTGTTGATGATCTCGAAGATCAGGCCGGTGGCGATGGCCGCCAGCACGTAGTCGTTGCCGGTGCGGTACCAGTAGTAGCCGCGCGGCGGGTGACGCAGGTGATAGCGGCCGTAGTCGTGAACGACGTAGCCGCCGCCGCGATAGTAGGGCGGCAGGTAGCCGCCGCGGCGCCAGGCGCTGTAGCCGGGGCGATAGTCCTGACGGCCGTAGTAGTGGGCCGGCGGGGCGCCGTAGTACCAGCGGTTCTGGTAGTAGTAGCCGTTGTAGCGACGGTCGTCCCAGCCGCGGTTGTCGCGACGGTCGTCACGGCGGTCCCAGCGGCTGTCGCGGCGGTCATCGCGCCTATCGTCGCGGCGATCCCAGCGGCCATCCCTACGATCGTCCCGACGGTCATCGCGGCGGTCGCCGCGGTCGTCATGACGGTCCCAGCCGCCGCGGCCCTGCGCCGAGGCGTCGGTGGCCATGGCGGCCATCGGGCCGGCGACCGAGGCCACAGCGGCGATGGTGAGCAACAGACGTTTCATGTGGACGTCTCCTTGTGGTCAGCGGTCGCCTTCCGGCGGCCAAGTCCCTCGACCTTGATGACCACGATGAGCTCCGCCGTCTGAACCCTCGCTGAACGGTCATGTCAGGATGCGTCTTGGCGTCGCGCGCCCGCATGGCCATGTTGGCGCGCAAGAACAGAGGTTCTCGGGAGACGCGCATGACCAGCCCCATCGAGCTGCACTATTGGCCCACGCCGAACGGCTGGAAGATCTCGATCGCCCTGGAGGAGATGGGGCTGCCCTACGAGATGGTCCCGGTGAACATCGGCACGGGCGAGCAGTTCAAGCCGGAGTTCCTGGCCATCAGCCCCAACAACCGCATGCCGGCCATCGTCGATCCGCAGGGACCCGACGGCCAGCCGCTCTCGATCTTCGAGTCCGGCGCGATCCTGCAGTACCTGGGTCGCAAGACCGGCCAGTTCTATGGCGAGAGCGAGCGCGACCGGGTCGGCATCGACCAGTGGGTGATGTGGCAGATGGGCGGCCTTGGCCCGATGGCCGGCCAGACTCACCATTTCCGCCAATACGCCCCCGCCATCATCGCCGACCAGAGGCAGCTGGCCTATGGCGCGATCCGCTACACCAACGAGACCCACCGCCTGTACGGCGTGCTCAACAAGCAGCTGGCGGGGAAGGATTTCGTCTGCGGCCAATTGTCCATCGCCGACTTCGCGATCTGGCCGTGGGTCGTGCTGTGGAAAAATCAGGGCATCCAGATCGAGGAATTTCCGGATTTGAAGGCCTGGTTCGACCGGGTCGGCGAGCGTGACGCCGTCCAGCGCGGCTTCAAGCTGGGGGCGGAGCTTCGCGCCGGAGGCCTGCAAGCGTCTGGAAAAGCTGCGGAACAGGCCCGCAGTGTTCTGTTTGGCCAGCGGGCTCGTTAACCAACCATATACCGGAGTTTATCAGGCGTAACTTCAATGAACGAGGCGTGTATTCGCGCCTCGATTCATGATCTCTGCGCGCTTAACTATATGTTCAGCGAGCGAGGTTTTCTCTGTGTTCATGGCCGAGCTGAACCACTGGGGTGAGCTCGGGAGGACTGGGGAATTGAAGTCATGATGATGAGCATCGAACCGCCCGCCGCCGTGATGGGCCTGCCGCTGCCGAGCGCCGAGTCGACCGGCGACGAACTGTTCCGCATGGGCATGCTGTATTCGACCGGCCAGGGCGGCGCCCCGCTGGACTACGTCTCGGCGCACATGCTGTTCAACCTGGCTGCCATGCGCGGTTCGGTCGAGGCCAAGGTCTATCGCAAGGAACTGTCGCAAGAGATGGCCAGCGAAGAAGTCGCCGAAGCCCAACGCCAGGCGCGCGAATGGCTGGCTCACGGCTGAACCACGGTTCAGCCGTTCTACCTCTCGGGCCGGACGCCTCTGGATCCGGCCGTGATTTTCTAGACTAGTTGCTTAAGCCGTTGATCGCGTAGCTGAAGCTGATCGGCAGCAGGTCGCGCAGATACTGCTGCATGAAGAGACCCGCCTCGGACGCACCGCTCCGGGGCACGTAGACGATGTCGAAGCGGCGAAGAGGCACCAGGTCCACGCCGCGCGGATCGGTCAGGCCCTGCAACAGGTTGGCGGTGCGCATCATGGCCCGGCCATCGGGGCCCCGCCGGATGATGATCACCTGGCTGCGCTTGGACGAGCTCTTGAAGCCGCCGGCCTGGATGACGGCCCGCAGGGCGTCGCCGTCGCCGGTCATGTCGTAGACGCCGGGATTGCCGACCTCGCCGCCGACGAACACCTTGAGCGGCGCCGTGCTCTTGACCGAGACCTGCACCTGCGGACGCAGCAGCTGGCGGCCATAGGCCTGGGTCAGCGAGGTTTCCAGTTCCTCGATCGTGCGGTCGGCGGCCATGACCGGACCGACCAGCGGCAAAGCGACGCGGCCGTCCGGCTGAATCACGGCCGACTTATTAAGCTCCGTGGCCGAAGGTACGCTCACCTCGATCTCGTCCCCCGGATAGAACCGGTAGGCGGGCTCGGCCTCGCTCCAGTCGGCGTAACCGATATTGGGAAACTGGCCGGTGGGCCGCGCGGCGGGCGTGATCGGCTCGCCGTCGATGTGGCCGCAAGCCGATAGGCCGCCGCTCGCGAGCGTCAGGGCCAAGGCGGTGGAGAGAGCGATGCGCCGATCCATGCGACGGTTCTTACCAAACATAGGTAACCAAACCTTAAGCCCGGAAGCCCCAGGGTTCGATTGAAGATTGGACCCATTGGATTCGCATGTCGACGAGCGCCTGGACCAGCGTGCCGCACGACCCGCCGTCGCGACGCGACTGGGCGGCCCGGGCCCGCTATGCGCCGACGGACTTCATCACGCTGCTCTGGCGTGAGCGCTGGCTGATGCTCGGCGTGTTCCTGGTGATCCTGTTCCTGGGGGCGGCCTTCGCCTTCACCCTGAAGAAGACCTACACCGCCAGCTCCAGCCTGTTCGTGCGCCTGGGCCAGGAATACGTCTACGAGCCGCGCGCCGGCGACGCCGCCCGCGGCGCGGTGCCCGACGTCGACCAGGTGATCCAGTCGGAAAGCGAGATCCTGGGCAGCGGCGAGTTGCGCGAGCGGGTGATCCGCAAGCTGGGCTTCGCCACCGTGTTCCCGGACGCCGCTGGCAAGTTCGCCGCGGCCAATCCCGAGCAGAAGCGCAAGATGATCGCCCAGGGGCGCGACAGCGTCGGCCGCAGCCTGAAGATCGAGACCGCGCCCGACAACTCGATCATCCGGCTGGCCTACCAGCACCAGGATCCCGAGACGGCCGAGAAGGTGCTCAACACCCTGCTCGAAGAGTACCTGATCTATCGTCGCAGCCTGCTGATCAACGACGACGACAAGGTGCTGTCGCGCCAGCGCGACAGCTTCCAGCAGCGCCTGGCCGAGACCGACACCGCCTACCAGGCCTTCCTGCAGAGCAACGACATCGGCGACTTCACCGCCCAGAAGACGGCCCTGACCCAGCTTCAGGCCCAGGTCGAGGGCCAGAAGTATTCGATCGAGGCCCAGCTCCAGGACCGCGAGGGCCGTCTGGCCTCGGTGCAGTCGGAACTGTCGCGCACGCCTTCGGAAGCCGTGCTCTATCGCGACCAGGACATGTCGGCCTCGACCAAGCTGGCCCAGCTGAAGCTCGATCGCGAGAACCTGCTGTCGCGCTACCTGCCGACCGCCCAGCCGGTGCGCGACATCGAAGCCCAGATCGCCCAGCTGGAGCAGGGCGTGGCCAGCGGCCGCACCAACGGCGAGGGCGCGCGCCGCAGCGGCCCCAACCCGATCTGGCAGACCCTGGCCTCGACCCGCAACGACCTGGCCGCCGAGGTCGCGGCCCTGAAGCAGTCGCAGGGCGCCTACGCCCTGCAGGCCCAGGAAGTGAACCAGCGCCTGCTGCGCCTGGCGGAGCTGGAGCCCGAGTTCAACCAGCTGACCCGCGACCGCGACGTGCTGTCGTCCAACGTCCGCGACTTCACGGTCAAGGAACAGCAGGACGAGGCCCAGCGGCAGATGTCGGCCGAGAGCAGCGACAACATCCGCATCGTCCAGCGCGCGGTGGCGCCATCGGAAGGCAAGAGCCTGAAGAAGCCGGTGCTGGTGCTGGCCATCCTGTTCGCCGCCTTCACCGCCGCCTGCGCGGGCCTGGTGCGGATGCTGCTGCGCCCGGGTCTGCAGACCCCGGCCTCGGCTTCGCGCACCCTGGGCCTGCCGGTGCTGGCCACGGCCGGCGTCAAGCGAGCGGCCTAGAGGTTCGTTCCGGCATGGGCGATTTGGTCGCCTTTCGCGCGAACATGGTTAGGCATTAGTTTCTACGGTCTTCAACGCGCGGCGATTCGGACGAATGGTGGATTTGAACGTCGAGATGGCTGAACTGTGGGGGTCGCTCGGCGCCCCCGCGGCCGGCCGTGCGCACGTCGTCCAGTTCGTCTCGGCCCGGCGGGGGGAGGGGACCTCGACGGCCGCCCGCGAGTTCGCCCGCTTCGCCGCCAAGCGCGCCGGCCGCCGCACCTGGCTGATCGACTTGGATCTCACCACCTCGCCGCAATACCAGGCCATCGCCGCCGATCCGGAGCGCTACGGCCCGCTGGGCTCGGGCGCGGCCGCCAGCCCCGACGGCTCGATGTTCTTCACCGTCCAGCCGCCGGCGCCGAAGCCGGACGGCGGGGTGTGGCCCGACGCCAAGTACGTGGCCGCTCACAGCGTCGGCGGACCGCGCTTCTGGGTGACCCGCTTCAAGCGCGAGGCCCTGCGCGGCCGCCAGAAGGCCCACATCCTGCCTGGCGTGGAATACTGGGCGTCCCTGCGCCGCCACGCCGAGATCATCGTCGTCGACTGCCCGTCGGCCGACCGCTCGCAGGCCGCCCTGACCATCGCCCAGCACATGGACCAGACCGTGCTGGTGGTCAGCGCCCAGGAGGCCGACGTGCGGCCGCCGGGCCTGCTGCGCGACGCCCTGGCTTCGGCGGGCGGCCGCTGCGCCGGGGTGTTCTTCAATCAGGCCTCGGTGACGCCGCCGAGCTTCCTGCGGGCCATCCTGCCGTGACTTCGTCCTACGGCGGGCCGGTCAGCGTCGCGCCGCCGAGGCTCCTCTTCCCCCAGATCGCCATCTTCGTCGGCTCGGTGCTGCTGCTCCTGCTGTTCAGCGGCGGCTGGGAGCTGCCGCTGGTGGGCGAGAACGCCGACGAGGCCGGTTCGGCCATCCTGCGCGTGGCCTATCTGCCGGCCTATGCCGCGGGCTTCGCCCTGATCGCCCTGGACCCGCGCAACAGTCTCCGCGTCTCCGTGCGCCAGCCGTTCCTGTTCGCCCTGATCGGCATCGTCTGCCTGTCGGTGTTGTGGTCGATCGCGCCGGACGTCACCACCCGCCGCGCCTTCGCCGTGACCTGCACCACCCTGTGCGGCGTCGCCCTGGCCGGACGCTTCCGCTGGCGGGAACTGGCCGAGGTGATGGCCGCGACCTTCGCGGTGCTGATCGTGGCCTCCTACGTGGTCTGCATCGCCGTGCCGCGCATCGGAGTGATGACCGAGCTCTTCCCCGGCGCCTGGCGCGGCCTGTGGCGCGAGAAGAACGGCCTGGGCGGCATGATGGCCTTCGGCTTCTGCATCCTGTCGGCGGCAGCCTTGCTGAACCCGCCGCGGGCCAAGCTGTGGTGGGGTTTCGCGGGCCTGGCGGTCGGGCTCGTGCTGATGTCGACCTCGAAGACCTCGCTGGTGTCGCTGATGCTGGGCGTAGCGGCCCTGGGCTTCGTGCTGATCGCCCGGCGCGGGCCGGCGGCGGGAGCGGCGGCGACCTGGACGGCGGTGACCGGCGTCGTGCTGCTGGCGGCCTTCCTGCTGCTGGCCTCGGACGTGTTCTTCGCCATCCTGGGCAAGGACGCCACCCTGACCGGCCGCACCAAGATCTGGAGCGCCGCCATGGTCGAGATCCAGGACCGGCCCTGGCTGGGCTACGGCTATCACGCGGTCTGGGGCGACAAGAGCGGCTGGGGGCCGTTCGCCTGGATCAGCAAGAACGCCGGCTTCCAGGCCCAGCACGCCCACAATTCCTGGCTGGAGCAGTGGCTGGGCATGGGCCTGTTCGGCCTGGCCGCCTGGGGGCTGTTCTACATCCAGACCATGGCCCTGGCCCTGCTGGCCGTGTTCCGCGACCGGGGGGCCTTGCTCGCCTTCCCGTTCCTGGTCGTCTACAGCCTCGTGGCCCTGACCGAGAGCATCGCGGTGGCCTACAACGACTTCCGCTGGGTGCTGTTCGTGGCCCTGGCGGCCAAGCTGGCGTTCCCGGATCGGGAGCTGGAGCGGTAAGGGACGTTTCTCGCGGCCCCTCTCTCATGGAGAGAGGGAGGGGCCCGCGCCGTAGGCGTGGGAGGGTGAGTGGGTAGGCGAAGCCCCTGGACGATCTTGGCGCTGTTGCGGGCGATGTGCCGGCACGCCGGCTGAAGGTGTAACCACTCACCCTCCCATCGCTCCGCGATGGGCCCCTCCCTCTCTCTAAGAGAGAGGGGATCGGTTGGCGGCGATGGCCCTAGATCCTCGACCACAGCGCCGGCCGCTGTGGCGGCGGTCCCAGCCGGTCCAGGGTCGCCGAGCGCAGGGCGACAATCCCGCCTTCCAGCGCCCGCCAGGCCTTCATCCGTCCACTGACGACCACGCGCTCGTCCCAGGCCGCGGGGCCGGCGGCGACCACGTCGAGGCCGATCTGGCGGTAGACGCCGCGGGCGGCGGCGATGGCCCAGGCCGAGCGGACGGGCAGGTCACGCAGGCCCCAGCGGGCCGAGGCGTAGTAGGGCTCGGCGGCCTCGACCAGGCGGCGGGCGAGGGCGGCGACGTCGTCCCGACGGGCCGGGTCGGTCAGCTGCTCGACCGAAAGGTCCAGCTCCGCCAGCCAGGCGCGGGGCACGTAGACGCGGTCGTTGCGGGCGTCCTCGACGATGTCGCGGGCGATGTTGGTCAGCTGGAAGCCCAGGCCCAGGTCCTGCGCGCGGCGCAGCGTCGGCAGGTCGTCGGCCGCCACGCCCATGACGATGGCCATCATCGCGCCGACCACCCCGGCCACGCCCCAGCAATAGGCCAGCAGGTCTTCCAGCGTCTCGTAGCGGCGGCCCTCGACGTCCATGGCGAAGCCGTCGATCAGATCGAGGGCGTAGCGTTCGGGGATGCCGCGCCCCAGGGCCACGGCCTGGAAGGCGGCGAACACCGGATCGGTCGGCGTCTCGCCGGCCAGGGCGGCGCGGGTCTGGGCGTAGAGGGCTTCGAGCCGGGCCGGGGCGTCGGCGACTGGGCTCATGCCGTGGCCCAGGGTCTGGCCGTCGATCACGTCGTCGCAGTGCCGGCACCAGGCGTAGAGCATCTCGGCGTCGGCGCGCGTCTCGGCGTCGAACAAAGCCGCGGCGGCGGCGAAGCTCTTGGACCCCTTCTGGATCGCCTCGCGGCTTTGCGCCTCGATGTCCTGGGCTTCGAGCGCGCTCATTCGGCGGCCGGGGCCAGGGTGGCGAAGTCGTCGATCATCAGCCCGGCCGTGGCCTTGGCGCTGCCGACCACGCCCGGAATGCCCGCGCCCGGATGGGTGCCGGCGCCGACGAAATAGAGGTTGGGGATCACGTCGTCGCGGTTGTGGGTGCGGAAGAAGGCGCTCTGGGTCAGGATCGGCTCCAGCGAGAAGGCCGCGCCCTTCCAGGCGTTGAGGTCCTTCACGAAATCGTCCGGCGTGATGAAGCGGCTGGTCACGAGATCCGCCGAAAGCCCCGGAATGTAGTGCTTTTCCAGATAGGCCAGGATGCGGTCGCGGTATTTCGGCCCTTCGACCGACCAGTCGATGTCGGCCGTCTGCAGGTTGGGCACCGGCGAGAGGGCGTAGAAGGTCGAGCAACCTTCCGGGGCCATGGCCGGGTCGCTGGCGGTCGGGTGGTGCAGGTAGAGCGAGAAGTCCTCGGCCAGGGCGTTCTTGCCGTAGATCTCGCCGATCAGCTCGCGATAGCGGTTGCCGAAGCAGATGGTGTGGTGGCGGATCTCGGGGTGCTGGGTCTTGAGGCCGAAATAGACCACGAACAGCGACGGGCTCCAGCGCTTGGCTTCCAGCGCCTTGCCGACCTTCTTGCCGCGCGGGTCCTCGCGCAGCAGGTGGCGGTAGGTGTGCATGACGTCGGCGTTGGAGGCGACCGTGTCGAAGGCCTCGAAGCCCTCCTTGGTGATCACGCCGGTGACGCGGCCCTCGCGGACGGCGATGCGTTCGACCGGGCGCGACAGGTGCAGCTTGCCGCCCAGGTCCTGGAACAGCTGGGCCAGGCCCCGCACCAGGGCGTGGGTGCCGCCGCGCGGGAACCAGACCCCGCCGCGCCGCTCGAGCGCGTGGATCAGGGCGTAGATCGACGAGGTGGCGAAGGGGCTGCCGCCGACCAGCAGGCTGTGGAACGACAGCGCCTGGCGGACGTGCTCGTCCTTCACGAAGCCGGCGACCTTGTCATAGACGCTGCGCCAGGCCTGCAGCTTCATCAGCGAGGGGGCGGCGGCGATCATGCTGCCGAAGTCGAGGAACGGCACGGCGCCCAGCTCGACATAGCCCTTCTGGTACAGCTCTTCGGAATAGTCGTGGAAGCGGCGGTAGCCTTCGACGTCGGCCGGGTTGCGGGCGGCGATCTGGCGGTCGAGACCTTCCTGGTCGTTGACGTAGTCGAAGACGTCGCCGTCTTCCCACAGCAGGCGGTAGAACGGATCGACCGGCAGCAGCTCGACATAGTCCTCGATGCGCTTGCCGGAGAGCTCGAACAGCTCCTTGAGGCAATCGGGGTCGGTGACGACCGTGGGGCCGGCGTCGAAGGTGAAGCCGTCCTGCTCCCAGACATAGGCCCGGCCGCCCGGCTTCTCGCGGCCCTCGAACAGGGTGACGTCGAAGCCCTGTGACTGGAGTCGAACCGCCAGGGAGAGGCCGCCGAAGCCGGCGCCGATCACGGCCGCCTTCGGACGGGGCGGGAGCGAGGCGTGGGCGTTCATGCGTCTTGTCCTCCGAACACGGAACTTTCGCGGATGCACTTCATGGCGGCCGGGATCGGCACCGGCGGCTTGCCGATCAGGATCCGCGCCTGATCGCGCCAAGTCAGTCTCGCGGCATAGAAGCGCTGAATCAGCGGCGCCGATAGCCGGTAGAAGCGCTCCAGCACCCGATAGCGCTCTTCCGGCGCGCAGGCGCGAAACAGCATGCGGTTCAAAAGGCGCAGGAACCGGCGCTTGCGCCACACGGCCTTGGACTGGCTTTCGACGCAGGCGCGCACCGTGGCGCTGGTGATGCGGGGCAGGGCGGCGATCCTGTCGGCCAGGCGCGCGGCGTCGGGCAGGGAATAGCCGGTGGTCGGCTGGAACAGGGCGGCGCGCAGGCCGACCTCGGCCACCTGCGGCCGGGCTTCCGCCCAATAGGCGTCGATGTCGCCGCCCAGGGCGATGGGCAGCACGCCGTGCTCTTCGCGCTCGACCGCCTCGATGCTCCAGCCCTGGCCCTTGGCGTAGTCGGCGATGGCCTCGGAGAGGGCGATGCGGTCCAGCGCCGGGCCGTCGCTGTAGCGGGTGTCTTCGACCAGCAGGCGGCGGGCGTCGAGCGGCAGGACGTAGACGAAGCGGTAGCCGTCGGTCTGCGGCACCGTGGCGTCCATGATGATCGGGGCGGTCAGGCCGTGGGGCGCGGTAAGGCGCAGGTCCTGGCCGACGAACTTCTGCCAGCCCAGGGCCAGGCGCTTGCTGCGCCGCGCGCCGCGGCCGTCGATCACCGCGCCTGCGACGATGCGGCGGCCGTCGGCCAGCGTGACTTGATGTGGATTGACGTCGACGACCGAGATGTTGGTCCAGGCGTCGGGGCCGAGGGCGCGCGTGACCACTTCGTGCAGGCGACGCGAGGTGATGGCCAGATAGGGCGTGGGCAGGCGGCGGCTATGGGCGGGAAAGCGCACCTCGTAGCCGCTCCAGCGATGGGCGATCAGCGGCCGCAGCCAGCCGCCGATGGCGGCGTCGACGTCGGTCTCGAAGTGGCACCAGGTGTGCTGGCCGCCGATGGTCGCGCCGCGCTCCAGCAACAGCACGCGCAGGCCCGGCCGCAGCGCCTTGAGGCGCAGGGCGATCAGGCTGTTGGCCAGTCCGCCGCCCACCAGGACGACGTCGGCGCGCAACGCGGCGGACGGAGATTCCATCCCCTCGGCTCTAGCACGAAAGAATGACGTCCACGCCAGAGCGTTCGCATGAACTTGGCGCGGGTTCACCGGTTGCACCTGGGCGGGCGAGGGGATAGGGGAGCGCGCACAGGAGCGCCCCCACATGACCCAAGCCGCCATCATCGACGGGAAGGCCTTCGCCGCCCGCCTGCGCGAGACCATCGCCGCCGAGGTCGCCGGCCTGAAGGCCGAGCATGGCCTGACCCCCGGCCTGGCCGTGGTGCTGGTGGGCGAGGATCCGGCCAGCCAGGTCTATGTGCGCAGCAAGGGCGAGCAGACCCTGGAAGCGGGCATGCATTCGGAAACCCACCGCCTGCCGGCCGAGACCTCGCAGGCCGAGCTGCTGGCCCTGGTCGAGCGCCTGAACTCGGATCCGGCCGTGCACGGCGTCTTGGTGCAGTTCCCGGTGCCCGACCACATCAGCCAGGCCGCCGTGGTCGCCGCCATCTCGCCCGACAAGGACGTCGACGGCCTGACCGTGGCCAACGCGGGGCGCCTGGCCAGCGGCCTGCCGGCCCTGACGCCCTGCACCCCGACCGGCTGCATGATGCTGCTGCGCGACCAGCTGGGCGACCTGTCGGGCAAGCGCGCCGTGGTCGTCGGCCGTTCGAACCTGATGGGCAAGCCGATGGCCCAGCTGCTGCTGGCCGCCGACTGCACGGTGACCATCGCCCACTCGCGCACCAAGGATCTGCCGGCCGTCGTCCGCGAGGCCGACATCGTCGTGGCGGCCGTCGGCCGTCCGCAGATGGTCAAGGCCGATTGGGTCAAGCCGGGCGCGGTGGTCATCGACGTCGGCATCAACCGCATCCCCAAGGACGACGGCAAGACCCGCCTCGTGGGCGACGTGGCTTTCGACGAGGTCAAGGACGTGGCCTCGGCGATTACGCCGGTGCCGGGCGGCGTGGGGCCGATGACCATCGCCTGCCTGTTGGCCAATACGGTGCTGGCGGCCAAGCGGCTGAACGGGATCGGGGAATAGAGATTAGACCCTCTCCCTGTGGGAGAGGTGTCGGCGAAGCCGACGGAGAGGGAAGGGGCTGAGGACTGTCAGCTTCGCGGAAGCTGAAAACGGCCCCCCTCCGGCGCTTCGCGCCACCTCCCCCAGAGGGGGAGGATCTTCCTCAATCGGCCCGTCGATAGACAATCAGCGACGACTTGCTGAGCTTAACGGTCTTCACCGGCCGATAGCGCCGCGCCAGCTCCGCATCGACGATGCGGACGACGGCGAAGTTGAAGTCCTTGGCGCGGGGCGTGCGGTCGACGATGACGCCGGGGCGGGTCGCCAGGATGCGGCGCACCTCGGTCTCCTGGTCCATGCCGACGGCGCCGTGCTCGCGCAGCAGGTTCAGGTGGCCGGCGAACGGCCAGCGCGAGGGCAGCGGCGCGCCGGTCAGGTGATAGAGGATGCTGTCTCCGTTCCAGACCCACAGCCCTTGCGACAGGCCCGGCCGGATGGCGGCCAGCAGCTGCCCCATCTCGTGCGCGTCGCCGCGCTTGGCCTTGCCCTTCACGAAGGCGACGCCGTCGGCCGTGACGCCCAGGGCGATGACGGCCGAGGCGATCACGATGCCCAGCCGGCGCTGACGGGGCGCGAACAGCGGGGCCATGGCCAGGGCCAGCGGCGCCAGCAGCGGCAGGGCGTAGTGGTCGAAATAGGTGCCGAAGATCAGGTAGCCGCCCAGCGCCGCCGCCAGCCAGCCGATCGCGAAGCCGAACGCCGTCCGGCCGCCGGGGCGCGCGCGCCAGCCGCCGATCCAGGCGGCCAGGCCGACCGCCAGGAGCGGCGGGGCCAGCAGGCGGGCGGCCTTCAGCAGGCGAGGGGCCAGTTCGGCGTCGCTGGCCTCGGCCCGAGCCCCGATCGACAGGAAGTTGGCGTAGACGAAGGCCTGGGCCTCGCCGCGCCAGGCGTAGAAGGCCAGGGCCAGCAGGGTCGGCGCCAGGGCCAGGCCGATCCAGAGGGCGGCGTCGGCCGCCAGGCGCGTCCAGGACCGCGAGGCGCGCCACGAGACGCCCAGCAGCAGCACGCCAAAGGCGAAGCCCTCGAACACCACGGTGTATTTCAGCTGCAGGCCAAGGCCGATCAGCAGCATGGTCAGGCAGCCGAGGCGGCGGATCCTGCGCGGGTCGGCGTTCAGCGCTCGATAGGCCGCCAGGGCCGCGCCGGCGACGAGCAGGTTGTAGAACACCGGCGCCTGGCCGCCCCAGCCGCCGGCCAGCGGCAGCATCAGGAGGTAGACCACGCCCGCCGCGGTCGCCGCGACGATCCCGGCCGCGGGAGCGGCGAGACGGGCGATCAGCAGGGCGGTTCCCGCCGCGAACAGGGTCGCGACCACTTGGTACTGCACGATCCCGTCGCCGCCGAGCAGGCGGATGGCGGCGAAGAGCGTAAACAGTCCGACCGGCTTGCGGTCCCAGATGTCCACATAGGGCAGGGCCCCGTGCAGCATGCGGTCGCCGACCAGCAGGTAGAAGTTCTCGTCGACATGGAGCAGCGGGTTGCCGAATTGCCAGGCGCGGATCGCGAAGGCGGCGGCGACCAGCAGGCCGCCGGCCAGGAACCAGGCGCGGCGGTCGGGAGCGGGCGAGAAGGTCAGGCGCGGCTCTCCCCGGCCAGGGGGGAGGCGGTCTGGGTTTCGGCCTCCGGGGTTTCGGGAATGTCGCGCCAGGTGACCCGGCGCGAGGCGTGGTAGTTCCACAGCGCGCCCAGCACCGCGCCGCCGGCCCCGGCCAGCGCCCAGGACACGCCGATGGCGTTGAGGCCCGCGCCGGCCAGGTCGTTGATCAGCGCGCCGCCCAGGCAGGCGGCGTAGAAGCTGAGCAGGCCGCGCCACAGGGCCGCGCCCCGCAGGCGTTTGTCGCGGAAGGTCAGGACGTTGTTGAGCCCGAAGTTCCAGGTCATGGCGGCCAGTATGGCCAGGGTCTGGCCGCTCCAGAAGGCCATGTCGGCGGCTTGGGTCGCGCCCAGCACGCCCAGGTGGACGACGAGGCCGCTGGCCCCGACCGCCAGGAACTGGAAGAGCCGCGCCGAAAGGACGCCGTTGGTGCGCTTCTCGGCCAGCAGGCCGATCAGGTCGAAGGCCACCCGCAGGTCGAGCTTGGACTCGCCGCCGGCGCGCGGCAGCAGGGCGGTGGGAATCTGGGCGACGGCGGGACGGCGCGTGCCCGAGGCGACCACGTCGACCAGGATCTTGAAGCCGACGCCTGACAGGCGTGGGCGGACGGCCTCGTACCAGTCACGGTTCATCAGGAAGCAGCCGCTCATCGGGTCGGCCAGGCGCAGGCCCAACAGCAGGCCGGCCAGGTTGACGCCGCCCCGGCTGATGGCGTGGCGGACGCCCGACAGGCCTGAACCCGCGCCGTCGAGATAGCGGCTGGCCACGACGAGGTCGGGCTGCTGCGCGCTCATCCTGCGCAGCATGGCGCCGATCAGGCGCGGATCGTGCTGGCCGTCGCCGTCCATCACCGCCAGGGTCTGGCCACGAGCGGCGTCCCAACCGGCGATGGCGGCCGAGGCCAGGCCGCCGACGCCTTCACGCTTGAGGAGGCGGATGGCGGGACGGCGCATGGCCACGTCCAGCACGGCCCGGGCGGTGAGGTCGTCGGCGGAGTCGTCGACGACGATGATCTCATGGAAGACGTCGGCGAGGTCGGCGCTCAGCGCCTCGAGCACGCCGCCGATGGCCTCGTGTTCGTCGAGGGTGCAGATGACCACCGAGACCTGCGGCCGGTTCCAGTCGGCGGCCGCGGGCGAGGCGGCGCGGCGCGCGGGACGGATGGTGGTGGTGTGCTGACCCATGGGAACGGCGCTCCGTTGGAAGGAGCGTCAGGTTCCCGGAGAACTCTGCCGGCAGTTTGTTGTGTTGGTATCGGGCGTCAGTCGAGCTTGTTACAGCCTTGACGCAAATGAGGATTCTGGCCGGCGTTATCCGGCCAGATATTCCGCCACGCGGCCTTCCAGTTCGACCGCCAGGGCGCGGCCGACCGGGTGCTCGTCGGTCTTGATCTCGTCGCGCACGCAGGCCTTGATCGCGTCGATGTGAGCATCGACCAGGAACATCGGCGCCTGCAGGCGGGTGGCCGGATCGTCGATCAGCTTGCACAGCGAGGCCGCCAGGCGCGTGATCAGCGGGAATTCGTAGGTGGCGCCCAGGCCCTTCAGGTCGTGGGCGCGCAGATAGAGGGTCTCGACCGTCTGGGCGGTGAGGCCGTCGGCCCGAACGCCCTGGCGGGCGGCTTCGAGCTTGGTGATCTCGTCGTTGAGCCATTGGGCGAAATTGCCCGACAGGCTCTTCAAGGCCGCTTCGGCCTTGGCGATGGCGGCCATGTCGATACCGCCACGCCCGCCCACCTTGAGCTTGAGCATGTTCGGCACCTGGATAACCTCAGCGGGCTTATTCATCGGGTCGCCTCCCCGTCGGCGTTACTTCGGGAACGGTCACATGCCAGGCGTTAAGAATGAGTGAGATCGCGATTTCACCCACACGAAAGCTTACGCAGAGAACTGTTCGGTCAGCACACGCTCCTCGAGACTGCGGCCCGCGTCGAACAGCATCGACAGGGTCGAACCTCGGTCTTCGGAAATGTGCACCTCGACGACGTCGCGGACTTCATAGTTGTCGGCCACGGCGCTGACAGGCCTCTTATCGCATTCCAGGACCTCGAACGTCACCCTCGCGTTCTGCGGCAAAAGCGCGCCCCGCCACCGCCTGGGTCGAAAAGCGCTGATCGGGGTCAGGGCCAGCACCTGGGCGCCGATCGGGATGATCGGTCCGTGGGCCGACAGATTATAGGCGGTCGAGCCGGCCGGGGTGGCCACCAGGGCCCCGTCGCAGACCAGTTCGCCCATCCGCACCTTGCCGTCGATCGAGATGCGCAGCTTGGCGGTCTGGCGCGTCTGGCGCAGCAGCGAGACCTCGTTGATGGCGAGCGCCCGGTGCTGGCGGCGGCGAGAATCGATGGCGACCATGGCCAGCGGATGGATGACGGCGCGCTCGGCGGCGTTGATCCGCTCCAGGAGGCCGTCCTCGCTGTACTCGTTCATCAGGAAGCCGACCGAGCCGCGGTTCATGCCGTAGATCGGCTTCTGACTGAGGATGGTCTCGTGCAGCATCTCCAGCATGAAGCCGTCGCCGCCCAGGGCCACGACGATCTGGGCGTCCTCGCCGGCGTCGCCATAGCGGGCGGTCAGGCGCTCGCGGGCCTCGATGGCTTCGGGGCGGTCGCTGGCCTGGAAGGTCAGGCGAGTCGAGTAAGGCTGGGCTTGGAACATGCCGGCCCAAGTGGCGGGATCACCCGGCGCTTGTCAAACAACAGGCGGGGAAGCCTTCGTCAGGCGACGTTGGCGGGCTGCGCCAGGCGCCGGCGGATGGTGTTCATCGTCCCTCTGCCGGGGTGGGCGAGCGACAGATAGCCCAGGCTGAATTCGTAGTAGACAGCGATGGTCTCGCCATCGACGGTCAGGGAGCCTTCGACGAAGTCCTCGTCGGGAACCCAGGCGGGCAGGCTCAGCGCGCCGCCGAGCCGACGCGCGATTTCGTCCAGCCAGGGACGAAACGGCGTAGTGAAGTCGCAGGCTTCGCCCCAGAAATGAAGCGTCCAGCCGTACCGGTCGTCGTGTCCGAGCGAAGCGGGGCTGGGGAGGCGCACCGAGGTCAGGCGGCGCTGACGGCCTGGCGGAAGGCCATGGCGGCGATGTCCGGGCGGAACGGGCCGAAGGCGCCGCTGGCCTTGCGGGCGGCTTCCGCGCCGCCGCCGGGACGGCCGCCGTTCAGCTGGCGCACGTGCTCCAGGATGGTCGGGAAGACGCTGCGATCGATGCCGACGGCCGAGCAGGCCAGGGCCAGCAGTTCGGGACGGTTGCTGTCGATGGCGCGGCGCACCTGGCGCACGTCGAAGCGGCCAAGGCGCGCCATGGCGAAGACGAAGAGGGGCAGGCGGCCTTCGCGCAGCACGCGCAGCAGGTAGCCGGGGCGCAGCTGGCCGGCGGAGTCGAGCTTCTCGACCAGGGCCGCTTCCATCTCCTCGCGGTCGGCCTCGTCCTCGACGGACAGGGCGCCGACGGCGGTGGGCTGCAGGCCAAGATGCGCGGCGTGGGTGGCCTCGTCGACGGCGGCGCGCAGCTTGACCGGGTCGAGCTCGAAGCGCTCGGCCAGGGAGTCGCGCAGGGCGCGGCCGACCCACAGATAGAGCTGTTCGGCCAGCAGGGGCGACAGGCCCGGGTGGCGGACCAGGGGCGAGCGCAGGGCCACCACGTCCTTGGCGTGGCCGACCAGGCGGCCCATGGCGTCCTGGCTGAGCTGGGCGGTGGTGTTGCCGGCCAGGGCGGTCAGCACGGCAGGCTCGGCCTGCGAGAGGATGGCCTCGACCACCGGGGCGCGCAGGCCTGGGCGGCGGGCGACCTCGATCTGGTGCTCCAGCGTGGCCTGGACCAGCAGGCGGATCAGGTCGTGGTCCTGCAGCACGGGGCTGCGGGCGATGATCGGGCGGGCGATCTCGATCTCGTCGAGGGCCAGGATGTTGACCAGGGCGGACGGCGCCCAGGCCGCGTCGGCCAGGCGTTCGGCCAGACGCTGACGGATGTCGCGCTCGGCCTCGACCACCAGGGTCATGAAGATCGAATCGAGCAGGATCTGGATTTCGGGCGCGGCGGGCTTGCCCTGCGCTTCGCCGGTCTCGCAGAGATCGATCACCCCGGAGAGCAGCCGTTCGCGATCTTCCGGCTCGCGGCTGCGGGCCAGGGCTAGAAGTTCGGCGGTCTGTACGGCTTGGCTCACGACCCTCCTCGGGCGCCAAACGAGACTATGGGCACCTTGGTGTTTCCAGATGAAAACATGCTTAAACAGGTCAAGCCACGGAACCGAGAGAATAGCGGCGCTCTGTCGCAGGTGAAGCGGGCGTCTTGAAAGAGGAAACGCGTATGGGGCGAGCACTGATCCTGGCGCTGGACCAGGGCACCACGAGCACGCGGGCGATCCTGTTCGACAGCGAAGGGGCCGCCGTGGCCGAGGCCGGGCGTCCGCTGCGCCAGAGCTACCCCAAGGACGGCTGGGTCGAGCACGACGCCGACGAGATCGCCGCCGCCTGCGTCGCCGTGATCCGCGAGGCGGTCGAGAAGTCCGGCGCCGACCTCGACGCGGTCGTGGCGCTGGGAATCACCAACCAGCGCGAGACGGTGGTGGTCTGGGACAAGACCACCGGCCGGCCGATCCATCCGGCCATCGTCTGGCAGGATCGCCGCACGGCCGAGGCCTGCGAAAAGCTGCGCAAGGACGGCAAGGAGGCCGAGGTCACGGCGGTCACCGGCCTGCTGCTCGACCCCTATTTCTCGGCCACCAAGATCGCCTGGCTGCTCGACAACGTGCCCGGGGCGCGGGCCAAGGCCGAGGCGGGGCAACTGCTGGCCGGCACCATGGATACGTGGGTCATCTGGAAGCTGACGGGCGGCGTTCGGCACGTCACCGACGCCACCAACGCCTCGCGCACCCTGCTGTTCGACATCCAGGCCCAGGACTGGTCGCAGCCGATGCTCGACCTGTTCGGCGTGCCGCGCTCGCTGCTGCCGCAGGTGCTGGACTGCGCCGCCGACTTCGGCGAGGTCGGCGCCCAGGTGCTGGGCCGGCCGCTGCCGATCCGTGGCGTGGCCGGAGACCAGCAGGCGGCGCTGATGGGGCAGGGGTGTATCCGCCCCGGCGAGATGAAGGCCACCTACGGCACCGGCTGCTTCATGCTGATCAACACCGGGACGACGCGCCCGGTCTCGGCCTCGCGGCTGCTGACGACGGTGGCGGCGCGGGTGAACGGCCAGGCGACCTATGCGCTGGAAGGCTCGATCTTCGTGGCCGGCGCGGCGATCCAGTGGCTGGGCGAGGGGCTGGGCATCACCGGCGGCCCGCGCTCGGCCGAGGCCTTGGCCCGCTCGGCCAAGGCCGACCATGGGGTCGTTGTCGTGCCGGCCTTCACCGGCCTCGGCGCGCCCTGGTGGGACGCCAAGGCTCGGGGCGCGATCTTCGGCCTGACCCGCGACGCCGGCCTGCCCGAGATCGCTTCGGCGACCTACGACGCCTGCGCCCTGCAGAGCCGCGACCTGATCGAGGCCATGCGCGCCGATGCGCCCGACGCCTTCCTCGGCGAGGCCCAGCTGCGCATCGACGGCGGCATGTCCAAGAGCGCCTGGTTCAGCCAACGCCTGGCCGACCTGACCGGCCTTCCGGTGGCGCGGGCCAGCTACCAGGAGACCACGGCCCTGGGCGCGGCCCTGTTCGCGGGGCTGGGGGCGGGGGTCTACGATTCGGTGGAGACGGCCGCCAAGGCGCGCCCGGCGGCCGAGGACCTGAAGCCCGCCATGGCCGTCCACGCCCGCGAGGCGGCCTATGCCTGCTGGCTGGACTGCGTGCCGCGCGTGCGTTCCTGAGGGAGCGCCGCAAATCTCAAGACGTGTCGACAAGCGTCTCGCCAACCTGGGCGGGCATTGTTATGACATCGCTGTCAAAAGCAATAACCGCACAAGGGAGGCCTCACGCATGACCGCGACGCGCCGCACCGTCACGCTGGCTCTTGGAGCCGGCGCCGCACTCGCCGCCGGAGGCCTTTCCATGTCCGCTCAAGCCGCCGCCCCGACCGTGGGCGCCATTCGTCGCCTGTCGCCCGCCCTCGACGCCGTGGTCGCGCCCGATACGAAGATCGAGATCCTGGCCGACGGCTTCGTCTGGTCGGAGGGACCTGTCTGGGTGAAGGACGGCCAGTACCTCGTCTTCTCCGACGTGCCGGCCAACATCATGTACCGCTGGAGCCGGAAGGACGGCAAAAGCGTCTTCCTGTCGCCATCGGGCTATGACGGCCCGCCGACCAAGATCTTCCGCGAGCCGGGTTCGAACGGCATGGCGCTGGACGCCAAGGGCGACCTCCTCGTCTGCAATCACGGCTATCGGGCGATCACCAAGCTCGACCTGAAGACCAAGGCCAAGAGCGTCGTCGTCGACCGCTATCAGGGCAAGCGCTTCAACAGCCCCAACGACCTGGCCGTGGCCAAGAGTGGCGCGATCTACTTCACCGATCCGCCGTATGGCCTGGAAGGCCTCGACGCCTCGCCGGCCAAGGAGCTGAGCTTCAATGGCGTCTATCTGCACCGCGCCGACGGTTCGCTGGCGGTGGTCGACGACAAGCTGACCTTCCCGAACGGCGTGGCCCTGAGCCCCGACGAGAAGCGCCTCTATGTGGCGGTCTCCGATCCGGAAGGGCCGGTGATCATGGCCTACGACCTGGGCGCCGACGGCCTGCCGACGTCGCGCAAGGTGTTCTTCGACGCCGCGGCTCTGCACAAGGCCGGCGGTCCGGGCCTGCCCGACGGCATGTGCCTGGACACCGAGGGCCGCCTCTACGCCACGGGCCCGGGCGGGGTGCTGGTGATCACGCCGGCGGGCGAGCTGATCGGCGTCATCGAGACCGGCGGCCCGATCGCCAACTGCGCCTTCGGCGAGGACGGCAAGACCCTGTTCCTGACCGCCGACAAGACCCTGGCGCGGGTGCGGCTGAAGACGACCGGCCTAGTCTGGTAGCGAAGAAGGGAAGGGCGAGGTGATGAACAAGCGCACGTTCCTGCAGGCCGGCCTCGCCGTCGGCGCCATGGCCGCCACGGCGCCGGCCGCCGCCCTGGCCCAGGCGAAAGCCGAGGGCCGAAAGCTGGGCTATGCGGTGCTGGGCCTGGGCTACTACGCCACCCAGATCATCATGCCGCGCTTTTCCGAGTGCGAGCATTCCAAGCTGGTCGCCCTGGTCAGCGGCTCGCCGGAGAAGCTGGCCAAGTACGGCGCACAGTACGGGATCCCGGAAAGCGGCCGCTATTCCTACGAGACCTTCGACCGCATCGCCGACAATCCGGCGGTCGACATCGTCTATGTGATCACCCCCAACAGCCTGCACCGGCCGTTCACCGAGCGGGCGGCCAGGGCCGGCAAGCACGTGATGTGCGAAAAGCCGATGGCGACCTCGGCCGCCGACTGCGAGGCGATGATCGCCGCCTGCAAGGCCGCCGGCCGCAAGCTGATGATCGGCTATCGCAGCCGCTTCGAGCCGCACAATCTGGACGCCATCGCCCTGTCGCGTGGCGGGGCGCTGGGTCCCGTGCGGACCGTCGTCGCCGACCATGGCTGGACGGCCAGCGATCCAACCATGTGGCGCGTGAAGAAGGCGCTGTCGGGCGGCGGCAGCCTGATGGACATCGGCATCTACAGCCTCAACGCCGCCCGCTACCTGACCGGCGAGGAGCCGATCGCGGTCAACGCCATGGAATCGACCGATCGCTCCAACCCGGTGTTCGCCGAGGTCGAGGACACCATCAACTTCCAGCTGCTGTTCCCGTCCGGGGCCACGGCCAACTGCGTCTCGACCTACAGCGCCAACTGCAACCGCTATCGGGTGTCGGGTCCCAAGGGCTGGGTCGAGATCGATCCGGCCACCAGCTACGAGGGCCAGACGATGCGGGCCAATCTCGACGGCCAGGCCAGGCCCCGCACGCCGCCGGCGACGAAGAAGAGCCAGTTCGCCGGTCAGCTCGACCACCTGTCGGAATGCATCCTCACCGGCCGCGACCCGATCGTGCCGGGCGAGGAAGGGCTGAAGGACCTGCGGATCATCGAGGCCATCTACAAGGCGGCCCGCGAAGGCCGGACGGTGAAACTGTGATGCGCCGCCTGATCCTCGCCGCGACGATCGCTGTGGCTATGCCTGCCCTGGCCTGCGCCCAGCAGCGCGTGGCCCTGTGGCCCAATGGCGCGCCGGGCTTCGAGGCGCGCAAGGCCATTCCCGAACAGGCGGCCGAATACTGGGCCAAGTCGATCAACGATCCGTCGGTGACGGCGTATCTGCCGCCGGCCGACAAGGCCACGGACGCGGCGGTGATCGTGCTGCCGGGCGGCGGCCACAAGATGCTGGTCATCCACCCGGAAGGGACCGACGTCGCCAAGGTGCTGAACCCGATGGGCGTGGCGGTGTTCGTGCTGAAGTACCGCCTCAGCCAGGAAGAGGGCTCGCCCTACACGATCGACCACGCCCGCCAGGACGCGGTGCGGGCCGTGCGGCTGGTGCGCTCGCGCGCCGCCGAGTTCGGGGTGGATCCCAGGAAGATCGGCCTGATGGGCTTTTCCGGCGGCGGCGAGGTCGTCGATCTGGCCGTCTACGGTTCGACCGCCAAGGACCCGAAGGTCGATGCGGTGGACGCGGTCAGCGCCCGGCCGGACTTCCAGGTGCTGATCTATCCGGGCCCGACCGGCATTCCCGACAAGATCCCGGCCGATACGCCGCCGGCCTTCATCCTGGCGGCCGACGACGACGAATGCTGCTCGGCCCCGCCGGTGGAGCTGTTGCAGAAGTTCCGCGCCGCCAAGGTTCCGGTCGAGTTCCACCTGTTCCAGAGCGGCGGCCATGCCTTCAACATGGGCTTCCGCACCGACAAGGCGGCCATCAAGGTCTGGCCCGAGCGCCTGCGCGATTGGCTGAGCGACAACGGCTGGACGGCGCGACCTTAAGTTCCGGTCAATCCAAGGGTGTGAAGGTCGCCGCCGCCAGGGGAGGGCGTCTTGGGGACGGCTCGCTCCAGGTGCGGCGCGGATCGTACGCGCGGCGATTTCAGTGTCTGGAGTGCGTGACGATGACCGTGACCTTGTCGGGCCGCCCGGTGCGGCGCCAGGAAGACCTTTCCGCCACGGCGCAATTGATCCTTTCGCTCATTCCCTCGGGCGCGGCCTGGCTGGAGTGGGCGATCAGCCCCGGCGCGCGGCGGTTCGACTATGTGGACGAGAGCGGACTGATCGCGGATCTCCAGTCGGGTCTTCATGGCGTCGGTCAGATCGTGCTGCCGGGGCTCGGCCTTGCGGTCAGCCCGCTGAAGCTGATGCAGATCAGCGCCGCCGACCTGAAGGTCCTGATCGCCGCCGAACAGACCGGGTCGGAACCCGACCTGGCCAAGGCGCGCAAGGTGCTGACGAAGGCCGGCCTGCTGACCCTGGCCGACTATTGGACGGGCCGGGCCCTGCTGTCCGAGCTCGGCGTCGGCGACGCTTCGGTGTTCCAGTTCATGGACAGCCAGGGCCAGGCCGCGATCCTTGGACTGGTCGAGACCGTGCGGCGCGCCGGCCGGACCATCGTCCGGGAGGCGGCGCTGTTCGCCCTGGGCAAGGCCTGCTCGGCGGTGGAGTTCGCCGACCATGTCGAGATCTATGTCGGCCTGGTGGTGCGGGCAGGGCAGACGGCGTCGACCTCGGAAGCGCGCGTCGCCCTGGTCGAGGATGCGTTGGCGACGCTGCGGCCCTGGCTGTTCGAGCGACTCGAAGGGCCGCTGATCGTCGGTCCGAAGGATCAGGTCACGGTCGCCCTGGCGCTTCGCAACTGGATCCTCTCGGGCAGGACCTTGGGCTTTGGCCGGTTGTCCCTCGGGGCGCGTGAGATCGTCGCCTTCCAGGCGCAGGCGAACGCGGCCACGATCGTCGAGGCGGGGCGGGCCTTGACCAAAGCCGTGGCGGTCCTGCTGGAAACCGTTCAGCTCCGCGGCGGCGTGGTGGAGCAGGACGGCGCCATGCGCTTCCGATTGCAGGATGACCGATACGTCGCGGAGGTCCGGCTCGACGCCGACGGCGCCCTGACCCTCGACCGCATCAGGGCCAAGGCCTAGTCGGCAGCGTCCACATAGGCCTTCACCCGGGCGAACAGCTCCTCGAACATCGGCGTCGTCAGGCGTCCGGTGTTCGTGTTGAGCCGCGAGCAGTGATAGCTGTTGAAGATGCGGTAGGGACCGGCCTGGAATTCCGAGCCGTGGCCTGGAATGCCGGCCGAGGCCTTCAGGCCCAGGGTCTTCAGCACATTGCGGCGAGAGACGTCGCCCAGCGTGACGATGGCCTTGAGGTTGGGGAACATGTCCAGCCGCGCCTTCAGGAAGGGGCGGCAGGTGTTCTCCTCGGAGGTCTCGGGCTTGTTGCCGGGCGGGGCGCAGCGGACGGCGTTGGTCACCGCGCAGCCGACCAGCTTCAGCGAGTCGTCGATGCGCGCCTCGAACTTGCCGGTGGCGAAGCCGTACTTGATCAGGGTGTCGTAGAGCAGGGTCCCGGCGTAGTCGCCGGTGAACGGGCGGCCGGTGCGGTTGGCGCCCTTGCGGCCGGGGGCCAGGCCGACGACCAGCAGGCGCGCGTCCTTGTCGCCGAACGACGGGGCCGGACCGTTGAAATAGTCCGGATAGAGCGCCTCGTTCTCGCGGCGATAGGCCACGAGGCGCGGGCACAGCGGGCAGTCGCGGGGCGGCTCGGCCGGGGAAGGGACGACCTCGCCGACGATGTTGGAGTGCTGCATGGCCTTTAAGTCTCAGTATTCGTCGTCGGCTTCGCGTTCGGCCGGGGTGCGGGCGTCGGCGGTGGTGTAGCGCTGTTGCGGCGCGCGTTGCGGGCGGCCGATGATGTTGCCCAGGTCGTTGAGGTCGACGAAGTTGTCGGCCTGGCGGCGCAGGTCGTCGCTGGTCATCGGCGGCTGGCTCTTCATCGTGGAGACCACGGTGACCCGGCGGCCCTTGCGCTGCACGGCCTCGACCAGGGCGCGGAAGTCGCCGTCGCCCGAGAACAGCACCAGGTGGTCGACCGTGTCGGCCATCTGCATCATGTCGACCGCGATCTCGATGTCCATGTCGCCGCGCCAGCGCTTGCGGCCCTGGCTGTCGGTGTATTCGCGGGCCGGCTTGGTCACCAGGGTGAAGCCGTTGTAGTCGAGCCAGTCGACCAGCGGGCGGATCGGCGAATAGTCGTCGTTCTCTGCGATGGCGGTGTAGTAGTAGGCCCGCACCAGCAGGCCGCGCTTCTTGAACTCGTCGAGCAGCTTGCGGTAGTCGATGTCGAAGCCCAGCGCCTTGGCGGCGGAATAGAGATTGGCCCCGTCGATGAACAGCGCCAACCGCTCGGTCGGATAGAAGGTCACGGGTAAATCCTTGAAATATCGGCTTGATCGAAATGGTCTGGACGCGGCCGTGGTCGTCGCCCTCGGCTGCAATCTGCCTGGAGCCTATACGAGTCGCGAGGCCTTGTTGGAAGCGGCGGTTTCGGCGCTGGCCGACGAGGGCATGGCGGTGGTCGCCCGCTCGGGCTGGTGGACCTCGGCCGCCTGGCCCGATCCGACCGGGCCGGCCTATCTGAACGGCGTCGTGCTGGTGGAGACGGCGTTGGCGCCGGCCGAGGCGCTGGCGGCCCTGCATCGCATCGAAGCCGAGTTCGGTCGCGCCCGGGCCGAGCGCAACGCCGCCCGCACGCTGGATCTTGATTTGATCGCGCACGGCCGGACGGTGACGGACGGAAACCTCGTCCTGCCGCATCCGCGCGCCAACGAGCGGCTGTTCGTCATGGGGCCGCTGGCGGAGGTGGCGCCCGGGTGGGTTCACCCTGTGCTCGGGCGGATGGCGGCTGAGTTGGCGGCCGAGGCGAGCGTGGGGGCTGACGCTCGGCCGTCCCCCAATCCGTAAAACCCCCGCGAAAGCGGGGGCCCAGGCGTTTTATCGTCGAGCACCGCGCGTTTCAGAAAAAGCCTGGGCCCCCGCTTTCGCGGGGGTTTTACGGGGAGAGGTACAGATCACCACGCATAGCCGTGCAGCCGGATCTCCCGCGCGAAGATCTTCTCGATCCGCACGGCCTGGCGCAGGCTGAGCACCTCGCGGTAGGAGCGCCGATCCGGACGCCAGCCGCTCTTGGCCTTCACCGGCAGGCGGCCCGACCACGGCACGCCCAGTTTCTCGAACACGTCGCCCAGTTCGCGGTCCAGGTGCTCGTAGCGCAGCACCCGGTCGACCAGCGGCTTGCCGGAAAGCCGGCTGGCATAGAGCGGCAGGTTCAGGGCGTAGTCGCCGGCGGCCAGATAGCGGTCCAGGCACAGCTCGCGATCGCCGCCGTGGGAGGCCGAGTTCCGCTTCATGAAGTAATGCGACAGCGTCTTGTCCCACGGATTCCGCTCCACGCAGAAGGTGAAGTAGTCGCGCCAGAGGTCGGGAACCTTGGCGGCGACCTGGGCCGCCGACATGTGGTTGGTGAAGCCGGCGGCGTTGCGCGGCTGGTGGCCGGGTTCGGGCGGATGGACGGGGGTGACGACGTCTTCCGGGCCGCACAGGCTCGACAGATAGGCCTCGATGCTGGTGCCGGCGGTCTTGCGGGTCTTGATGAAGATGAAGCGGTGGCGGTGCGAAATGATCATGGCGACAGGGTCGGCGAACGCTGTTGCGGCCGATTTTCGGGATTCTGGACCTTGTCGCGGGCCTGTATCGAAGCGACTTCCCGATCGTGACCGTTGTTGCGACTGGACTTTGCGCCGGGGAGGGGGCATACACGCCGCCTCGCGAAAGCTGGGTTACAGCCGAAGCGGCGTTGCGTGACGCCGCACGGAGCCCTATTTTGCAAGAGCCAACGCTCAGCCCGAGGAATTCATGGCCCGCGTCACCGTCGAAGATTGCGTCGAGAAGGTTCCGAACCGCTTCGCGCTCGTCCTGCTGTCGGCGCACCGCGCCCGCGGCATCTCGGCCGGTGCGGCCCTCATGGTCGATCGCGACAACGACAAGAACCCGGTCGTCGCCCTGCGCGAGATCGCTGACGACGTGATCGATCACGAGGGGCTCAAGGAGCACCTGATCACCACGCTGCAGCGCGTCGACGAGCACTCGGAAGCCGAGGAAGAGGCCGAAACCCTCGCCCTGCTGGCCGATCCGACCCACATGCAGATGAGCGAACTGGAACTCGTTCGCGCGCTGCAAAGCGACCGCGACGGCGGTCAGGAGGAGCGGTACTGAGCCCCGACGGCGCAGACCCTCTGATCATTGAAGCGGCGCCCGCCGCCGCTACGCCCGAACGCGCGCCCGAATCCTTTCCTTTGCTTGGAGGGGAATCGGGCGCGTCTTCGTCTGAGCCCGCCGTCGAACCGACGGTCGAGGCTCCGCCGGCCCCCAAGCCGCGCAAGTTCCTTCGCCAATACGAGCTGATCGAACGGGTCCACGCCTACGACCCGACGGCCGACGAGGCCCTGCTCAACCGCGCCTACGTCTTCGCCATGCGCATGCACGGCAGCCAGACGCGCGCCAGCGGCGATCCCTACTACGCCCACCCGATCGAGGTGGCGGGCATCCTCACCGAATACCGGCTCGACACCGCGACCATCGTCACGGCGCTGCTGCACGACGTGATCGAGGACACGCCGGTCACCAAGGAGGAGATCGGCAAGCTGTTCGGCGAGGAGATCGCCGAGCTGGTCGAAGGCGTCACCAAGCTTTCCAAGCTGGAACTCCAGGCCGAGCACACCCGCCAGGCCGAGAACCTGCGCAAGTTCATCCTGGCTATCTCCAAGGACGTCCGCGTCCTGCTGGTCAAGCTGGCCGACCGTCTGCACAACATGCGGACGCTGCATTTCATCAAGGCCCAGGCCAAGCGCGAGCGCATCGCCCGCGAGACGCGCGACATCTACGCGCCCCTGGCCCGCAACATCGGCTGTCACCGCATCTGCACCGAGCTGGAGGAGCTTTCCTTCCAGCACACCAACCCGGTCGCCCGCGACGCCATCGTCCGCCGGCTGGAAAAGCTGCGCGAAGAGCAGGGCGGGGCGGTCCAGCTGGTCAGCCAGGAGATCCAGGCCCGCCTGGAATCGGCCGGCTTGCCGGCCCGCGTCTTCGGTCGCGAAAAGGCGCCCTATTCGATCTGGCGCAAGCTGCAGCGCAAATCGATCGGCTTCTCGCAGATGTCGGACATCTACGCTTTCCGCGTGATCGTCGACAGCGAGGAAGACTGCTACCGCGCGCTCGGCGTCGTCCATCGCGCCTGGTCCAGCGTGCCCGACCGCTTCAAGGACTTCATCTCGACGCCCAAGCGCAACAACTACCGTTCGCTGCATACGACGGTGGTCGGCCCGCGCGGCATGCGCATCGAGATGCAGATCCGCACCGAGTCGATGGACCGGGTGAACGAAGAGGGCGTGGCCGCTCACTTCCGCTACAAGGACGCCTCCTACGGCCTCGACCTGGAAGGCATGGAAGCCGCCGGCGGCCGCGATCCGTTGGCCAACCTGCGCCAGCTGGTCCAGGTGCTGGAGCACGGCGGCGACAGCGAGGAACTGGTCGAGCACGCCAAGCTCGAGATGTTCCTCGATCAGGTGTTCGTCTTCACCCCCAAGGGCAAGCTGGTCAGCCTGCCGCGGGGCGCGATGCCGCTGGACTTCGCCTATGCGGTCCACACCAGCGTCGGCGACACCTGCATCGGCGTGAAGATCAACGGCGAGCTGAAACCGCTGCGCACCATCCTGACCAACGGCGACGTGGTCGAGGTGATCCGGGGCTCCAAGCCCGTGGTGCCGCCGGACTGGCGCTCGTTGACGGTGACCGGCCGGGCGCGTTCCGCCATTCGGCGTCACATCCGCCAGACCGAGAAGGAAGAGTTCCTGCGCCTGGGCCGGGCCTCGGTGGAGCAGATCTTCGAACGCGCCGGCAAGAGCCTGAAGGACGTGTCGCTGCGGCCGATCCTCGAACGGTTCGTTCTGGAGAGCGAAGAGAGCCTGTTCGACGCCGTCGGCCGCGGGCGGGTGACGCCGAGCCAGGTGCTGGAGACGGCGTTCCCCGGCATGAAGGACGCCGAGCGCGAGGCCGCCACGGCCCGTCGCAAGATCGAGGGCGGCAAGGGCGCGCGGCTCTATGTGCGCGGCGGCGGGCTGACGCCGGGCGTGTCGCTGCACTTCGCCCACTGCTGCAGCCCGGTGCCGGGCGACCGCATCGTCGGCATCCTGCGCGAGGACGGTGAAGGGCTGGACGTCCACACCATCGACTGCCCGAAGCTGGCCGAGTTCGAGGAGCGCGAGGACCTCTGGCGCGACCTCAACTGGACGCCGGAAGCCGAGCGCGACACCGTCTCGCTGGCCCGCCTGCATGCCACCATCGGCAATGCGCCGGGCGTGCTGGGGCAGGTCTGCACGATCATCGGCGAGGCGGGCGGCAACATCGTCAACCTGCGCATGCACCACCGGCAGAGCGACTTCTTCGACACCGACATCGACGTCGAGGTGCGCGACGCCAAGCACCTGACCAACATCTCGGCGGCGCTGCGCACCTGCCCGTCGGTCGAGACGGTGGACCGGACGCGGGGCTGACCCCGCGTCCGTCGCCGCGCGTCAGGCGGCCGCCTTTACCGGCTGCTCGATCCAGAGACCAAAGCCCACGGCCAGGCGGTTCCAGCCGTTGATGACGTTGATCATCAGGGTCAGCTTGACCTGCTCTTCTTCATCGAACTGAGCCGCGAGATCGGCGTGGGCGGCTTCCTGGGTGTGGCCTTCGGACAGGCGCGTCAGGGCCTCGGTCCAGGCCAGGGCGGCGCGTTCGCGGGGCGTGTAGCAGGGGGCCTCGCGCCAGGCCGACAGCAGGTAGATGCGCTGCTCGGTCTCGCCCTGGGCGCGGGCTTCGGCCGTGTGCATGTTGATGCAGTTGGCGCAGGCGTTGATCTGCGAGGCGCGGATCTTGACCAGTTCGACCAGGCTGGGCTCCAGGCTGGCGGCGATGGCGGTCGAGGCGGCGAACCACGACTTCATCACGGCGGGAGCGACGGCGAAGGGATCGAGCTTGGCGGTCATGGCGGGTCTCCTTTGAGAGGGTTGCGCCGTCATGACGAGGCGAAGGCCGCGCGTGTGACGCGGCCCCGCGAAATAATTTCAGTGCGAGCCCCGCAGCGCCGCCACCGCGTCCCGCGTCGCCTGGGTCAGGGGCGAGGGCAGGGCGTCGAGGGCGAACCAGCCCCAGTCGGCGATGGCCTCGGGCTCCTGGATCGCCGGCTCGCCCACGCAGCCGTCGGCGCGATAGGTGACGGCCAGCCAGTGGCTGTCGGCGGTGATCATGTCGGTGACGGCCAGCACCGGGCCGGCGACGACCTCGATCCCCAGCTCCTCGCGGATCTCGCGTTCGGCGCAGGCGCGGCCGGGCTCGCCCCAGTCGAGCTTGCCGCCCGGCTGGCCCCAATGGCCGGCCTCGGGCTCGCGGCGACGCTGGACCAGCAGGATGCGGCCCTGGGCGTCGAGAATGGCCGCGCCGCAGCCGACGCGGGGGCGGAGAGGGGAGTCGCTCATGGCGCTGTCCTACGCCCCTTCGTCGATGGTTTGTAGACTCGCCGCGCTGGCCTTATATCCACGGCTCATGACCAACGACGACGTCCTCGAAGAATTCCGCGCCGCCGGCGCCCTGCGCGAAGGCCACTTCGTGCTGTCCAGCGGCCTGCACAGCCCGGTCTTCCTGCAGAAGAACCTGGTGTTCATGCGGCCCGAGCGCTGCGAGCGCCTCTGCAAGGCCCTGGCCGACAAGATCGTCGCCACGGTGGGCCATGTGGACGTCGCCGTGTCGCCGGCCGTCGGCGGCATCATCCCCGGCTACGAGACCGCCCGCCACCTGAACGTGCCGTCGATCTATGTCGAGCGCGAGGGCGGCGGCTTCAAGTTCCGCCGCGGCTTCCACCTGGAGCCGGGCCAGAAGGTCGTGATGGTCGAGGACATCGTCACCACCGGCCTGTCGTCGCGCGAATGCATCCAGGCGATCAAGGACGTCGGCGGCGACGTCGTGGCCGCGGCCTGCATCGTCGACCGCTCGGGCGGCAAGGTCGATGTCGGCGTGCCGCTGATCGCCCTGGCCAGCCTGGACGTGCCGGCCTATCCCGCCGACGCCCTGCCGCCCGAACTGGCCGCGATCCCGATCGAGGATCCGGGCAGCCGCCGGCTGAAGGGCTGAGCCCCATGCTGCGGCTCGGCGTCAACATCGACCACGTGGCCACGATCCGCAATGCGCGCGGGTCGAGCTATCCGGAACCGGTGCGGGCCGCCGAGCTGGCGCTCGCGGCCGGCGCCGACGGCATCACCGCGCACCTGCGCGAGGACCGCCGCCACATCAGCGACGCCGACATCGTCGTGCTGACCGACCTCTGTCTCAAGCGCGGCAAGCCGCTGAACTTCGAGATGGCGGTCACCGACGAGATGGTCGGCATCGCCATCGGGGCCCGGCCGCACGCGGCATGCCTGGTGCCCGAGCGGCGCGAGGAGGTGACCACCGAAGGCGGCCTCGACGTGGTCAAGGGCGCCAACCGCATCGCCGACGCCACCGGCCGGCTGCGCACCGTCGGCGCGCGGGTGTCGCTGTTCATCGAGCCCGACCCCGCCCAGATCCAGGCTTCCGCCGACGCCGGCGCCCAGGTCGTGGAGCTGCACACCGGCGCCTATTGCGACGCCGCCCGCGCCGGCGACACCGAGCGCGCCGCGGCCATCCTGGAACGCCTGAAGGCGGGCGCGGCCCTTGCCGCCTCGCTGGGGCTGGAGGTCCACGCCGGCCACGGCATCGACTACGCCACGGTCAAGCCGATCGCCGCCATCCCGCAGATCGTCGAGCTGAACATCGGCCACTTCCTGATCGGCGAGGCGATCTTCGTCGGCCTGCCGCAGGCCATCCTGCGGATGCGGACCTTGATCGACGCCGCAAGGCTGGAGGCCGCGGCGTGATCATCGGGATCGGCTCGGACCTCAGCGACATCCGCCGGATCGAGAAATCCCTCGAACGCTTCGGCGAGCGCTTCACCAACAAGGTCTTCACCGAGATCGAGCGCAAGCGGTCCGAGCGCAAGCCCGACCGCGCCTCCAGCTACGCTAAGCGCTTCGCCGCCAAGGAGGCCTGCTCCAAGGCGCTGGGCACGGGTCTGAAGCAGGGCGTGCACCTGGCCGACATGGGCGTGGTCAACCTGCCGTCGGGCAAGCCGACCATGGCCCTGACCGGCGGGGCGGCGGCCAAGCTGGCGCAGTTGATCCCCGAGGGCATGGTCCCGGTGATCCACCTGTCGCTGACCGACGACCACCCCTACGCCCAGGCCTTCGTGATCATCGAGGCTCTGCCGGCGTCCTGACGGCGCGCGGCTTGCAGTGATTCCCTCTCCGAGGCGGCCATTGCGCCGTTTCGGAACGGGGGACTGCAACATGACCATCTGGACCGACGAAGACGTCGAACCCAAGCGTTCCAATCTGGCGCCCTGGCAGCAGAGGCCGTTCGCCTGGTTGGCTATCGGCTGGGGTTTCCTGGCGCTGGTGGCGGTGGCGATTTTGGCGACCTTAGCGGTCTGATTTCGCCGAGGATCGTCCTTCTTCCGTAAAATCCCCGCGAAAGCGGGGACCCAGGCTTTTTCTGCAATCCTCAGCGCTCGACGATAAAACACCTGGGTCCCCGCTTTCGCGGGGATTTTACGGGAAGAGTTGCTGCCTCTAGCTCGCCGGCGCGGCCTCGCGGCGATACCGCGCGCTGCGGCCGTCGGAGGTGATCGCCTCGAAGGCCGTCACCGCGCCCTTGGCGTCGCGTTCGAACACCACGCGGCGACTGGGCTCGTCCAGAACGGTGAAGCTCTCGCCGCCCAGCGGCAGCAGCACGGTGACCGGACGCTTGCCGCGCTTCATGCCGATGCGACCGTCGAGCTGGACGATATCGATCCCGCCGTAGCCCCCGACATAGTCGGCGAGCGGCTTGGCGACGGGCGGCGAGGCCTCCGCGCGGATCGCCTCCAGCGCCCAGCGGGCGTCCTGGGCGTCGGGGCCGGCGGCGGTCTTTAGCACCGCCTCAAGGGCCAGGGCCCTGGCGGTCTCCAGCGCCTTGGCGGGGACGACCGCGACGTCGGGCTGCACGCCGTCGCCCTCCCAGTTGGTCTTGGTGATCGGGCTGATCGGCGAGCCGTTTGACACGAAGACCGCGAAGCCGCTGGCCACAGGCACCGGGCCGCCGGGATTGGCCGCGCCGGCGCTGGCCTCGCCGACGATCACCGCGCGCTTGGCGTTCTTCAGGGTGTAGGCGAAGGCCTCGGCCGCCGAGCCGGTGCGCGGGCTGACGAGCAGATAGAGCGGCACGTCCAGACGCGGGGCGGCGTACCAGTCGGTCGGGGCCTCGCTGGCCGTGCCCTCGCGGTACTTGAAGGTGTTGTAGATGTCCGCGCCCTTGGGCGTGAAGGCGCTGGAGAGGTAGCCGACCATGGCCGGCGAGCCGCCGCCGTTGTCGCGCAGGTCGATGATCACCGCGTCGGCGTTGGCCACCGTCTGCAACGCCGCCTCGATGGTCTTGCGGGCCGGGGCGTCGGGCTGGCCGAACTCGAAGTCGGCGAACATCCGCAGGTCGATATAGCCGAGATTGCCGCCCAGGATCTCGACCCGGCGCACGCCGTAATTGGCGCGGCGGAAGGGATCGGGCCGGGCCGCGTCAGGGCCGGCCGAGGCTGGGACTAGGCGGGGGGCTGGTCCAGCGCCGGCATTGGGGCCGGCGCCCTGCGGCGGCGGGCCGTCGGCCGAGGGCGGCGACCAGGAGACGCTGAAGTGGTGGTCCAGGGGCCGCAGGCGCTCGGTGAGCGTGGTCGCCAGATCGCGCGGGTCGGTCAGGCGGTCGTAGGCGCCCTTTTCGGCCTCGGCGCGCAGCTGAGCCGCGACGGCCGCGCCCTTGGCGGCGTCGTAGTAGTTGTCGGCGATGGCCTTGGCGACGCCATCGACCACGGGACGTGGCGCGACCTGCGCGGCCTGGACGACCGAGACGGCGCAGAGGCCGGCGGCGAGGGCGAGAAGCGGGATGGACGGGCGCATGGCGGATCCCCTGACGAACCGCGCCGGAGAACATCATTCGCCGACGGGCGCGGCCAATGAATAATCTTTAAGGCGACCATCGTTCGGTTCGCCCAATCGTCGCCATGAAGCGTCACTATCGCGCCGATGCTTGCTCGCGGCGGCAACCGCGTCTAGCAAGACCTGTCGGGCTCGCCCGACCCCCATTCGCAAAGAGCCCCGCCGCGCATGACCGAAGCCGTCGAGACCACGCCCCCCGAAGAAGAGAAGGGCGGCGCCGTCAACGAATTCATCGAGATCATCAAGACCGTGGCCTACGCCCTGGGCATCGCCCTGGTGCTGCGGGTTCTGCTGTTCCAGCCGTTCACGATCCCGTCGGCCTCGATGGAGCCCAACCTCTATCAAGGCGACTACATCATCGTCTCGAAGTTCTCGTACGGCTATTCGAAGCACTCGATCCCGTTCAGCCCGCCGCTGTTCAAGGGCCGCATCCTGGGCTCGACGCCCAAGCGGGGCGACATCGTCGTCTTCAAGCTGCCGCGCGACGGCCACGTCGACTACATCAAGCGCCTGGTGGGCCTGCCCGGCGACCGCATCCAGGTTCGCGGCGGCGCGCTCTACATCAACGACAAGCCGGTCAAGCGTCAGGAACTGGCCGACGTGCTGGTCGACAGCGGCTACGGCTTCACTCAACCGATGAAGCGCATCCAGGAAACGACCCCCGAGGGCCGCACCTACCTGACCCAGGCCGACGCCGGTCCGGACACCCAGGGCGACAACACCGGGGTCTATGTCGTTCCGGAGAACTGCTACTTCTTCATGGGCGACAACCGCGACAACTCGGCCGACAGCCGCTTCAACCCGGGCATCTCGCCGTTCAAGACGGACGCCGGGACCTGCAAGTGGAACTACGAGAACGACCAGTACACCGGCGACTCGATCGGCGTGGGCTTCGTCCCGGCCGAGAACCTGGTCGGCAAGGCGCAGATCATCCTGCTGTCGTGGAACGCCGACGCGCACCTGTTCAAGCCCTGGACCTGGTTCCTGGACGCCCGTCCGAGCCGCTTCTTCCGCGTGCTGAAGTAACACCATGGCCGTGAAGGACAGACGGGTCGCCGCCGTCGGCGACCTGGAGCGCCGGATCGGTCATCGGTTCGAAGACCGCGAACTGCTCGAGCGGGCCCTGACCCACGCCAGCGTCGGCGACGGCGCCAAGGCCAAGGTCCGCGACAACGAGGTGCTGGAGTTCATCGGCGACCGGGTGCTCGGGCTCCTGGCCGCCGAGGCCCTGGCCGAGCGCTTCCCCAAGGCCAAGGAGGGCGAGCTCGCCCCGCGCCTGAACGCCCTGGTCAGCCGCGAGACCTGCGCTCGCGTCGCCAAGGGCGCGGACCTTGGTCCCGCCCTGCGCCTGTCGGCCTCGTCCAGCAAGATCGGCGGCCGCGAGACGGAATCGATCCTGGCCGGCGCCTGCGAGGCTTTGATGGCCGCCCTCTATCAGGACGGCGGTCTGGAACTGGCCCGCAAGGTGTTCCTCGACCTGTGGTCCGAGGAGTTCGACCGGGCCGGGCAGGGGCGTCCGCGCGACCCCAAGACGGCCCTGCAGGAATGGGCGCAGGGCAAGGGCAAGCCGCTGCCGACCTACCGCGTGCTCGAGCGCACCGGCCCCGACCACGCGCCGGTGTTCACCGTCGAGGTCCTGGTCAAGGACGTCGATCCCGCCATCGCCAAGGGCAAGTCGAGGCAGGAGGCCGAGAAGGCCGCCGCCAAGGCGCTGCTGGAGCAGGTGGGAGCGGGGTGAGGCCTCCTCTCCCTTCCCTCCGATGGGGAAAGGGTCGGGGATGGGGGTGAAGCGGCGGTTCGGCCGGCAAGCGCCCTGACCACCCCCACCTAACCCTCCCCCATCAAGGGGGAGGGCTTTTGCGGTGCTCTGTGCTACACGCACGCGCAATGACTGACTCCACCCAGAACACCCGCGCCGGGTTCGCCGCCATCATCGGCGCGCCGAACGCCGGCAAATCCACCCTGGTCAACCGCATGGTCGGGGCCAAGGTTTCGATCGTCACCCAGAAGGTGCAGACGACGCGCTTCCCCGTGCGCGGCGTCGCCCTGTCGGGCAACGCCCAGATCATCCTCGTCGACACCCCCGGGATCTTCAGCCCCCGTCGCCGGCTCGACCGCGCCATGGTGCGCTCGGCCTGGGCCGGTTCGGAAGAAGCCGAGGTCACCGTGCACCTCGTCGACGTGCAGGCCGAACTGGCCGACCGCGCCCGCAACGCCACTCCGGCCGAGCACCGCGCCGTGCAGGACGTCCAGACCATCATCGAGGCCCTCAAGGAGAGCGGTCGCAAGGTGATCCTGGCGCTCAACAAGATCGACGGCATCAAGCGCGACACCCTGCTGGGCGTGGCCAAGGACTTCTTCGACACCGGCGTCTACACCGACGTCTTCATGATCAGCGCCGAGACCGGCGCGGGCGTCGACGACCTGATGGCCAAGCTGGTCGAGGCCATGCCGGAGGGCCCGTGGCTCTATCCGGAAGACCAGACCGCGGACCTGCCGGCCCGCCTGCTGGCCGCCGAGATCACCCGCGAGAAGATCTATCTGCGGGTCCACGAGGAGCTGCCCTACGCGGCCACCGTCGAGACCACCTCGTTCGAGGAACGGGCCGACGGCAGCGCCCGCATCGAGCAGACCATCTATGTCGAGCGCGACGGCCAGCGGGCCATCGTGCTGGGCAAGGGCGGCCAGGTGCTGAAGTGGATCGGCCAGGCCTCGCGCGAGGAACTGCAGGACATCCTGGACCGCAAGGTGCACCTCTTCCTGCACGTGAAGGTCAAGGAGAACTGGGCCGAGGAGCGCGGCCTGTTCAGCGACATGGGTCTCGACTTCGATGTTTGACGGACAGGTCGCCCCCAGCGTGGACCTCGACGCCTATTTCGCGCGGATCGGCCATGCCGGCCCGCGCGAGCCGACGCTCGAGACCCTGCGGGCGATCTGCCAGAAGCATCCGGACGCCATCCCGTTCGAAAACCTCGACGTGCTGCTGGGCCGGGGGATCAGCATCGTCCCGGCCGACATCGACGCCAAGCTGCTGTCGGCTGGTCGCGGCGGCTACTGCTTCGAGCAGAACGGGTTGCTGAAGCGCGTGCTGAAGACGCTGGGTTTCGAAGTCCAGTCGCTGATGGCGCGCGTCTGGTGGATGAAACCTCCGGAAGCGCCGACCCGCGCCCGCTCGCACATGATCCTGAAGGTCACGATCGACGGCAGGGACTGGCTGGCCGACGCCGGCTTCGGCGGTTGCGTGCTGACCGCGCCGCTGGATCTGTTCTCCGACGAGGTGCAGGCCACGCCCAACGGCGCTTTCCGCATCGAGCCGGCCGCGCCGGAGATGGGCGGCGAGCGCCTAGTGCTGGCCGATCTCTCGGGCAAGTGGGCGCCGCTCTACCAGGTGGCGCTGGGGCCGTGGGACGACGTCGACTACGAGCCGGCCAACTTCTTCACCTACACCCACCCTAGTTCGCACTTCACCTGGAGCATGACGGTGGGCCGCACGACGCCGACCGCCCGCTACGCCCTGAAGAACAACCGCCTGACCCACCGCGACGCCACGGGCGCGCTGGTCGAGCAGCGCGACCTGTCGGTCGACGAGCTGGAGGCGGTGCTGCGCGACGTCATCGGCCTGCCGGTCGAGCCGGAATGGCGCGCGGTGCTGGAGAAGGTCGTGGGCTGGGGGACGCCCGCCTAGATGGAGTGGGAGGACGACGCCTTCGTGCTGTCGGCCCGCGCCCACGGCGAGACCGGGGCGATCGTCGAGCTGCTGACCCAGGACCGGGGCAAGTTCGTCGCCCACGTGGCCGGGGCGGCGTCGCGGCGGATGAAGCCGTTTCTGCAGGCCGGGGCGCGGGTGATCGTCCGCTATCGCGCCCGTGGTCCCGATCAGATGGGTTCGGCCCAGCTGGAGCCGATGGGCGAGGGGCCTTCGTCGTTGTTCGACGACCGCCTGGCTTTGGCCGGCCTGCAATCGGCCGCTTCGGTCGCGGCTGGGGCCTTGCCCGAGCGTGAGCCGCACCCGGGCGCGTTCCTGGCCCTGGAGACCCTGATCCGGGTGCTGGAGATCCCAGACATCTGGCCTGCGGTCTATGTGCGCTACGAGGCGGGCCTGTTGCAGGACCTGGGCTTTGGCCTGGACCTGTCGAAATGCGCCGCCACCGGCGACCTCGACGACCTGGTCTATGTCAGCCCGCGTACGGGCCGGGCTGTCAGCCGCAAGGCCGGCGCGCCCTATCAGGACAAGCTGCTGCCGCTGCCGCCGTTCCTGCTGTCGTCGCAGGGCGGCTTGAGCGACGGCGACGTCAAGGCGGGCCTCGACATTACCGGCCACTTCCTCGAGCAGTTCGTGTTTGGCCCTCTGAACCGCCCGCTGCCGCCGGCCCGCATGTGGTTGCTGGACCGGCTGGGCGAGGCGGGGCGGCTTTAGCCGTTCCTACTCGATCCGCTCGTGGACGCCCTCGGCGCCGCGAACCCAGTAGCCCGCGGCCTTGATCTGCTTGGGCGAAAAACCGCGAACCTCGACCAGATGCGCGCGCAGAGCCTTGGCGACGCGGGCTTCGGCGGCGAGCCAGATGAAGCCTTCCTTGTCGGCCGGCAGCACGGCGTCCAGCGCGGCAGTCAGAGCTTGGGTGTCGTCGCCGCCGTCGCGGACCAGCCAGTGCGGCGTCCAGGCGGCCTTGGTCTCGACGGCCAGGGCGTCGTCGGCGGCGTCGAGGATGGCCAGGGTGGCGATCGTCTCGCCGTCTTCCGCTTCCTCCAGCCGGCGGCCGATGGCGGGCAGGGCGGTCTCGTCGCCGATCAGCACCAGCCAGGGCAGGGCGTCGGGGATCAGCACCGAGCCGCGCGGGCCGCCGATGTTCAGCGTATCGCCGACCTTGGCCGACAGCGCCCAGGCCGTGGCCGGGCCGGCCTCGTGCACGGCGAAGTCGATGACCAGGCTCTGGGCGGCGTTGTCGAAGCTGCGCGGGGTGTAGTCGCGCATCACCGGCTCGCCGCCCTCGACGGGGAAGAACAGCTTGATGTGGTCGTCGAAGCCGGCGCTGACGAAGTCGGCCAGGTCGGGCGAGGCGAAGACCAGGCGCAGCATGCCGGGCGACAGGCGCTCGACGGCGGTGACGGTCAAGACTCGACGGCGGATCTCGTGGCGCACGCGGCGCAGGGCCCAGCGGTCGGTCGCTTCGGCGGTTTCGGCGGGGGTGGTCATCGGCGGGATATCCTTTTCGGAGGATGGGAGTCGGCCCGGACCGATGGACCCTAGACCCCCGCATCCGCCCGGGGATGTCCGGCGGAGAAATAAAAACGGCGGGATCCGAGGAGCCCGCCGTTTCCAGGTCTTAGAAGAACACCTTGCGGACGCTCAGCTTCACGCTGCGGCCGATGGGGTCGAGATAGTCTTCCTGGTAGCTGGTCGGGATCTCGCCCGTGGCGTCACGCACGGTCTGCTTCTCGTCGAACAGGTTGGTGATCCCGAAGGTCACCCGCGTGCCGCGCAGCACCGGATACTTGGCGACCAGTTCGCGCCGGGCGCCGAGATTGGCGAACAGGCGCAGGTTCACGGTCGTCAGGTCGGAGAACTTCAGCGTGCCGGTCGAACTGCCGGTCGTGCCGCCGTCGACCTCGGTGGCCTGCCGCCAGTTGGCGGTCAGGCGCGCGCCCATGCCTTGCTTGGTGAAGCCGACCTGGGCCTCGACCTCGTTGCGGGGCGTGCCGCCGCTGCTGCCGATGGCGTCGCCGTCCAGCAGGTCGAGCGGGGCTCCGCCGTCATAGATGTAGATCCGCTCGCGCAGGCGCACGGTGTGGAACAGGGCCAGTTGCAGGCGCGCGGCGCCGAGGCCGCCGCCCCCTGGGCCGCCCGGCCCGCCGGGACCGCCGAAGCCGCCGCCCGGTCCGCCGCCGAAGCCGCCCGGACCACGATCGCCGCCGCCGGGACCCCGGTCGCCGCCGCTGGACGCTTGGTCGCCGGTGGTGCGGGTCTGGTCGGACGAGGGCTGGGCGTTGGCGTTGTCGCCGCCGCTGCGCTGCTCGCCGCCCTGGCGCTGGAGGCCTTGCAGCAGGTCCATGCCGGGAGGCTGCGCGCCGTCGGCCGTCTGGGTCTGGCCCTGAGCAGGCTGAGCCTGGGCCGTCTGCCCCTGACCCTGACCCTGACCTTGGCGGCCCTGGCCGTCCTGGCCCTGGCGCTCACGCCAGCGCTGCATCTCTTCCGGCGTCGGGGTGGGGCGCGGCGGGGTCTTGCCGATCTGGTGCGAGTAGTTGAAGCCCCAGCGGATCTGCTCGCTCTCGCGCTTGGCGTAGTTCACCGGGCGGGCGTCGATGCGGATCAACGTGCCGTCGCCGTCGCGGAAGAACCGGTCGGGGAAGGCCGCCTCGGTCGCCGCCGTGGCGCTGGGGAACGACGAGATCGGATTGTCGATGCGGGTGCGCGTGTAGTTGGCGTTGACTGACAGGCCGTCGATCTGCGGCGGCTTCACCGTGACGCCGAACTTCAGGACGTTGCGCTCTTCGGACTTCAGGTCGGGATTGCCGCCGCTGACGCGGGTGATCTCGACGCTCTCGCCGTTGACGTAGTCGAACACCTGCACGCCCGAGGTCGTGACCTGGGCGCCGCCCAGTTGCGACATGCTGGGGGCGTTCTCCTGGCGGGTTCCCGAGACGATGAAGCTGACCGGCTTGATCGGCGACCAGTTCAGGCCGCCGCCGATCGTGCTCAGGGTCCCGAAGTCCGACAGCTGGTTCACGGCCAGGTTCAGGTTGGCCGACAGGTCGCCGACCTTGGCCATGAAGTTGTTCTTCCGGCTGGTGATCGGCACGTCGAAGCTGACCTGGGCGTTGGCCGTGCCGCGCGACAGGTCGGCTTCGCTCTCGACCCCGAGACGGCGCGACCAGGAGTCCACCCAGGCGCCTTCAGCGCCTAACTTGACCGTCGAGGAGATGTCGCCGCCCGGCAGGCGATACAGTGCGCCGTTCATCACCAGCTGGGTGTTCACCGTGTCGTTGATCGAGTGGGCGGTGTTGCGCTGGAAGCTGCCGGTCGGCAGGTCGGCATAGGGATCGAAGGTCGGATCCAGGGCGGCCAGCCGCTGGTTCAGGTCAACGACGCTGGCGTCGCGGTCGCTGGAGGTGCGGCTTTCGTCGTGGTCGTAGTTGCCGGTCAGGTTCCAGCGCCACGACTTCATCGACCCGTCCAGGGTGAAGCCGCCGTGGGCGTTCCACGAGCGGTTCCACTGCTCCATGGCGCCGAGGTCGGCGACATAGCGATAGAGGGTGGAGTCGCCGGCGTAGAACGGGCTGGTCGTGGGGATGTTCAGCCGGGCCTTGGACAGGCCCTGCAGCGACTGGCTCTGGTCGTAGGACAGGCTGCCGTTGACCGTGGCCGAGACGCCGTTGTCGAGCACGCGGTTGTAGACGGTGTTGTGCGACAGGCTGTCGGTGCGCGGCTTCAGCGTGCGGTAGGGCGAGACGTCGCCGTCATAGCGCTGGTCGGTCTCGGTCGGTTCGAGGTCGCGGTCGCTTTCCAGCAGCTTGTCGCTGTGGCTGTACTTGAAGGCGCTGTTCAGGCGGCCCTGGCGGTTGAGGCGCAGGGTGCTGGACTCGAATTGCTCGGTGGTCTGGCCGCCGTCGGTGGGGCCGGCCAGGCTGACCTCGCCGGTGCGGGCGCGGAAGCGCTGGCGCAGCACGACGTTGACCACCTTCTGGTCGGCCGAATAGCCGTACTTCAGAGCCACTTCCTCGGGCAGGATCTCGACCCGCTGGATGGCTTCGGTGGGGATGTCGCGGATCTCGCCCATGCCGGAGATGCGGCGGCCGTTCAGCAGTACGACGGGCGAGCCGCCGCTGGCGCTGGTGGTCTGGGCCGACAGTTCCGACAGCAGCTCGGTCACCGAGCTGACTCCGAGGGAGCGGACGTCGGCGGCGGTGAAGGTTTCTTCCGGCTGGATGTCGCCCAGCACCGCGCCGTACTGGCGCTGACCGGTGACGACGATGCCCTCGACCTCGACGTCCTCGGCCTCCTGGGCGACCTGGCGCGTCTGGGCGGGCTTGGCGGCTTCCTGCGCGTACAGCATCGACGGCGTGATGCAGCCCAGAAGGCCCAGCAGGGCCATCTTCCTCGTCATTTCCTATATCCCCACGGCTCGGCCGAATCCCTCAACCGTGCCTCTCTAACGCACTCAACCCCGACACAGCCTGAACGAAGTGGTTCAGGTTCGGTTTGGGTTCATCGGCTAAGGATGGGGGATGCGCATCCTGTTGGTCGAAGACGACGCGCCGCTGGCCGAAAGCATCGCCCAAGCCCTGCGCGAAGAGCAGTTCGCCGTCGATATCGCCGCCGACGGCGAGACCGGCGCGCACCTGGGCTCGACCGAAACCTACGCCGCCGCCGTGCTCGATCTGGGCCTGCCCAAGCAGGACGGCCTGTCGGTGCTGCGGTCGTGGCGCGAGCAGAACCGGCCGCTGCCGGTGCTGATCCTCACCGCCCGCTACGGCTGGACCGAGAAGGTCGAGGGCTTCAAGGCCGGGGCCGACGACTACCTGACCAAGCCCTTCCGGGTGGAGGAGCTGGTCATGCGCCTGCGCGCCCTGGTGCGCCGCGCCGCCGGCCACCACGGCCCGAAGATCGCCTGCGGGCGGCTGACCTACGACGCCCAGCTGGGCGGGTTCGAGTTCGACGGCATGCCGCTGAAGCTGACCAGCTTCGAGTGGCGGGTGCTGTCGTGCCTGATCCTGCGCAAGGAGGTGGTGGTCGAGCGGATGGATATCCTCGAACAGGCCTATGAGGGCGACGCTGGCGGCGACTCCAACTCGCTGGAGGTCATCGTCGGCCGGCTGCGGCGCAAGATCGGCCACGAGATGATCGAGACCGTGCGCGGCCGCGGCTATCGCCTGACCGCCGGGGGCGAGCCGTCGTGATCACTTCCTTGACCTCGATCCGCGCCCGGCTGCTGATCAGCGGCGTGCTGTTCACCATCCTGGCGGTGGTGCTGGCGGCCCTGACCATCCAGCCGACCCTCGACCAGTTCGTCCGCCGCAGCGTCGACGCCAGCCTGGAGTCGCAGATCTCGGTGCTGGCCCGCGCGGTGAAGACCGACGGCACGCTCGATCAGGACCGCATCCAGTCGGTCGGCCCGTTCGTGCGGCGCGGTGCGGGCTGGGCTTGGGTGGTCAAGGGACCGGCCGGGACGCTGCGCTCGCAGACCGTCGCGATGATGGATCCGCGCCAGAGCGGCGGCCCATCGCCATGGCCCAAGGCCGAAGGGCCTCGCCCCGATCGCGATCGTGATCGCCCGCAGGGAGGGCCGGGGTCGCAGGGCGAGCGTCCGCAAGGAGAGCGCCCCCAAGGAGAGCATTCGGCGCGCGACGCCCATCTCGAAAAGCCGCCGACCGGTCCGCTGAAGGAGTCGCGCCGCTGGCGCTCGCGCAGCGGCTGGAACGAGAGCTTCTATTTCCGCACCCTGACGGTGAACTCCAGCCGCGGCCCGGTGGTGATCACCGCCGGCGCGCCACGCTACATCCGCGACCGCATGCGCGACGAGGGGCTGCGGCCGCTGCTGCTGTCGCTGTCGGTGCTGGGCGTTGGCCTGTTGGCGGCGATGATCGGCCAGCTGGAGCTGGGCCTGCGGCCGCTGCGCAAGCTCGGCGCGTCTCTGGCCGCCGTGCGGGCCGGCGAGCAGCAGCGCATCGAGGATCGCCAGCCCAAGGAGCTGGAGCCGGTGGTCGCCGAGCTGAACGCCTTGCTCGACCACAACGAGGCGGCCCTGGCCAAGGCGCGCAGCCATGTCTCCAACCTGGCCCACGGCCTGAAGACCCCGCTGGCGACGCTGGCGGTGCGGCTGGCTGAGCCAGGGCGCGATCCTGACGGCAGCCTGGCCAGCCTGATCGCCCAGATCGACGGCGCGATCGGCCACCACCTGGGCCGCGCCCGCGCCGCCTCGCCGGGGGCGCCGGGCCGTCCGGCCCTGCACGTCAGGCCGCGCCTGGAGGACCTGGTCGCGGCCCTGTCGCGCATCCACGCCGCCGCCGGCGTGCGGGCCGAACTCGACATCCCCGAGGATCTCTTCGTGGCCTGCGATCCGCAGGACTTCGACGAGATGACCGGCAACCTGCTCGACAACGCCTGGAAGTTCGCCGAGCGGACCGTGCGGGTGAGCGCCAGCCGCGACGGGGGCAGGGCGGTGCTGGTCATCGACGACGACGGCCCCGGCCTGACCGACGAGGCGGCCGCCGCCGCCCTGGTGCCGGGCAGCCGTCTCGACGAGCGGGGCGCCGGGCACGGTTTTGGCCTGCCGATCGCCCTGGAGCTGGCCGAGCTGCACGACGGGGCCCTGACCCTGGGGCGCGCCCCGATCGGCGGCCTGCGCGCCACCCTGGCCCTGCCGGCGCGCGCCGGCGAAACCGCCGAAAGCTGACGCGCCGATCCCAATCCCGTGATCGGTCGGCCAGGCGACTAACAAGCGCCTTCGATCTGCTACGCTTGGGGCGAGGGCTGTTGATGAAAACCTACACGTTCGTCTGTCTGGCCGCGAACCAGGTCGCCACGGCCGTTGATATCCAGGACCTGGACGAGGGCGCCTATCGCCGGCACGCCCTATCGCTGCTGCGCGACCATGGCAGCGCCCAGGCCGTCGAGGTGTGGCGCGACGAGGCGGTGATCGACCTCGTCGAGCGAGCCGGAGCCGTTCTCGGGGCGCCGGCGGCTGTTAGCTCGTAAAAAGCCCCCACGCGCCTCGAATCGAGCGGCCGACATCTGCTAGGCTGGCGGGCCGAAACGAATCTGATTGATGAACAAGCCCGTCACTCCTCCCCCCGGCGGTCCCGGCGACGGCGACCGCATCCTCGAAGAGCCGCTGACCGAGGCGCTGTCCAAGCGCTACTTGGCCTATGCGCTGTCGACCATCGGCTCGCGGGCTCTGCCCGACGTGCGCGACGGCATGAAGCCGGTGCACCGGCGCGTGCTCTACGCCATGAGCAACATGCGCCTGAACCCGGAGTCCGCCGCGCGCAAGTGCGCCAAGGTGGTCGGCGAGGTGATGGGTAACTTCCACCCGCACGGCGACCAGTCGATCTACGACGCCCTGGTGCGCCTGGCCCAGGACTTCTCCCAGCGCATCCCGCTGGTCGAAGGGCAGGGCAATTTCGGCAATATCGACGGCGATAACGCCGCGGCCATGCGTTACACCGAATGCAAGATGACGGCGGCCGCGACGCTGCTGCTCGACGGCATCGACGAGGACGCGGTCGACTTCCGGCCCACCTATGACGGCCAGGACGAGGAGCCGGTGGTCCTGCCGTCGGGCTTCCCGAACCTGCTGGCCAACGGCTCGGCCGGCATCGCCGTCGGCATGGCCACCTCGATCCCGCCGCACAACCCGGCCGAGCTGATCGACGCCTGCCTGCTGCTGCTGTCCAATCCCGAGGCCACGACCGCCGACATCCTCGAGCGCGTGCCGGGGCCGGACTTCCCGACCGGCGGCGTCATCGTCGAGCCGGCCGCGTCCCTGCTGGAAACCTACGAGACCGGCCGCGGCGGCGTTCGCACCCGCGCCAAGTGGGAGAAGGAAGAGACCGGCCGCGGCACCTACCAGATCGTCGTCACCGAGATCCCGTATCAGGTGAAGAAGTCGGATCTGGTCGAGCAGCTGGCCGACCTGATCGAGAGCAAGAAGGCCGCCCTCCTGGGCGACGTCCGCGACGAGAGCGCCGAGGACATCCGCCTGGTGCTCGAGCCGAAGTCCAAGAACGTCGAGCCCGAAGTGCTGATGGAGAGCCTGTTCAAGCTCTCGGCGCTGGAAAGCCGGTTCTCGGTCAACATCAACGTGCTGGACGCGCGCGGCACGCCGGGCGTCATGGGCATCAAGCAGGCCCTGATGGCCTTCCTGGCCCACCGCCGCGAGGTGCTGACCCGCCGGGCCCGCCACCGCCTGGCCAAGATCGAAGCCCGCCTGCACATCCTCGACGGTTTGCTGATCGCCTACCTCAATCTCGACGAGGTGATCCGCATCGTCCGCTACGAGGAAAAGCCGAAGGAAAAGCTGATCGAGACCTTCGGGCTCTCGGACATCCAGGCCGACGCCATCCTCAACACCCGCCTGCGCCAACTGGCCAAGCTGGAGGAGATGGAGATCCGCCGCGAGCACGCCGAACTGGTGGAAGAGCGCGACGGCATCCTGGCCATGCTGGCCAGCGACAAGAAGCAGTGGGACCTCGTCGGCACGGGTCTGCGCCAGGTGCGCGCCACCCTGCTGAAGATCAAGCACCCGCTGGACAAGCCGCGCCCGACCGGGGTGACCGGCCGCTCGGTGTTCGACGTGGCCCCGGTGGTTGACGCCGACGCCGCCATCGAGGCGATGATCGTCCGCGAGCCGATCACCATCATCCTGTCCGAGCGCGGCTGGATCCGCGCCGCCAAGGGCAGGATCGAGGATCCGTCGGAGCTGAAGTTCAAGGAAGGCGACAAGCTCGGCTTCCTGGTGCCGGCCGAGACCACCGACAAGCTCCTGCTGTTCACCTCGGACGGCCGGTTCTTCACGCTCGGCTGCGCCAACCTGCCGTCGGCGCGGGGTCATGGCGAGCCGGTGCGGATGATGATCGAGCTGGACGACAAGGTGAAGATCATCGACGTCTTCCCGTTCAAGGCCGGCCGCAAGCGCATCCTGGCCTCCAAGCAGGGCTACGGCTTCCTGCTGCCGGAGGAGGAGGCCCTGGCCAACCGCAAGGCGGGCAAGCAGGTGCTGACGGTCGACGCCTCGGGCGCGGCCTTCTGCCTGGAAGCGGTGGGCGACCAGTTCGCCGTGATCGGCGACAACGGCAAGATCCTGATCTTCCCGCTGGAAGAGCTGCCGGAGATGCCGCGCGGCAAGGGCGTCAAGCTGCAGGCCTACCGCGAGGGCGGCTTGCGCGACGGCTTGTCGTTCAACGCCGAGACGGGCGGCTTCTGGATCGACTCGGCCCTGCGCCGCCGTGACTGGGCCGACTGGCAGACCTTCGTCGGCCGCCGGGCCGGCGCCGGCAAGCTGGCGCCCAAGGGCTTCCCGACGTCCAAGCGGTTCAAGCCCAAGTAGGCTTGAGTGATGTGATATGGGCGAGGGCGTAGCGCGCGTAGGTAGGCGCCATGCTCTCGCCAACCACCTGTGAGATAAGTCGACTTATGAGCTTGTGGCGCAAGTCCGTCGGAGCCCTGGCCGGGTTCCTGGGTCTGGCCGCCGCCCATCCCGGGGTGGCGGGCGGCTTGCCGCGCGCCAAGCCCGAGGCCGCGGGCTTCTCGTCGGAGAAGCTCAAGCGCGTCGACGAGACCATGCAGCGCCTGGTCGATCAGGGGCAGATCGCCGGCGGCGTGACCCTGCTGGCCCGCCACGGCAAGATCGTCAGCGAGCAGACCTTCGGCAAGCGCGCGCTGGAAGACGCCCAGCCGATGCCGGCCGACGCCATCTTCCGCATCCGCTCGGAGACCAAGCCGGTCACGGGCGTGGCCATGCTGATCCTCTACGACGAGGGCCGCTGGAAGCTGGACGACCCGGTCACCAAGTTCATTCCCGAGTTCGAAAACCTGCGCGTCGCCAACGGCGTCGACGCCAGCGGCCGGCCGGTCCTGTCGCCGCTCAGCCGCCCGCCGACCATGCGCGAGCTGATGACCCACACGGCCGGCTTCGCCTACGGCATCGCCGACGATCCGGGCAGCCTCGCCGACCAGGCCTATTATCGGGCGGGCGTGCTGCAGTCGGACTCGCTGTTCTCGATGGTGCAGAAGATCTCGAGCCTGCCGATGTACTCGGAGCCGGGCAAGCTGTGGCGCTACAGCGTCGCGGCCGACATCCAGGGCCTGATCATCGAGCGCCTGTCGGGGCAGGCCCTGCCGGAGTTCATGCGCCAGCGGATCTTCAGGCCGCTGAAGATGAGGGACACCGCCTTCTGGACGCCGCCCGACAAGCTGGCGCGATTGGCGGCGATCTATGACACCGACCCCGTCACCGGCAAGCTGACGCCCGCCGTCGAGGGCGGCTGGCGCGACGTCTCCCGGCCGCCGCTGGCGCCGTCGGGGGGAGGGGGCCTGCTGTCCACCGCCCAGGACTTCGCCCGCTTCGCCCAGATGATCCTCAACGGCGGCGACCTGGAGGGCGTGCGCATCCTCGAGCCGGAGACGGTGGCGATGATGCGGCTGAACCACCTGCCGCCCAGCTTCCAGGTCACCACCGACGGCACCTCCGGCGTGCTCAAGCCCGGCCAGCAGAAGGCGTTCCCTTTCGCGCTGGGCATGGGCTACGGCATCGACGTGGCGGTGGCGGTCGATCCGGCCGCCTCGGGCGCGCCGGTCGGACCCGGCACGATCAGCTGGGGCGGCAGCGCCGGCACCTGGTTCTGGATCGACCCGGCCAACGACCTTTTCTTCATCGGCATGATCCAGCGCCTGGGCGGGGTGGGACCTGGTCTCGACGCCGAGACCCGCAAGTGGGTCTATCACGCCCTGGAGAGGCCGCCGGTGCGCCAGGCGGCGAACACGCCGTCCAAGGTTCCGGCCGCCCCGTCGAAGGGGCCGCCGACCGGCCGGGCGCCGGCCTCGCGCTGAGGCCTTCGCCCCAACCGCTTGGTTTTCCCGCCTTTCCTCGCTATCACGCCCGCTTCGGCGAGCCCGCTCGCCTCCAGACTTCGAAAGCCGATCCGATGAGCGATACGCCCCCCGACCGCCTGTCCGCCAATCCCGACAGCCCCTTCTACGACGCCGCCGCCATGGAGCGGGGCGTGGGCGTGCGCTTCAAGGGCGTCGAGAAGAACAATGTCGACGAATACTGCGTCAGCGAAGGCTGGGTGCGGGTGACCGCCGGCAAGACCGTCGATCGCAAGGGCAACGCCATGACCATCAAGCTGCAAGGCGAGGTCGTGCCGTACTTCCGCGACCTCGAAGCCCCGTCCGAGTAGGACGCTGGTGAGCGATCCCGATCTCCAGGCCATGGCCGACGACGAGCTGTCGCGGGCCATGACCCTGAGCTGGCGCGACCTGTCGAAGGTGATTCCCTGGGGAGACACCTTCGAGGGCCTCTCGCCGGCCGGTCGCAACGTCGAGGTCGAGCGGAACTACCTCTGGGCCGCCCAGGAAGGCGGCGACATCCTGTGCGAGGTCGCCGTCTACGGCGGCGAGAGCCGCTATGACCAGGGCGCCCGCGCCCGAGGCGTGATTTCCCGCCGCTGAACCCAACCTTCGCCGTGCAAGCGTCGCGCGCATGCGTTAACCATAACGGTGCTCGTCGAATGGCGCTTGCGGGAGGGGTGGGGTGTATCAATCCGAGTTTCCGGTCGAGACGCCGGTCCCGATCTTCGATCCGACCCTGCTGGCCGGCATCGTCCTGATCGCGCTCGCGGTCGCCGCCCTGGCCTATTGCGCGGGGCGCTTCACGGGTCGCAAGGGCCGGGACGAGCGCTGGCGCGACGTGCCCAAGACCATTCACAAGGCGATCCTGGCCCGCTGCGTGGCCGCCACCAGCGCGCCGACGGGCGAGCTGCTGCGCCGCGCCGAGGAGCTGGTCGCCGAGGTCGACGCCCGGGTCGGGGCGCTGATCGAGTTCGGGGCCAGCGGCAAGGCCCTCAAGGCGCTGGGCAAGGCCTGCGTCGGCGAGTTTCCCAAGCCCGAGGTCAAGGCCGAGCACAAGCCGAAACCCAAGCCCAAGGTCTGCACCTGCGGCGGTCAGGCCGGCCATGACGAGGCCAAGGCCGGCCACGATCCGCACGCCAAGCCGCACGAGCCGGCGACGGCCTGCAGGGCGCCCGCGCCCTGCCAGTGCGTGGTCTGCTGCGCGCCGGTCACCATCGGCGGCCTGGCCTTGGCGACGCCGCAGGTGAAGATCAGCAGCAAGCAGACCGTGATCATCAACGCCGCCGCCAGCCCGGCCCAGGCCGCCGCGCCGCACCGCTGCACCTGCGGGGCCGACGCCCACGGCAAGGACCACGACGATCACGAGCACGACGAGGACAAGCCCGAGCCGCCGCTGGAGTGGAACGAGCACATGCGCCGCCTGCGCCTGGTGGTGGTCGAGTTCGCCGACGTCTGGAACAGCCCCGACAACCTGCGCCTGCTCGAACGCTGCCAGAAACAGCTGACCCACACCGAGCCGGCCCCGAAGTCCGCTCACGGACACGACGACGGCCATGGGGGCGGTCACGGCCACTGAACGGCGCCGCTTGGTTGGGCGCGATTAGGTGCGTATGCTCACGGCAAGGGCGAAATACCCGGTTTCCGCCACAGTCGAGGGCGGACGATTGAGAGCGTTTCCATCGCGGCGCCAGATCGATCGGCGCTCGCGGTGTGTCGCCAGAGCGTGATTCGGCGTAGAGACGGCTCCGTCTTCGCGGGCCGCGGGCCGAAGCAGGAGGAAAGGAATAGGCATGGCCGCGACGGTCTCATCCCTGACGCCGGGTTCGCCGGACGCCGCCAGTGAGCAGTTGTCGCTCTCGGACTACGTGCCGTACCGCCTGGCCACGGCCTCCAGCGCCGTCAGCCGCCTGATCGCCCGCGCCTACGAAGACCGCTTCGGCCTGTCGATCCCGCAGTGGCGGCTGATGTCGACCCTGATCGAGGGGCCGCTGACCCAGCACCAGGCCGTGGCGCGCACCGCCATGGACAAGGTCCGCGTCAGCCGCGCCGCCCAGGACCTGGTCGAGCGCCGCCTGGTGGCCCGCATCACCAACCGCACCGACCGCCGCTCGCACACGCTGGAACTGACCGCCGCCGGCCGTCGCCTGTTCGCCGAGATCCGTCCCCTGGCCCTGGCCTATGAGGCGGCGCTGCTGGCGGGCCTGGCTCCCGGCGAGGTGGCGACCCTGAAGCGCCTGATGGGCCGCCTGGAAGCCGCCGCCGTGCAGCTCTACGGCGCCGATGCGCCGCCCGACGCCGCCGCGCCGCCCGTCGAGGACTGAGCCTCGAAGACGCCGCGGGCGATGGCCCGCGCCAGGGTGTCGGCCGCCGCCGAGCCCAGCCGGGCCAGCGCCATGGCGCGCCCGGGACCGTCTCCCAGCGCCCGGGCGCCCGAGGCCAGGGCGAAGACCACGTCGCCGTCGAAGGGCGTGTGGACGGGGCGGATGGCCCGCGCCAGCCCGTCCTGCGCCATCATGGCCAGCCGGGTGCATTCGGCGGTCGTCAGGTCGGCGGTGACCGCGACCACGGCCAGGGTGGTGTTGGCGCCCTGCGTCAGCCGTCCCAGCGCCGCCAGCTTGGAATCGTCCGGGATCGGCTCGACCTCGGTCGGAGCGTCGGGCGCGGGGCGGGCGCCGCCGAACTCGCCGTCGATCTCCCAGGGCCAGGCCCAGAAGGTCTCGCCGTCGGCCATCCGTACAGAGCCGACCGGATTGACGGCCGCCAGGGCGCCGACCACCAGGCCGTCTCCCAGGTCGAGCGAGGCGCTGCCGATGCCGCCCTTGGAGAGGCCCGCCATCGCCCCGACGCCCGCGCCGACCGAGCCCAGGGCGAAGTCCTCACTCGCGGCGGCGGCGGCCTCGATGCCCAGCCAGCGGTAGGGCGGATCCAGACCCCAGTCCTTGTCGCCGCCGTTGCCCAGGTCGTGCAGCACGGCCGCCGGCACGATCGGGATGGCCGGCGAGGTCGGGGCCAGGCGGATGCCGCGTCCGGCCGCCGACAGGGCCGCCACCACGCCGTCGGCCGCGCCCAGGCCGAAGACCGAGCCGCCCGACAGGCAGATCGCGTGGGCCTTGCTGAAGTTGTTCTCCGGCTTCAGCACGTCGATCTCGCGCGTGCCGGGCCCGCCGCCGCGCACGTCGACGCCGGCCGTCCAGGCCTCGGGGCAGAGCAGGGCGGTGACGCCGGAGCGCACGGTCTCGTCCTGGGCGTGGCCCACCGTCAGGCCCGCGACGTCGGTGATCAGATTGCGCGGACCGGGACGGGGCATGGGGCTGAACTCCGCTCTAGGCGGCGGTAGGCGTATAGGTGAGGCGGCAGACGGTCCAGCCGTCGACGCGGGCCATGGTGAAGGCGCCGCCGAGTTGCCGGGCCATGGCGTGGACGATGCGCAGGCCCAGGCTCTGGGACTTGGCCGGCTCGAAGCCGTCCGGCGGGCCGGCGCCGTTGTCGCGGATGGTCAGCACGTGGTCGGCGCCGTCCTGTTCCAGGGCCACGACGATGCGGCCGTCCGAACCGGACGCGAAGGCGTGCTCCAGGGCGTTGTTGAAGCACTCCAGCATGACCAGGGTGACGGGCGTGGCCTGTTCGGGATGCAGGGCCGTCTCGCCGCCCTCGACCCGCACGCCGTGGCGGGCGCCGGCCGCTTGCCCTGCGTCGTCGAGCAGGGCCTCGGCGAAGGACCGGAAGGGCGTCGGCTCGCCGGTCTGGTCGTGAAGCTGGCGCTGGATCTTGGCGATGGTCTCGATGCGGCCGCCGGCCTCGGTCAGGGCGTGGCGGGCGTCCTCGTCCTTCACGCCCGACGATTGCAGGCGCAGCAGGGCGCCGACCACCTGGATGTTGTTGCTCACCCGATGGTGCATCTCGCGATAGAGCAGGTCGCGGCTGCGGGCCAGGTCGGCCAGGCTTTCGCGCTCGATCGCCAGCTTGCGCATCGTCTGGCGCATGCCGTCGATGAAGAAGATGTCGACCGCCGTGACGAAGACGTAGAACGAGATCGCCACCATGGTCGCGAAGTCGAACCGGAAGCCGTTGTACGGCGGGATGAAGAAGTACCAGGCCGCCAGGCCCGACAGGGTCGCGCACAGGATCGCCGGGCCGCGGCCGGCGAAATAGGCGGTCAGCACGATGGCCGGGAAGAAGGTCAGGTACGGAAAGCCGGGCGGGAACCAGCTGTTCAGGGCCAGGCGCACGAAGAAAGCGGCCGCGGCGGCGGCGACCGCCAAGGCATAGCGCAAAGCGATCGAGGACGAGCCCACGCGCGACATGATTTTCGAAAAGGCCCCGACTCGTACGGCGTCGAAAGCTCACGTCGCCGTTGCCGGAACTATTTCCTAAAACAACTTTCGGGTCACGCAAATCCCGACCGCCATGGTCCGAATACGGAAAGGCCCGCTCGTCTGGCGACGGGCGGGCCCTGCGTGATCATCCTTGGGTGGAGGATCAGAACTTCTTGCTGGCGTTCAGGTACCAGTAGCGGCCGGTCGAGTTGGCCAGCGAGCCGTAGTAGCCGAAGTTCGACGAGTTCAGCGGCGGATCCTTGTCGGCGATGTTGCGCACGCCGACGCGGAAGGTCGTGCCGTCCATGCGGCCGCCGCTCTTGAAGGCGTACTGGCCGTAGAGGCTGACCGTGGTCCAGTCGTCGACCTCGTAGTAGCGGCCGTTCACCTGGGTCACGCCGGTGTCGTAGACCGAACCGACGTAGTTGACGAAGGCGCCGGCGCCCCAGCCGTTCTTGCGCCAGGTCATGCTGACGCTGCCGCGGAACTCGGGATTGCCGTCCAGGCGGATCTGGCTGCCGGCGCTGGAGATCGTCAGGCCCGACAGCGTGCCGTCGGCGACGGCCTTCATCAGGATCTGCTCGATCGGGCTGGCGGCCTGGTCGTACTTGGTCAGCTTGGCCACGTTGACGGTGACGCCGAAGTCGCCCCAGGGGGTGTCGTCCAGGTCGTAGTCGAGGCTGAAGTCGACGCCCTGCAGAACCCGCGGCTGCAGGTTCATGTAGGTGTCGTTGATGTAGGAGATCGTGCCGACGGTGTTGGTGCCGGTCGCGGCCTCACGCACCACGTTGGGGTTCGAGCTGCCCTGCAGGCGCAGCAGGTAGTCGTAGGCGATCTGGTTGTAGCCGCCCAGGATGCCGATGACGTTCTTTTCGCGGATCGACCAGAAGTCGGTGGTCAGGGTGACCTTGCCGAACTCAAGCGGGATGAAGCGCGGCTGGTAGACGAAGCCGATCGAGGCGTTGTCGGCTTCTTCCGGCTTCAGGTCCTTGTTGCCGATGCGCACTTCCAGCGTGCTGGCGCTGGAGCAGGTGACGGCGTTGATCCGGCAGGCGGCGTAGTCGGTGCGGCTGTTCGAGACGGTCGCGCCTTCGCTGTAGAACTGCGGCAGGTTCGGCGCGCGGAAGCTCTGCGACACCGAGGTGCGGAACGACAGGCCTTGGCCGACCTTCCACAGCAGGGCGCCCTTGGGCTTCAGCACGTTGCCGAAGTCGGAATAGTACTCGTCGCGGGCGGCGAGCTGCAGGGTCACTTCCTCGACGAACGGGATGTTCATGTCCGACGAGATGATCGGCACGGCCAGTTCGCCGAAGATCGACGAGATCTGGCGGTGGGCCGAGACGTCCGGAGCCGCCGAAGCGCCCATGACGTCGCTGCCGTAGGTCACGCCCGTCACCGAGTTGGTGTAGGTGATCGTGCCGTCCATGCGGTCGTCGCGGTCGTCGCTGAAGGTCTCGCGACGCCATTCGGCGCCCAGGGCCACGCCGACGTCGCCGCCGGGCAGGCTGAACAGGTCGGCCTTGTTGACCTTGAAGTCGGCCAGGGCCAGCGAGGTCTTGCTGATGCGGTAGACGTCGATCAGGAACGAGTTGATCGTCGCCTTGCTGTTGGGCGTGCCGTCCTCACCCGAATAGTTGGTCAGCGAGCCGCCGTTGAACGGGTTGTAGGCGGTGGAGTCCGTGCGGTTCACCGCCGCCTGGAAGAGCGTGTTGCTGATGGCGTTGTGGGTGGCGTCCTTGGTGTTGGCCTCGGAATACAGCAGCGCCGATTCCCACTTCCAGCCGTTCCACTTGCCCTTCACGCCGCCCAGCAGGCGGAAGTTGTTGTCGGTGACGGTGTAGGTGCGCGGACCCGCGTCGACCGGACGATAGGTGGTGATGTTCATCGCCAGGCCCGTGGTCGGCACGCCCGTCAGGCCCGAGAGCCGGTTGGGGTTGGCCGAGCCGTCGCTGAGCGTGGTCGGGCCAAAGGGGTTCCAGTAGGCGTTGGCCGCGATGCTGATCGGGGCCGACGACAGCGGGGCCGACTGCTCGCGCTGGCCGGTGAACAGGGCGTGGTAGAAGCCGGCTTCGCCGAACAGGGTCAGGCCGTTGTCCAGGTCCTTCTCGGCGGTCGAGAACAGGTTGGTGCGCTCCAGCCCGCCCTTGAGGGTGCGCTGGGTGTTCTCGTCGTAGCGCAGCACGCGGTCGTTGGTGCCGGTGATGGTGCCCGACTTGATGCAGATGTCGCCGCTGAGCGTGGCGCTGCTGCAGCCGGCGGCGGTGTTGGACACCGGCTCGATGTGGAACACGCCCGACGAGGTCAGGGCCGTGCCGTTCTGGCGGACCACCGTCGACGACGGGATCACCGTGAACGAACCCCAGGGGCTGGAGGTCGAGCGGTTGTCGAAGCTGGTCGAGCCGGCGAACAGCTCGTCATCGATCTGCCAGCGGTGATCTTCGCTGGCGGCGTAGTCGCGCTCGGTGGCCATCATCCGGCTGTGAGCGGTGTAGTTGCCGAAGAAGGTCAGGCGCGTGCCGTCTTCCAGGCGCGTACCGGCCTTCACGTTGAACGAGCCTTCGCGATAGCCGGTGCCTTCCGAGCCGCCGACCTGGCTTTCGATCTTCAGGCCGCGGAACTTGGTGTCGAGCACGGTGTTGACCACGCCGGCCACGGCGTCGGTGCCGTAGATGGCCGCCGCGCCGTCGCGCAGCACTTCGACGCGCTTCACGCCCGAGACGGGCAGGGCGTTGGTGTTGGCCGTCTGCACCGGAACGAAGTTCTCGGTCTGGGTGCCGGGGTGCAGCACCAGGCGGCGACCGTTCAGCAGCATCAGGGTGTTGCCGGTGCCCAGGTTGCGCAGGTTGATCGACGAGACGTCGCCGCGGGCGTCGTTGAGGTTGCCGGTGGTGCGGGCTTCCTGGAACTGGACGTCGCCGGCCTGCGGGATCGAGCGGAACAGTTCGTCGCCCGACACGGCGCCGGTGGCGACGATCTCGGCCTCGCCGACCACGGTCACCGGCAGGGCTTCGGTGGTCTTGGCGCCTTCGATCTGGCTGCCGACGACGACGATGGCTTCGACTTCGGCGACTTCTTCGGGAGCCGCTTCAGTCGCGGCGGCTTCCGACTGGGGGCGGGCGGCCGGGGCGGCGCGCAGGGTGATGGTCTTGCCGTCGTCCGAGGCGACGACCAGGCCGGCGGCTTCGGCCAGGCGCTTGAGCGCCTCGGCGTCCGGCAGTTCGCCGGTCACGGCCGGGGTCTTGCGGCCGGCGGCGGCCTCGTACGGGAACAGGACCTGCTTGCCGGTCTGCTTGGCGTAGGTCTGCAGGGCCGAGACGGCGTCCTGCGGCGGGATGTTGAAGGTGTGGCGCGAGCCCTGGGCGGCGGCCTGACCGGCGATGGTCAGGACGGCGGCCGAGGCCAGCAGCAGGCCGCGGACGGTCCGGCGGCGTTGATCGGTACGCATGGACAAGATCTCGAGTCCCCTTTGTCCGCCGCGCCCCCTCGACGCGACGTTCTTACCGGCTTCGACGGGGGGCGTTACGGAAACCTCCAGTCGGCGCGTAAAATTTGTGGCGGAGGTGTGACGGGTGTGGCGGATGGGCAACGTTGAGGGCGCGCGACCTCGTCCTCACGCGGTGATCCGCTGAGCTGATGAAGGAGAGCGGAGCGCCCGGGCGACGCCCGGAGGTGTTGTTGTGTGTACCGTTTCGACGAAGCCTAGGCGCTCCGCGCGGTCGTTGGGCTGCCGGCTTCCCGGGCGGCGGCGCTCTTAACGCCTTACCAGGACCATCCGCCGGGTTTCCCGTTTGGACGGCGACGAGGAGAGGGGTGCTCTGTAGTCCTCGCCCAAGCCGACGGCGGGCGGGCCTGGCCAGCGCCAGGTCCCCGGACGCGACGGATCTTCCCAATCCGCCCCAGTCCCGCTCGATCGCATCCCGCCGCCGCATGGTCGCTGGCCGCGCGCCCCTTCGGTGCGGCGAGACGGGGTTATTATGCGGGTGGTTTGAGCGCGTCTGATCCAGGGCGGTGAGAAAGTTGCAAGGGGTTGGATTGGTTGGGGTTTTTGGCGCGGTCGACGGGGATTGGCAGCGCTCTATCCCCGTCCGCGTTCCTTCTCCCCTTGCGGGAGAAGGTGGCGGCCGAAGGCCGTCGGATGAGGGGTCTCTCAAACTTGAGACGCATCACCTGGCCTGACCGCCGCATGCGGTGTTGGGTTCTGAGAGACCCCTCACCCGACCCTGCTCCGCAGGGCCACCCTCTCCCGCAAGGGGAGAGGGATCGTTGTTCCGCTTTCGCGGGGATTTTACGGAGGAGAGAGCTGGCGCTGCGGAGACCTGAAAACGGCCCCCCACCACCTACCCCTTGCGCGCCAGGCGGATCACGCCGTCGTCGCCTTCGCTGGCCCGGACCGGGAAGGCGCTGGTGACGGCGGTGACGAAGGCCTGGGGTTCGGTGCTCTGGAAGTAGCCGGCCAGGCGCAGGTCGGCGATCGACGGGTCGGCGATGCGGACCTTCTGGCGGTTGTAGCGGTTGAACTCGGCCACGGCCTGGCTCAGCGACTGGCCGTTCAGCGCGATGGCGCCCTGGCGCCAGGCGAGCGCCCGATCGATCTCGGCGTCCGACAGCGGCTGGGCGTGGCCGCCGTGCGGGCCGTAGACCATGGCCGTGCCGGCGGCGATCCGCACTTCCTTGGCCGGCCCCTTGCCGTCGGGCTCGATGTCGGCGGCGCCGCGACGGACGGTGACGGCGGCGTTCTCGGCCCCCAGGCGGACGGAAAGCTCGCCGCCGCCGGTCTCGATGCGGGCGTCGCGGGCCTTGACCACGAAGGGACGGGCGTCGGGGGCGGCCTCGAACAGGGCCTCGCCCTTGACCAGCTTCACCTCGCGCACGCCGTTGCGGTAACGCACGACGACCTTGCTGTCGGTGTTGAGTTCGATGCGGCTGTTGTCGGCCAGCACCACGACGCGACGCTCGCCGATGTCGGTGGCGTAGGCGGTCGAGGCGGTGGCGCTGAGCATGCCGGCCCCGAGGACGCCGGCGATGGCGACGGCGGCGGCCATCATCGTCCAGGGCGAGCGGCGGTCGAAGGCGCGACGGGCTTCTTCCGGCGCGAACAGGTCGGCGTCCGGCTTGGCGGAGACAGGCTTGAAGACGCGCAGGCGGTCGGCGCGCTCCCAGGCGGCGTGCTCGCGCTCGAAGGCGGCCTCGTTCTCGAAGCTTTCGGCGCGCCAGGCCTCGAAGGCGGCCCGTTCGTCAGGCGCGCAGGCAGGATCGGACAGCCGCACCACCCACTGGGCGGCGGCCGCTCTCACTGCTTCGCGTCGCGATCCCGCTTCCCGACCCATGAACGCCCTTCGTCGATACGCACTGGCTGGGTCGCGCCCGGGCGGCCCAGCTTTTCGGAACAGTAGCGAAGCCCCTTGATCAGGTGCTTCTCGACAGTCGAGACGGACAGGCCCATGCGAACCGCTATCTCGCCCGGCGACAGGCTATAGACTTTCCTGAGGGTGAATACACGCCGGCATTGTGTCGGCAGCTCGGCGATCGCCTCGCGCAGCTGGCGAAGTTCGTCGCGCGAGACCAGCGAGGCCTCGGGTCCGGGGGTCTCGTCCATGCCGCCGATCTGCTCGAAATCGGCGACGGCGGTGATGGTCAGCACCTTGCGGCGGCGCAGGCCGTCGAAGGCGATGTTGCGGATGGTGCGCGAGGCGAAGGCGGCGGGATTGGTGATTTCGCGCCAGGTCTTGCAGGCGATCACCCGGGCGAAGGCGTCGTGGACCAGATCTTCCGGATCGGCCTCGCCATTGCGGCAAAACTTGCGCGCATAGGCCAGAAGCCGCGGTTCCAGGGGCAGAATCTCTCTGCGGAACCAGGCTCGGCGCTGTTCGTCTTCTGGTGTCATCGCCCTCGTTCCCCGGCCGGGAACCAACCCCGGCGAAGCCGTCGTGGCAAGAGGCGAACACGCGCCCCGACGGCGGAGAGGGCTTATGCGCCGTGTTTCCGCAGGTAACATTGCGAGGTGGGGCAAGGACTTGCGCCCGGTGCGCGGACGCCAAAAGATTCAGCAGATTTTTTGCGCGGCCTGTCCGTCAGGCGGGCGCTCGCGCCTCCTTCAGTCGAGCAATCCGGCAAGCTCGCCCGCAAGGCGCAAATCCTCGACGAATTCGGCCCGGGCGCGTTCGCGAGCGGCGGCGTCCGGCAGCCGCAGCAGGAAGGACGGGTGGTAGGTCAGCACGGCCCGGGTTTGATCGGGCAGTTGCAGCGCCTTGCCGCGATTGGCGCCGATGGGCGTGGCCTTGCCCGTCACCGCCTGCGCCGCCGTGGCGCCGAGGGCGACGATCACCCGGGGGCGGACGAGGCGCCGCTCGGCGTCCAGCCACCAGCGGCAGGCCTGCACCTCGCCGCGGTCCGGAGTCTTGTGGATGCGCCGCTTGCCGCGCGGCTCGTGCTTGAAGTGCTTCACGGCGTTGGTGACGTAGGTCCGATCGCGCGGCACGCCGGCTTGTTCGAGCGCCTCGTCGAACACCTGGCCGGCGGGGCCGACGAAGGGGCGGCCGGCGAGATCCTCCTGGTCGCCGGGCTGCTCGCCGACGAACATCAGCCGGGCGTGGGCCGCGCCTTCGCCGGGGACGCCTTGCGTGGCGTCGCGCCACAGGTCGCAGCGACGGCACAGCTGCACGCCGGCCGCCACGGCCTCGAGGCTCGTGGGAACGTCGCCGTTGTAGGATCCGTCGCGGGCCTGGCGCATGGCGGCTTTCAATACGCGGTCGGGAGCGGGGGAGGGCGTGGCGGCGACCATGGCGGCGGCGCGCGCCTGGGCGGTTTCGATCAGCTGCGGAATGAGCCGCGCCTCGGGAAGGTTGCGCCAATAGCGCTTGGGCATCTCCTGGCGCATCATCTTCTCGTTCAGCCGCGCCGGGTTGAAGATCGAGGCGTAGTAGGTGCGCCAGAGTTCCTCCTGGGCGTCTTCGGCCGGCGCGTCGGCCGGATCGGCGCCGTCGGAGACCTTCAGCGTCTGCCCGTCCCAGGCCACGCAGGCGTCGGGCGTCAGTATGGTCCAGGTCATGGTGGTGAAGCGGCGGGCGAAGAACGGCGCGGCGGCCTCGGTGACGCGGTGGGCCGGCTCGAACCAGGCGGCGTAGGCCTCCGGCTCGGTCTCGATCAGGCGGAAGCGGACGAAGGCGTGCATCTTGTGGATCGCCCGCGACACCGCCTTTTCCATGTCGCGGGCTTTCGCGATATCGGCATCGGCGGGGTTGTCGATCAGGCGGGGTTCGCGCTCCAGCCGCCACAGCAGCCGATAGAGCAGGGCGAAGCGCTCGCCGGAGCGGTGCAGGACGACGGACCTGGCCAGATCGACGAAGGCGGGCGGGACGCTGAAGGCGCCGGCGGTGGGCGCGGCGGTCGGGGTGACGGGCGCGGCTTCGAAGAGGTCGCGCTCCACCGTCCAGATCACCGTCTCGGGCGGGACGCCCTCGGCCCGCAGCGCTCGCGCGGCCGTTCGCCAGCCGTCGAAGTCGATCTCGGAGGCCAGCCGCACCACGCGCATCAGAAGAGGCTCAGTTGGGCCGGTTCGATCAGGCGGGCCTTCAGGTGCTCGCCGTCGGTCGCCATGCCCGGCGTCCAGCCCTCGGCGACGACGAAGGCCTTGGCGCGCTTGACCACGGCGCCCACGCGCTTGAGGTCGTCGAGGGTCAGCCGCGCCTGGCGACGGGCCAGCAGGATGCGGTCGACGGCCTTGGCGCCCAGGCCCGGCACGCGCAGCAGGGTCTCGCGGTCGGCGGCGTTGACGTCGACCGGGAACCTGTCGCGGTTGCGCAGCGCCCAGCCGGTCTTGGGATCGACGGAGAGGTCGAGGTCCTCGCCGGCGCCGATGATCTCGGGCTGCTCGAAGCCGTAGAACCGCATCAGCCAGTCGGCCTGGTACAGGCGATGTTCACGCAGCAGCGGCGGGCGGCTGGACGGCAGGCGGTGGCTGGAATCCGGGATCGGGCTGAAGGCCGAGTAGTAGACGCGGCTGAGGCGATAGGCGCCGTAGAGCGAGGCGCTGCGGGCCAGGATGTCGCCGTCGCTCGCCTGGTCGGCGCCGACGATCAGCTGGGTCGACTGGCTGCGGGCGAAGGTCTTGCGCGGCGCGGTGCGGGCCGGCTCGGCGCGTTCGTCGATGGCCAGGCGCATGCGGCCCATGGCCCGTTTGATGTCGCCGACGTCCTTCTCCGGGGCCAGGGACTTGAGGCTCTCGTCCTGGGGCAGCTCGATGTTGATCGACACCCGGTCGGCATAGAGCCCGGCTTCAGCCGCCAGTTCAGGCGAGGCCTCGGGGATGAGCTTGAGGTGGATGTAGCCGCGGAAGTCGTGGTCGAGGCGCAAGGCTTTCGCGATGCGGACCATCTCCTCCATCGTGTAGTCGCCGTTGCGGATGACGCCCGACGACAGGAACAGGCCCTCGATATAGTTGCGCTTGTAGAAGTTGAGGGTGAGGTCGATGACTTCCTGCACCGAAAACCGCGCCCGGGGCGTGTTCGACGACACCCGGTTGATGCAGTAGGCGCAGTCGTAGATGCAGAAGTTGGTCAGCAGGATCTTCAGCAGGCTGATGCAGCGTCCGTCCGGCGCATAGGCGTGGCAGATGCCCATGCCTTCGGTGGAGCCGACGCCCTTGCCGCCGACGGAGTCGCGCTTCTCCCCGCCCGATGAGGCGCAGGAGGCGTCGTACTTGGCGGCGTCGGCGAGGATGGAGAGCTTGCGGCGAATATCGAGAACGGCCATTCGCACAGTCTATAGTTCTCTATTTGTTCCGTCGAGTTCCGCGTTGTCGCAGTGAGGGCGGAACCGGCCGGGCGGCTCGCGCGATCCCTGTTACGGAAAAGGGAGTTCGCCCATGGCGCGCCGCAAGGAAGACTGGCCCTCGACGATGCTCGACGCCTGGGCGCTGGGGATGGAGGCCTCGGCCGTCATCGGCCTGCGGACCATGGTCCTGGCCGGCGGCGGGGCGCGGGCGCAGAGCGAGGCGATCCGCATGACCACCGAGAAGATGGCGGCCGCCGCCGACGTGGGGCTGAAGTTCTGGACCGGCGGCCTGCCCCAGGCCCCGGACGCGGCGACGCGGGCGGTGATCCGGGACTACCGCACCAAGGTGCGCGCCAACCGACGGCGGCTGGCGAAGGGGTAGGGCATCTGGCTCGGCGCGTGGTCCTCGTCCTTCGACAGGCTCAGGATGAGGACCATTTACAGGCTCGGGCGATCGAAAAACCTCATCCTGAGCTTGTCGAAGGACGAGGTTTTCGTCTCAGCCCTCAGTCCGGCCGCAGTGAGCGCGGACCCACCGCGTGCACCCGCTTGCCGCCGAGCGCCCCCGCCAAGGGCGGCGCGGCGAACAGGTTGGAGAAGGCCTGGTCGAGGATGTTGAGGCCCCCGGTATAGGCCCCGAAGGCCGGCAGGATCAGGCGCTGGCCGTCGGTGACGAAGCAGCGCTTGCGCACGCTGCCGCGACCGCTGGAGACGCGGGCGGCCGGGTGCAGGTGGCCCGCCACCTCGCCGGGCTGGACGCCGGGTTCGGGTTCGTGGCGCAGGATCAGGCCGCCGATGGAAAGCTCGTCGATCACCTGGCCGGGCAGGGCGCGGGGGCCGTCGGCGTCGTGGTTGCCCACCGCCCAGATCAGGTCGCGACCGACGGAGAGGGCGCGCAGGCGCTCGGCGTCGTCGGCGGCCAGGCGGTCTTCCGCCGCGCCGTCGTGGAAGCTGTCGCCCAGGAAGATCAGGGTCGCCGGCGTCAGCGCGTCCACCTCGGCCTCAAGCCGGGTCAGGGTCTCGCGGGTGTCGTAGGGCGGCAGCATCTGGCCGAAGCGGGCGGCGTAGGACGAGCCCTTCTCGAAGTGCAGGTCGGCGACCACCAGGGCGCGCTCGGCCTCCAGCCACAGGGCGCCGGAGCCGCGCAGCAGCACGAGGCGCTCGGACACCATGACCGTCAGGCCGCCGCAGTCGCTGAGCTGGAACCTCGTCAAGCCGAACACCTCAAGAAAGGGCCTCCGCGATCAGGTCTTCCTCCGCCTCGGCCAGGATCATGTCGCTGGCCGCGTCGCCGGGCGCGCGCTCGCGGCCGATCTCCAGCATGATCGGCACGGCGAAGGGCGAAACCTTGTCCAGCGCCGCATGGCGGATGCGGCCCTTGATGCGGGCCAGTAGATCCCCCAGCCGCGCCACGTCCAGCTGACCGGTCGCCGCATCCATGCGGGCGCAGCGTAGCAAGAGGTGGTCGGGCTGGTGCTTGCGCAGCACGTCGTAGATCAGGTCGGTCGAGAAGGTGACCTGTCGGCCCGACTTCTCCTCGCCGGGATAGCGCCGCTCGATCAGGCCGCCGACCAGGGCGCAGGCCTTGAAGGCGCGCTTCATCAGGAAGCTCTCGTTCAGCCAATCCTCGAGGTCGTCGCCCAGCATGTCCTGGTCGAAGAGGTCGGAGAGATCCAGCTCGTCCATCGGCCGCAGCGACCAGATGTTGAGGGCGTAGTCGTTGCAGACGAAGCCCAGCGGGCCGACGCCCAGGCGGTCCAGTCGGCGGGTCAACAGCATGGCCAGGGTGGTGTGGGCGAGGCGCCCCTCGAACGGATACATGACCATGTGGAACCGCTTCCCGCGCGGGAAGGTCTCCAACAGCATCTCGTCCTCGTCCGGGATCAGCGAGCGGAGCTTCTGATAGGCCATCCACTCCTGCACGTCGGGGGGCAGGGCCAGCCACTCGGCCTCGTCGTGCATCATCTTGCGCACGCGGCCGGCCAGATAGGTCGAGAGCGGAAACTTCGAGCCGCCCCAGCTGGGCATCTTCGGGTCCTTGTCCGGGGCGGGGGTGACGAAGGCGTCGGCGCCGACCAGGCTGTTGAAGCGCCAGACCTGGCCGGCGAACACGAAGGTGTCGCCCGGAGTCAGCTGCTCGAAATAGCCTTCCTCGGCCTCGCCGATCTTGCGGCCGCCCATCGGCCTGCGACCGCCGCCGATGCGGACATTGACCACGGCCGGCGAGACGATGGCGCCGACGTTCATGCGGTGGCGCTGGACGACCTGGGCGTTGCGGGCCTTCCAGAAGCCGTCAGCGTCTTCGACGATCCGGCGGAAGCGGTCGTAGGTCTTCAGCGCATAGCCGCCGGTGGAGACGAAATCGACGACGGTCTCGAAGTCTTCCCACGACAGATCGGCATAGGGGCCGGCGGTGCGGACCTCGTCATAGAGGTCGAGCAGCTTGAAGGGCTCGGAGCAGGCGCAGCCCATGACGTGCTGGGCCAGGACGTCGAGGGCGCCGACGCGGGCCGGTTCGCCGTCGAGGTGGTTTTCCAGGATGGCGTCGGCGGCGGCGCGGCACTCCAGCATTTCGAAGCGGCTGGCGGGCACGAACAGGGCGCGGCTGGGCTCGTCGAGGCGGTGGTTGGCGCGGCCGATCCGCTGGACCATCCGCGAGGCCCCCTTGGGCGCGGCCAGCTGGATGACGAGATCCACGTCGCCCCAGTCGATGCCCATGTCCAGCGTCGAGGTGCAGACCACGGCGCGCAGCTCGCCGCGCGCCATGGCCGCCTCGACCTTGCGTCGCTGCTCGGCCGACAGGCTGCCGTGGTGCAGGGCGATCGGCAGGCCCTCGTCGTTGAGCTTCCAGAGTTCCTGGAAGGCAAACTCCGCTTGAAAGCGCGTGTTGACGAAGACCAGCGCCGTGCGGCTGGCGGCGATGATCGCATAGACCTCGGCCATGGCGTGCTGGGCGGTGTGGCCGGCCCACGGCACGCGGCCGCCGGAGACGAGCACTTCGACGACGGGTTGGGCCCCGCCGGAGCCGAGGACGAGGTCGACGGATGGAACCTCCCCCAGGGGGGGAGGCGATCGCGTAGCGATCGGAGGGGGGAGGGTGTCCGGCGTTGCGGAAGCTGAAACCGCCCCCCCACCGGCGCGAGGCGCCGCCTCCCCCAGAGGGGGAGGTTTCTGGGCGCGATCGATCCTCCCCCCCTGGGGGAGGTGGCCCGGAGGGCCGGAGGGGGACGGCCGCAGGCCGCCGGCGCTGACCCCCTCCGTCGGCTTCGCCGCCACCTCCCCTAGAGGGGGAGGGTCTTGGTTTCTACCCAGCCACTTCCGCACCAGATCCGGATCATCGACCGTCGCCGACAGGCCCACCCGGCGCATGCGCGGGGCGAACTGCTGCAAGCGTGCGATGGCGAGCGCCAGGAGATCCCCGCGCTTGGACGGCCACATCGCATGCGCTTCGTCGACGATGACGCAGGACAGGTCGGCGAAATACTCCCGCGCGCCTTCCCAGGCGCAGAACAGGGCCAGTTGTTCGGGCGTGGTCAGCAGGATGTCGGGCGGGCGGATGCGCTGGCGGGCCTTGCGGCTTTCGCCGGTGTCGCCGGTGCGGCTCTCGGCGACGATGGAGAGGCCCATCTCGCGGATGGGGGTCATCAGGTTGCGCTCGACGTCGACGGCCAGGGCCTTGAGCGGCGAGATGTAGAGGGTGTGGATGCCCGCCGGCGTGTTGCGCGGCGCCCGTTCGGCCAGCTCGATCAGGCTGGGCAAGAAGCCGGCCAGGGTCTTGCCGCCGCCGGTCGGGGCGATCAGCAGGGCGTCGCGGCCGGACTTGGCCTTCTCGATCATCGCCAGCTGGTGGGCGCGCGGCGCCCAGCCGCGGGCGGCGAACCACTCGGTGAAGCGCGGGGGAAGCAGGTCGGCCGGAACCATCGACGGGGCTATAGCATGTTCCTGTTCTGTTTCTGGCGGGGAATCGACATTGGCCACCGAACAGCGTGCGAAGTTTGCCCTTCCTCGCCAAGCTTCCTAGGGTCGGCCCCGAAAGTTTTCGGAGTTCGCCATGTCCCGCGCCGCCCTTCTGCTGACCGCCGCCCTGGCCCTGCCGGCCCTGGCTCATGCTCAAGCGAAGATCGACAGCGGCCCGATCGATCCGGCCAGGCTGTCGGAGATCACCCGGGTGCTGGCGTCGGACGAGTTCCAGGGCCGCGCGCCCGGCGGTCCGGCCGAGCAGAAGACCACCGACTACATCGCCGCCCAGTTCAAGGCCCTGGGCCTGGAGCCGGCCGGAGACGCGGGCAGCTACACCCAGAAGGTGCCGCTGGTGCACACCCGCATCGACGGGCCGATCGCCATGAGCTTCGCCACGGCCGGCGGCGCCGTGCCCCTGGCCCAGGGCGAGCAGGCCCAGGTCATGACCCTGCTGCCGGTCGACGCCGTGGCGATCAAGGACGCGCCGCTGGTCTTCGTCGGCTACGGCGTCAGCGCGCCCGAGCGCGGCTGGGACGACTTCAAGGGCGCGGACCTGAAGGGCAAGGTCGCCGTCTTCCTGATCAGCGATCCCGACCTGGAAACGGTCGAGGGCGAGCCCGCCTTCGGCAAGTTCGGCGGCAAGGCGGCCACCTATTACGCCCGCTGGACCTACAAGTACGAAGAGGCCGTGCGGCGCGGGGCGGTCGGCGCGCTGATCGTGCACGAGACCCTCGGGGCCGGCTACGGCTGGAGCACGGTCAAGGCCTCGAACGGCGAAGGCTACGACATCGTCCGCGCCAACCCCGCCAAGGAGAAGCTGCAGCTGCAGGGCTGGATCCAGCGTGATGTGGCCGTCGACCTCTTCAAGCGCTCGGGCCTGGATTTCGAGGCCCTGAAGAAGGCCGCCCGCGATCCGTCGTTCAAGCCGGCAGCCCTGAAGGGCGCGAGCTTCTCGGCCGCCTACAAGGTCGCCCATGAGCCGATGATCAGCCACAACGTGGTCGCCAAGCTGCCGGGGACGAGCCACGCCGACGAGAGCCTGATGTACGCCGCCCACTGGGACGCCTACGGCGTCGGCGCGCCGGACGCGCAGGGCAAGACCATCCGGGCCGGGGCGGCCGACGACGCCATCGGCGTGGCCGGCGTCATCGAGGTCGCCCGGGCCTTCAAGCAGGGTCCGGCGCCGCAGCGCTCGATCCTGTTCGCCGCCTGGACGGGCGAGGAGCGGGGCCTGCTGGGCTCGGAATACTACGCCGTGAAGGCCGGCGACGCGGCGCTGGGCAAGATGGCCGCCAACTACACGCTCGACGTGCTGCAGACCGCCGGTCCGGCCAAGGACATCGTGCTGGTCGGGGCCGGCCAGAACGAGCTGGAGCAGGGCCTGGCCAAGGCCGCGGCCGCGCAGGGGCGCACCGTGACGCCGGACGCCAAGCCCGAGCGGGCGCTGTTCTACCGCGCCGACCACTTCTCGCTGGCCAAGCGCGGGGTGCCGGTGCTGCTGGTGATGGGGCTGGGCGGCGGGGCCGACCTGCTGAACGGCGGCCGCGCGGCCGGCGACGCCTGGGTCGCCGACTACACCAGCCGCTGCTACCACCAGCCCTGCGACGCCTGGAGCGCCGACTGGGATCTGCGCGGCGCGGCCCAGGACGTGGCCCTGGTCTACGAGGCCGGCAAGGCGATCGCCAATTCGCGCGCCTGGCCCGACTGGAACGCCGGCTCGGAGTTCAAGCCGGTGCGCGCGGCCAGCGCCGCCGCGCGAAAATAACGAGCGCGGGGCCGTCGGCGTCGCGCGCCGCCGTCGTCGGCCCCTTTACCCGGAACAGGCGAGCCCTTAGGCAGGACGCGCATCGGGCCGCGTGGGGCGGCCGAATCCGCATCTGACAAGGTTCCTTCATGCCCTCGGGTCTCGTCGCGCTCCTGGATGACGTCGCCGGCATCGCCAAGATCGCCGCCGCCTCGATCGACGACGTCGGGGCCGCCGCCGGCAAGGCGGGGACCAAGGCCGTGGGCGTGGTGGTCGACGACGCGGCCGTGACCCCGGGCTACGCGATGGGCTTCACGCCCGACCGCGAACTGCCGATCGTGGCCAAGATCGCCGTCGGCTCGCTGCGCAACAAGCTCTTGTTCCTGCTGCCGGGCGCGCTGGTGCTCAGCGCCTTCGCGCCGTGGCTGGTGACGCCGATCCTGATGCTGGGCGGGGCCTATCTGGCCTTCGAGGCGACCGAGAAGATCCTCGAGATATTCATCCACCACGACGAGGCCGTGGAGACCGAGGAACTGGCGCTCAGCGGTCCGGAGCTTGAGAAGGAAAAGGTCGGCGGGGCCATCCGCACCGACCTCATCCTGTCGGCCGAGATCATGGCCATCGCTCTGGCCGACGTGTCGGGCAAGCCGATCCTGATCCAGGCCGCGGCCCTGGCCATCGTCGGGGTGGTGATCACCGTGCTGGTCTATGGCGTGGTCGGGCTGATCGTGAAGATGGACGACATCGGCCTGCACATGGCCAAGAGCCCGCGCGCGGCGACGCAGAAGTTCGGCCGCGGGCTGGTCAAGGCCATGCCGGTGGTGATGAGCAGCCTGGGCTATATCGGCACGGCGGCCATGCTGTGGGTCGGCGGCGGCATCATCGTGCACGGCCTGCACCACTTCCACCTGACGCCGATCCCGGCCTGGGTCGAGGGGCTGCAGCACTGGGCCGGCCTGGTTCCGGTGATCGGGCCGGTGACCGGCTGGCTGGCCATGGCGCTGGCTTCGGCGGTGGTCGGCCTGGTGATCGGCGGCGTCATCGCCGGCGTGCTGCACTTCATTCCGCGCAAGAAGGCGCACTAGGTCGGGGAGCGCGGATTGGCCGAACCCAAGCCGAAAGCCGTCAAGAAGGCCGCGCCGCGCAAGTCGGTGAACGCGGCCAACCTGGCGCACCTGGGCCCCGAGGCTCTGGCCGAGCTGCTGATGGAGGTGGCCGAGGGCCACGCGGCCATCAAGCGCCGGCTGAAGCTGGCCCTGCTGGGCGAGGTGGGGGCTGCCGACCTGGCGGCCGAGATCGACAAGCGCATCGACGCCATCGCCGACAGCCGCGCCCGCATCAACTGGCGCAAGTTCAAGGAGTTCGTCCGCGATCTCGACGCCCATCGCGCCTCGGCGGCGGGACGGCTGGGCGAGCTGGATCCCAATCTCGCCGTGCCGGTGCTGGTGCGGCTGGTTCGGGTGTCGGAAGACCTGGAAGGCCGGATCAAGGATCCCAAGGGTGAACTGCAGGCGGTGTTCGACCAGGCGGTCGTGGACGTCGCGGCCCTGTCGCCCAAGGCTCTGACGCTGGACAGCCGCTCGCTGGCCGACGCCCTGCTGGCCTTCGTCGAGGGAGCGTCCACCAAGCTGTCGGTCGACCTGCTGCGCGCCGCCGCTCCGGCCCTGGCCGGCGACGCCGTGGCCGTGTTGCGGGGCAAGGTGCGCGAGCGCCTGGCCGCCCAGCGCCGTCCCGACCCGCGCCTGCGCGCCGCGGCTCAGGTGCTGGCCGATTTGGAAGGCGACGTCGAGGGTTTCGCGGACCTGTTCACGGCCTCGCAACTGGTGCTGCCGCCGATCGGCGCCCAGCTCGCTCGCCGCTACCTGGCCGTCGGCCGCATCGCCGACGCCCTGGCGGCGCTGGACGTCTCGGCGCCCGGCCCGGGGATCGTCGAGCAGGCCGATGTCGGGGCCGTGGCCTGGAACGAGGCCCGCATCGCCGCCCTGGAAGCGGCCGGCGAGCCGCTGGAGGCCCAGGCCGTGCGCTGGGCGGGCTTCAAGGCCACCCTGTCGGTCGAGATGCTGCGGGCCTTCCTCAAGGGCCTGCCCGACTTCGAGGACGTCGAGGCCGAGGACCAGGCGCTGGACTACGCCCAGGCCTATCCCGACCCTTACAAGGCGCTGGCCTTCCTGACCGCCTGGCCCTCGGCGGCCGGGGCGGCGCGGCTGGTCATGGAGCGCGGACCGGCCCTGCACGGCGACCGGCCCGAGGTGCTGGAGCCTGCCGTTCGCCTGCTGGAGCACCGCCATCCGCTGGCCGCCACCGTGCTGCTGCGGGCCATGGTCGACGACGTTGTGCGCTACGGCCGGGCCGACCGCTACGCCGACGCCGCCCGCTGGGTGCTGGAGGCGGAGTCGCTGGCGCCGGGCCTGCCGGACGATATGGCCATCGACGATCACCCGACCTGGGCGCGGCGGGTGGCGGGCTATCGCCGGCTCTAGAGCTTGGCTTTAGCTGCGGCGTAGCGACGCGGCCCGCCGCAAGCCTCTGATAAGCAAGCCTTAAACCTACGGGGCGCAGAGGTGGCGGTTCTCGTCCCGCAGCCGCCGCGATGTTCCGATTGCCCTGGTTCCGCCCCGTACCCTCGACCCCTGAACTGATGAAGGCGCAGGTGCGCGCCTTCTCCAGGCAGGTGCCGATGATGTACGCGCTGGTGCTGGTCAACACGATCGCCCTGTCGGCGACCCACCTTCGCGACGCGCCGCTGCTGCTGACCCTGGGCTTTCCTGGCCTGCTGACCGTGGCCAGCCTGGTCCGGCTGGTGACCTGGTGGCGGGCCCGCAAGACCGCCATCGACCAGGCTTCCGCCAAGCGCCTGCTGCGTCAGACCCTGGTCTTCGCCGGGCTGCTGGGCCTGGGCTTCACCCTGTGGTCGTTCAGCCTGTTTCCCTATGGCGACGCCTTCGCCAAGGCGCACGTGGTGTTCTACATGGCCATCACGGCCATCGGCTGCGTGTTCTGCCTGATGCACATGCGGGCGGCGGCCTTCCTGCTGACCGGCATCGTCGTCGGGCCGATCACCGTCTTCCTGCTGGCCAGCGGCAATCCGGTGCTGACCGCCATCGGCTTCAACATGGCCCTGGTGGCGGTGGCCATGCTGGTCATCCTGCTGATCTCGTATCGCGACTTCTCCAACCTGGTCGAAAGCCAGCGGGGGCTGGAAGAGCGGCAGGCCGAGATCCAGAGCCTCAGCGACGACTATCTGCGCCTGGCCAACATGGACGGCCTGACCGGCCTGCCCAATCGCCGGCAGTTCTTCTCGCGCCTGCAGCGGGTGACCGACGAGGCCGCCGCGCAGGGCCGCCGCTTCGCCGTCGGGGTGATCGATCTCGACGGCTTCAAGCCGGTCAACGACGCCTATGGCCATGCGGTCGGGGATCGCGTGCTGGTCGAGGCGGGCGAGCGCCTGGCCCGCGACCATGGCCAGCCGCTGTTCGTGGCCCGGCTGGGCGGCGACGAATACGGCCTGATCATCGAGGCCGACCTCGATCCCGAAGCCCTGCAACGCCTGGGCGCGGACCTCTGCGCGGCCTTGCGCGAGCCCTACTGCTTCCCGGGCGTCACGGCCCAGGTCTCTGGCTCGGTGGGCTTCGCGGTCTATCCGCAGGCCGCCAGCGCGCCCAACCTGCTCTACGAGCGCGCTGACTACGCCCTCTATCACGCCAAGCAGAACATCCGGGGCGCGGCGGTGGTGTTCTCGGCCGACCACGAGACGGCGATCAAGACCGCCGGCCTGATCGAGCAGGCCCTGCGCCACGCCGACATGGACGCCGAGTTCCGCCTGGCCTTCCAGCCGCTGGTCGATATCCGCGACGAGCGCACCATCGGCTTCGAGGCCCTGGCCCGCTGGACCAGCCCGACCCTGGGCGTCGTCTCGCCGGGCGACTTCGTGCCGGTGGCCGAGCGTTCGGGCCTGATCGCGCGGATGTCGCCGGTGCTGCTGGGCTGGGCCCTGGACGCGGCGGCGACCTGGCCCGAGGACATCCGGCTGTCGTTCAACCTGTCGGTCCGCGACATCGCCTCGCCGCACCAGATCGCTCGGATCATCGAGATCATCCAGGCCAGCGGCGTCGATCCCGGGCGCATCGATCTGGAGGTCACCGAGACCGCCGTCATGCGCGACTTCGATCAGGCGGCCCGCTCGCTGGCGGCGCTGAAGGCGCTGGGCGTGCGCATCGCGCTCGACGACTTCGGGGCCGGCTATTCCAGCCTCAGCTACGTGCACCGCCTGCCGATCGACAAGCTGAAGATCGACGGCAGTTTCATGCGCGGCCTGGAGGCGGCCGACAAGCGCCGCGCCATCGTCAAGACCATCCTCGACCTCTGCCGCAACCTGGGCCTCGACTGCGTCATCGAAGGCGTGGAGACCCCCGAGCAGCTGGTGCTGCTCCAGCCTCTGGGCTGCCGCGTGGTGCAGGGCTTCCTGTTCGCGCGGCCGATGCCGGGCGAGGCGGTGGCGGGCTATCTGGCGACGGAGCGGGACGTGGCCGCGGACGCCGAGGGGCTGCGGTCGGCGGGGTAGGGGGCTAGATTCCCTCTCTCTGAGAGAGAGGGAGGGGCCCGCCGCGAAGCGGTGGGAGGGTGAGAGGTTTCACCGTCGGCCGTCAGGATCTCGGCCTCTTTCACCCAAAGCGCTCGCGGTTTCTGGTCGGAAGACCTTTCCGGAAGCATGGCTCCATGGTGGTCAGCCCCGGAGGTCGTCATGACGCCTCGACGGTGTCTTTTCGGAGAGTTTGTTACCTCTCACCCTCCCACCGCCTGCGGCGGCGGGCCCCTCCCTCTCTCAAAGAGAGAGGGCTCTGAAGGTCGAACGCCGATCTTCGAATTCGCCCCCATACGATCAAACCCAGTAGCGCCGTTCGTCAAGCTGTGATTGCATCGAGAAAAATAAGGGGAGAGAAACGAATGGAACTGGTCCAATGGCCGGCGCTGATTGCGTTGGCGGTCGGCGTCGTGGTTTGGGGCGGCGTGATTCTGGTCCGCAATTGGCGCGAAGCGCCCGCGACGGCCGAGGAAGATCTCGACTAGTCTTTCAAGTTCTCAGCTGATCGATCGACAAAACCGTCTCGTACTGGCGGCGTGATCGTGCGCGGCTCGATCTCGCCCACGGGGTCGGCTGGCGCCTGCCGGCGGGCTCGACTAGTTTGCCGCCATGACCACCCCGCTTTCCGCCCTGAAGCCCATCGTCCTGACCAATGACGCCGGCGTCGCGTTCCTGCGACGCCATCCGGCGACGCGCGAGGTGGCGACCGATGCGTCGGAGGCTGGCCTGCTGCGGGCGAGCCTGCACTTCGTCGACGCCATGGAACCGCCGCCGGAAGAGCAGTGGGCCATGCCCAACGCCGATGTGCCGGAAGACCGCGCGCATGACCTGAGCTTCGAGAACACCGGCCACGCGCCGCCCTACGGGTTCTGGATCACCCATCCCGACGTGCTGGCCTGGGCGACGGACTTCGTCGAGGACGACGGCGCGGCGTGGCTGGTGAGGGTCTGGCTGAAGGGCGTCTGAGGCTTGGTCGATATCCAAGAGCTTGAGTCGATTTTCACCGAGCATCCCCGCGAAGGCGGGGATCCAAGCCGACTCCACAGATGATCCGCAGCCTGGCCTTCTCCTGAAAGTCAGCTTGGGTCCCCGCCTTCGCGGGGAAGGACGGATGTGGGGGTGGCAGGCTGGTGACTGTCGATCCGAGCCACTGGCGCGCCTCGTCATGGCGAACTGCCGCCTGACGACACAAACCCTTGTCAGATAAGCTGGTGCGGGCGGTCGGGGTCGAACCGACACTCCTTTCGGAACCGGATTTTGAGTCCGGCGCGTCTACCAGTTTCACCACGCCCGCGCTTCGCTGCTTGCCCGGGGGCGAAGCGAAGAGGCGACTTCCTAGCAGCGGTCGCCCGGAAGTTCCAGAGGCGTTTCGCTCACCCCAGCCACGGCGCTTTCGCCAGCCGTTCGGCCAGGAACTCCATCAGCACCCGCACCCTGGCTGGGCGGATGGCGCTGGGCGGGGTGACCAGGTGCATGGCGATCGGGGGCGGGGTCCAGTCGGCCAGGACCTGCTCCAGCTTGCCGTCGGCGACGTCGTTCCAGACCATGAAGTCGGGCTGCATGGCCAGGGCCTGGCCCTCCAGCAGCAGGGCGCGGAAGACGTCGGCGTTGTTGGCGCGCAGCTGGGCCGGCACGCTGATGGCGTATTGGCCCTGCTGAGCGTGCTCGAACCGCCAGGCGTCGCGCGAGCGGCCGCCGGTGTAGAAGAGGGCGCGGTGGCCGGTCAGATCTTTCGGATGCTGGGGCCGGCCATGACGGTCGAAATAGTCGGGCGAGCCGACCAGCATCACCCGCACCGGGCAGAGGCGACGGGCCAGCAGGCTGGAATCCTCCAGGGCCGAGATCCGCAGGGCCAGATCGAAGCCGTCCTCGACGATGTCGACCAGCTGGTCCGACAGCGACAGCTCGACCGACACCTCGGGATAGAGCGCGAAGAAGTCCGAGAGGGCAGGGCCGAGATAACCGATCCCGAACGACATCGGCGCGGCCATCCGCACGAGGCCGCGCGGCACGGCCGACTGGGCCGAGGCCTCCAGCTCCAGGGTCTCGCCGTCGGCCAGCAGGCGGCTGGCGGCCTCCAGCGAGCTCTGGCCGCTGTCGGTCAGCGACAGCCGGCGCGAGGTGCGGTGGAAGAGGGTGGCGCCCAGCCGCTGCTCCAGGCGTGACACGGCCTTGGAGACGGTGGCGTTCGACAGACCCAGGTCCTTGGCGGCCCGGGCGAACGAGCCGGTTTCGGCCACCTTGGCGAACACGGCCCAGGCCTCGAAGTCGGGGAGTTTCATCATGTCGTTTTTGGAAATGGTTTCTTTCGACCATTTCTATTTCGGATCAGGCGATCTGTCTCCATCTTCCTCGTCAACGGAGACGCCGGCACGGCTTCCCCACCTGACACACCGGGAGATCGACATGATCGAAGTTCGCAAGTTCGACAGCCTGGGCGGCGCCAATCACGGTTGGCTCGACGCCAAGCACCACTTCTCGTTCGCCGGCTACCATGATCCCAAGCGCGTCCACTGGGGCGCCCTGCGGGTCTGGAACGACGACACCATCGCCGCCGGCACCGGCTTCCCGCCGCACCCGCACAACGACATGGAGATCATCACCTATGTCCGCGAGGGGGCGATCACCCACCAGGACAGCCTGGGCAACAAGGGTCGCACCGAAGCCGGCGACGTGCAGGTGATGAGCGCCGGCACCGGCATCCGCCACTCGGAGTACAACCTCGAGCCGGGCGTGACCAAGATCTTCCAGATCTGGATCATTCCGGACCGCGGCGGCGAGCCGCCCGCCTGGGGCGCCAAGCCGTTCCCCAAGGGCGACCGCTCCGGCAAGTTCGTGGCCCTGGCCAGTGGCTTCGAAGGCGACACCGACGCCCTGCCGATCCGCACCGACGCCCGCGTCCTGGGCGCGACGCTGAAGGCCGGTGAAGAGACCGAGTATTCGCTGGGCGACGGCCGTCACGCCTACCTCGTGCCCTCGACCGGCAAGGTCGAAGTCAACGGCGTGGCGCTGGACACCCGCGACGGCGCGGCGATCGCCAACGAGAACACCATCCGGGTGAAGGCTCTGGAAGACGCCGAACTCGTGCTGGTGGACGCCGCCTAAACCTTCAAGACGCGGCGGCAGTCGCCGCGTCTTCCTCCCCAACCTCAGACTGAGCTTTCTCTAGGAGACTCCCATGGCCAAGGTTCTGGTCCTTTACTACTCGTCGTACGGCCACATCGAGACGATGGCCAAGGCCGTCGCCGAAGGCGCTCGCAGCACCGGCGCGACCGTCGACATCAAGCGCGTTCCGGAAACCGTGCCGGAAGAGATCGCCAAGGGCGCTCACTTCAAGCTCGACCAGGAAGCCCCGATCGCCACCGTCGCCGAACTGGCCGACTACGACGCCATCATCATCGGCACCGGCACGCGTTTCGGCCGCCTGAGCTCGCAGATGGCCGCGTTCCTCGACCAGGCCGGCGGCCTGTGGGCCCGCGGCGCGCTGAACGGCAAGGTCGGCGGCGCGTTCGTCTCGACCGCCAGCCAGCACGGCGGCCAGGAAACCACCCTGTTCTCGATCATCACCAACCTGCTGCACTTCGGCATGACGATCATCGGCCTGCCCTATAGCCACCAGGGCCAGATGAACAACGACGAGATCGTCGGCGGCGCGCCCTACGGCGCCACCACCGTGGCCGGCGGCGACGGCAGCCGCCCGCCGACCCAGATCGACCTGGACGGCGCCCGCCACCAGGGCGAACTGATCGCCGCCGCGGCCATCAAGCTGCACGGCTAAGCCCGATGCCTGGTCCTCGTCCTTCGACAAGCTCAGGATGAGGACCATGGCCAAGGCCGAGCATTCGAGATCCTCACCCTGAGCCTGTCGAAGGGCGAGGGTCTCGCACACTACCCTCGGCCGGGTTCCTCCCCCAATGACCCGGCTGTACCGGCCGCGTCGCGCTTCATCCTCCCCCCAGGAAGCGCGGCGCGGCTTTTTCTTTTGGAAAACGGCGGCTTAACCGCGTTTGGAAGCATCACGTTCAGCCTGATGCGCGAAGATGCTCGCACGCAGGGGACAGCGAGGCGGGCGTGGCGAAGAAGATCAAAGCAGCGAAGCGGAGGTCGGGAATGGCCGACTTCATGACGCTGCTGGTCTGCATCGCCTGCACCGTGTGGGCCTTCAGGACGATCGTCGGCCTGGCCGGCTGATTATCGCTTGGCCTTGGGCCAAGAAGGCGGCACTTGAGCGGCAAAGCCGTTTCAAGACCAGGATGTCGCCGCCCATGAACACCCAATCCGCCCAGGGCGTCACGATCGTCGATCACCCGCTGGTGCAGCACAAGCTGACCCTGATGCGGGACAAGGAAACCTCCACCAAGACCTTCCGCGCCCTGATGCGCGAGACCGCGACCCTGATCTGCTACGAGGTCACCCGCGAGCTCTCGATGGACGAGGTCGAGATCCAGACCCCCGTCGCCCCGACCAAGGCCAAGGTCATCGCCGGCAAGAAGCTGGTCTTCGCCCCGATCCTGCGCGCGGGCCTGGGGATGGCCGAGGGCATGCTCGACCTCGTGCCGTCGGCCCGCGTGGCCCACATCGGCCTCTATCGCGATCCGCAGACCCTCGAGGCCGTCGAGTACTACTTCAAGACCCCGGAAGACATCGCCGACCGCCTGGTCATCGTCGTCGATCCGATGCTGGCCACCGGCCACACGGCCGTCGCGGCGATCGACCTCCTGAAGAAGCGCGGCGTGCGCGACCTGCGGTTCGTCTGCCTGCTGGCCTCGGTCCCGGGCGTGGAGACCCTGCGCGCGGCCCACCCCGACGTGCAGATCTGGACCGCGGCGGTGGACGCCTCGCTCAACGACCACGGCTATATCGTTCCGGGCCTGGGCGACGCCGGCGACCGCACTTTCGGGACGCGCTGACCCGCCAGCGCGCTTCGGCCCCAAAGCAGGGCTGTTTGTGCGTCTGCGCACTTGCGCGACTCCCCGGGCGCGGTAAGCAACGACGTTAACCTTTCGGGACGCCATGCTGGTCACGCCGCCGCAGATCTATGTCGCCGACGACGACGCCCTGACGCGCGAGCTGGTCGAGATCCAGCTTGGGCGCGGCGGCTACGCCGTGCGCACCTATCCGACGGTGGAGGACCTGCTGTCGGCGGTCGAGGCCGCGCCGCCGGCCCTGATCCTGCTCGACGTGCGCATGCCGGGGCTTTCGGGCCTGGACGCCCTGCGCAGCCTCAAGGCCGCGCCGGGCGGGGCCGAGATCCCGGTGCTGATGCTGACGGGGGAGGGGCGGCTGGACCGCATCGTCCAGGCCCTGCAGCTGGGCGCCGCCGGCTACGTGATGAAGCCCTTCACGGGCAAGGCGTTGCTGGATCGGATCGGCGAGGTCTTGGAGGCGCGGGTTTGACGGCGGTGGGCCTCAGACGAATTTTCTGAGGTCGATTTCGCGATCTGGGTAAACAGTGCGCCAAATATTGGCGTAGGCGTTAAAAGTGGACGTTTTCTGGCTGTTCAGGAAATCCAAATTAAATCCAACGAGTGGGTTGGTTAGATTTTGGTATTCTGCTTCAAGTTTCTTTTGAACATTTCTCAATATTCCCAAAAATATCACAACATGTGTTATGAGAGCGGTGTCGCCGATCTCGTGGAGCGGAATGGATGTGAGACCGTCAATGGGCACATCAAAATCGCTCGGCACATAGTTATCAATGAATTTTTCTCTCTGGTTTCCGGGTGTCTGGCAGGCATCATTGAGCTTTTTAAAAGCAGATATGCCGTTTTCGGAAATTGTCGCGACGCTTTCCCATAATTGTCGACGTTTTTCAGTGTCGCGCTTCCTGGCTTCCCTGCTGTCTCGGCCGGCGATCCATGCTGCAGCCATGATGGCGACTATTGACCCGACCGCTTGAACCCATGCTGCGGTTCCTTCGTGTTTATCAAATGTGGGGGAAAGCACACAAACGATGGCTATTGCGATTGGAATGGAAATGGCCAGGACGAGATATTTTCGCATATCGAACCGCTTCCGGCGTTGCGCAGCGATGAATAGACTTATGGAAAAATGGGAAATAGCCAAAACAAAAAGGCCGGGGATCGCTCCCCGGCCTTTCGTTCGTCAGGGCCGTGGGGCCGATCAGATTTCCTGGTTGTACTTGCCGACGCGAGCGCCCAGGCGCGGCTTCACTTCCTGGTGGAAGAGGGCCTTCATGTCGTCTTCCGACTGGGTGCTCTCGACCACGACCACCACTTCGGGCTTGTTCGACGAGGCGCGGACCAGCACCCACGAGCCATCGTCCAGGTGGACGCGCACGCCGTTGACGGTGATCACCTCGGTGATCTTCCGACCCAGGATCGAGCCGCCGGCGGCGAACAGGTCTTCGTATTCCTTCACCACCTCGGCGACGACGCCGTACTTCTTCTCGTCGTCGCAGTGCGGGCTCATGGTCAGCGAGGTGAAGGCGACCGGCAGGGCCTTGCGCAGGTCCGACAGCTTCTTGTCCGGGTTGCGGTCGAGCATGGCCAGCACGGCGGCGGCGGCGGTCAGGCCGCAGTCGTAGCCGTAGCCCAGCGGGGCGTTCATGAAGAAGTGGCCGCTCTTCTCGAAGCCGGCCAGGGCGCCGGTCTCGGCGCTCTTGCGCTTGATGTAGCTGTGGCCGGTCTTCCAGTAGATGACCTTGCAGCCGTGTTCTTTCAGGATCGGGTCGGTGGCGTAGAGGCCGGTCGACTTGACGTCGACGACGAAGGTCGCGCCCGGGTGCAGCGGGGCCAGGTCGCGGGCCAGCATCAGGCCGATCTTGTCGGCGAAGATCTCCTCGCCCTCGTCGTCCACGACGCCGCAGCGGTCGCCGTCGCCGTCGAAGCCGAAGGCCAGGTCCGCGCCATGCTCACGGACGGCCTTGGCCATCTCGTGCAGCATTTCCAGATCTTCCGGGTTCGGATTGTACTTGGGGAAGGTGTAGTCGAGGTCGGTGTCCATGCCCACGACGTCCGACACGCCCATGCGCTGCAGGGCGTCGACGGCGAAGGCGCCGGCGGTGCCGTTGCCGCAGGCGGCCAGGACCTTCAGCGGGCGGCTGATCTGGGCGCGGGTGGCGACATTGGCGATGTAGCGCTCGGCCTGGCCTTCGACGCGGATCAGCTTGCCGCCGTCACGCTCCACGAACTTGGCGTTCAGGACGATGTCCTTGAGCTTGCCCATCTCGTCCGGACCGAAGGTCAGCGGCTTCTGGGCGCCCATCTTCACGCCGGTCCAGCCGTTTTCGTTGTGGCTGGCGGTGACCATGGCCACGCACGGGATGTCGAGGTCGAACTGGGCGAAATAGGCGGTGGGCGACAGGGCCAGGCCGATGTCGTGCACTTCGCAGCCGGCGCTCAGCAGGCCCAGGATCAGGGCGTTCTTGATCGACGAGGAATAGGAGCGGAAGTCGTGGCCGACCACGATCTTCGACTGGCCCAGTTCCTGGATGTAGGTGCCCAGGCCCAGGCCCAGGGCCTGAATGCCCAGCAAGTTGATCTCGGGGCCAAACAGCCAGCGCGCATCGTATTCACGGAAGCCCGTCGCCTTGACCAGCGGCTCGTTTTCATAAGCGGCGGTATTCGGAACCAGATCGGCGCGGGGAGTCGAGAACATAGGAGCTCGCTTCAATGAGTGGTGGGGTGCGTTTAGCTGTCGGAGTGGTTGCTTGCCACCCTCTTCGTATGACGATGATCGATCAATGTGACGGTTGATCGAGATTTGGCGTCGCGGCGGGCGCCTATTGTGCGAGGTCGCCGGTGGCGGCGGCCGCGGCGTCGGCTTCGCGCTGGCGGCGTTGGTCGCTGCGGCGGGCCGAGTCCTTCTCCCGTTCGATCAGCGCCTTCATCTCCGGGGTCTGCTGCAGGGGCGTGGAGCCGAAGGGGCCGGGCGAGCGGTCGCCGTAGCCCTGCGGCCAGACCATGGCGAAGGCGATCATCGCCAGGGCGACGAGCGCGCAGAGGGGCATGAAGATGCGATCGGGCATGGTCCGGCTATAGCACGTCGTTCGTGGCGGGACAGGGGCGATGCTCGGCTGGATGCTTACGTTGCGTCATCCGCCCTTGCGCCGCCTGGCGTCGCAAGGGCGTCGCGCCGCTTGACGGCGGCCCCGCGCGGCCTTAGCCCGCGCTGGACCAATCAAGGGAGTTCCGATGCCCGTCCTCGTCCTGCTTCGCCACGGCCAGAGCCAGTGGAACCTCGAGAACCGCTTCACCGGCTGGGTGGACGTGGATCTCACCGCCGAGGGCGAGGCCCAGGCCCGCAAGGGCGGCGAACTGATCAAGGCCGCCGGCCTCGACATCGACGAGGCCTTCACCTCGGTCCAGACCCGCGCCATCCGCACCTGCAACCTGGCGCTCGACGCGGCTTCGCAAAGCTTCGTGCCGGTGACCAAGGACTGGCGTCTGAACGAGCGCCACTACGGCGGCCTGACCGGCCTGAACAAGGCCGAGACCGCCGAGAAGCACGGCGAGGAGCAGGTCACCATCTGGCGTCGCTCCTACGATGTTCCGCCCCCGGAACTGGCCCCGGGCGGCGAATACGACTTCGCCAGCGACCGCCGCTACAAGGGCGCGAACCTGCCCTCGACCGAGAGCCTGGCCACCACGCTCGTCCGCGTGCTGCCCTACTGGGAAGAAGCCATCGCCCCGAAGCTGAAGGCCGGCGAGAACATCCTGGTCGCCGCCCACGGCAACTCGCTGCGCGCCATCGTCAAGCACCTGTTCGCGGTGCCGGATGACCAGATCGTCAAGGTCGAGATCCCCACCGGCAACCCGCTGGCCATCGAACTGGACGCCGACCTCAAGCCGGTGGGCGCCCGCTACCTCGACGAGGCCCGCGCCGAGAAGCTGCCGACCATCGGCTGAAACCGTTCTTTCAGGTCTTCCGGGGTTCCTTTCGTCCGGGGACGAAAGGAACCCTAGGTCGTTTCAGGTCTTGTCTGCGCGCAGGAAGTGCCTGGAAACACGACGTTAATGCTGCCGGGCGCATCAAGTAGGCGTACCCTTCGGGGAAACGATGCGAGCTTGCATGAACACCCCGGCAGCGGCAGGCCAGGAACACCGGCGCCTGACGCAACAAGAAGTCGACGTGATCTGCGCCAAGCACGACCGCCTGTGGTCGGCTCGGCTCGGCGGCGCGCGCGCGGTGTTCGCCTTCTGCGACCTTTCCGGATTGGTGCTGGCCGGCCGTAACCTGTGCGACGCCGACTTCACCGGCGCGCTGCTGGTCGGCGCGGACTTGCGCCGCTGCAAGCTCGACAACGCCAATCTCTACGGCGCCGACATGCAGGGAGCGGACCTGACCGATTCCTCGCTGCGGCGCTCGGACCTGCGCGGCTCCAGCCTGCGCGGCGCCAACCTGACCGGCGCCGACATGTTCGAGGCCGACCTGCGCGAAGGCCAGATCGCCGCCGCCGACCGCGAGAAGGGCTACCGCATCATCGAGCCGGTGCAGCGCGAGGCCTATGCGGCCGGCGCCAACCTGTCGGGGGCCAATCTCGAGCGCTCGCGGCTGTCGGGCATCGTCGCCACCAAGGCCGACTTCAGCGACGCGATCCTGAAGGACGCCAAGCTGGTGCGCGCCAACCTCAAGCAGGCCAATTTCAACGGCGCCAACATGGCGGGGGCCGACCTTTCGGGCGCCAACCTGTCCGGCGCCGACCTGCGCAACACCGTGCTGGTGGGGGTGAAAACCCTGTCCTGGAACGTCACCGGGGCCAGCATGGAAGGGGCGCTGACCGACAAGGCCTCGGGCGTCGACGTCTCCGACATGCCCTACGAGCAGATGATCGCCGACCACGCCCGCTGGTGCGAGACCGGCGGGGCCGAGGGCAAGCCGTCGTCGTTCGACCGGGCGGACCTGCGCAATCTGAAGAGCATCCGCGGCTTCAACCTGACGGCCCTGTCGGCCAAGGGCGCGGTGTTCTACGGCCTCGACATGGAAGGCGTGCAGATGCAGGGCGCCCAGCTGGAAGGGGCGGACCTTCGGGCCTGCAACCTGCGCCGGGCCGACCTGCGCGGGGCGCGGCTGAAGGGCGCCAAGCTTTCCGGCTCCGACCTGCGCGACGCTCAGCTCGGGCCGCTGCTGATCGGCAAGGACCGGCTGCTGCCGGCCGACCTGACCGGCGTGCTGCTGACCAACGCCGACCTGGCCCGGGCCGACCTGCGCGGCGCGTGCCTGGCCGGCGCGGACCTGTCGCGCGCCAACTTCACCAACGGCAACCTCAAGGATCTAGACCTGACCGGGGCGATCCGGCTGGGCGCGCGGGGGTTGGACGACGTCATCTGACGAAATGTGACGAAAAGACGCGGCCTTAACCGTTCGCTCGTCGATTCCTGTTATCCGATGAAATTCAAGAGACTTACGCAGAGTCGGGAGGGGGTCCCGCAATGAACGCCGTGCAGAACCTTGCGGGTCGCCGCAAGCTCAGCCAGGCCGAACTCGACATGCTCGTCACGGCCCACGAGAAGTTCGTGACCGGCAAGCAAGGCGGCAAGCGCGCCTCGCTGCGGTTCATGAACCTGTCGGGCCTGGACCTGTCGTTCCGCAACCTGACGGACGCCGACCTGTCGGCCTCGATTCTCGACGGCTGCCGCATGGTGCGCACCAAGCTGGATCGCGCCAGCCTGTTCGGCTGCGACCTGCGCAAGGCCGACCTGCGCCAGGCCAGCCTGCAACGCGCCGACCTGCGCGGGGCCTGCCTGCGCGGCGCCAACCTCTCGCAGGCCGACCTGACCCAGGCCGACTTCCGCGAGGGCCAGATCGCCATTCCGCACCCCCGCAAGGGGCTGGACACGCTCAAGCACGAGACCCGCAACGGCGAGGTCGACGAGGTCAACTTCTCGGGCGCGACCCTCGACGGCTCGCAGTTCACCGGCGTCTCGGCCTTCAAGGCCGACTTCTCCGACTGCTCCCTGCGCGGGGCCAAGCTGTCGGGCGCCAACCTGAAGGAAGCCAACCTCGCCGGGGCGATCCTCGACAACGCCGACATCAAGGGCGCCAACCTCGAGGGCGCCAACCTGCAAGGCTCGGTGATGGCCGGGGTCGACACCTCGACCGCGCGGACCAGCGGCGCGCACATGAGCGGCGCCCTGACGGCCTCGACGCCGGAAGCGGTGAACAAGGCCCGCGAGCTCTACGCCCGCTGCCTCGCCAACCAGCAATGGTGCCAGACCGGCGGCAAGGAAGGGCAGGCGGCCCGCCTCGACGGCGAAGACCTGCGTCCGCTCGGCGACCGGCTGAAGGGCCTGCGCCTGACCGCCATGACCGCCAAGGGCGCCTGCATGGTCGGCATGGACCTGTCCGGCGCCCAGCTGCAGGGCGCGAACCTGCAGAACGCCGACCTGCGCGCGGCCAATCTGCGCGGGGCCGACCTGCGCGGCGCCAAGCTGACCGGCGCCAACCTGACCAAGGCCGACCTGCGTCAGGCCTATCTGTCGCCGCTGCCGCTGGGTCCCCAGCGCCAGACCCAGGCCAACCTGGCGGCCGCCCGCATGCGCTACGCCATGGTCCAGACCGCCGACCTCTCCGAAGCCATCCTCGACGGCGCCGACCTGCGCGGCGCCGACTTCACCGGCGCCCGCCTGGCCAAGGCCAGCTTCCGCGACTGCGACCTGAACCAGGTGCAGGGCGTGGATTTCGCTCCCGCCTAGTCCCTCTCCCCTTGCGGGAGAGGGTGGCCTCGCGGAGCGAGGTCGGGTGAGGGGTCTCTCAAACCTCGAAGCTTCGTGCGGCGGTCAGGCTGTGTGAGGTCTCTCATGTCTGAGAGACCCCTCATCCGTCGGCCTTCGGCCGCCACCTTCTCCCGCAAGGGGAGAAGGGGCCTGGATCTCACACCTTCGCCGGATAGACCGGGGTGATGTCCACCGGGATGTCCTTCAGCGTGGCGATCACGCCGCGGGCGTCGTCGTCGAGGTGGGCGTAGCGGTCGAAGAAGGCGACCATGCCGGCGTAGTCGCCGTCGCCTTGCAGCTTGACGATGTCGGCCACCAGGTCGCGGATGCCGGCGGCCATCTTGGCGTCGTCGATGCGGTAGCGCTTGGCGACGGGGTCGAAGACGAAGGCGCCCTTGGACTTCAGGTAGCCGTACTGCAGGGCCGCGCCCCGGCCGTGGGCCTCCTCGTCGCCCCAGCGAGCGGCGCGGAAGATGCCGGCGGTGTAGGTGGCGAAGAGCTGCGGACGCTCGGCGGCCGGGATCTCGTTCTTCTCCATCATGAAGAGGATGTTCCAGGCCCCCATGACGTCGGCCTTGGCCTCTTCGGCGGTGCCGGCGATGTCCTTCAGCTCGGCCGAGACGGTGGTGGCGCGGCCGGCGACGGTGATCGAGCCCGGGCCCAGGCTGTGCGACAGCTCATGGAACAGGGTCTCCAGCGTCATGTACTTCTGGCTGACCAGGGCGGCCTGGTCGGCGACCAACACGCGCGAGGCGATGGGCGAGAGAATGCCCTCGTACTTGGCGGCCAGCACGTTGGACAGGATCACCTTCTTGGCGCCCTTGGCCTCGCGCACCCGCTCGTCGTTGGGCAGGTTGAAGGCCACGGTCTGGGGCCCGTGCAGATTGTCGCCGCCGCCGCGGATCTGCTCGGCCACGGCGATCGGCGAGGCGCCGCCGCGCTTGAAGTTCTTGTAGGCGTCGGCGACGGGGAGGTTGGCCTCCATGTCGCGCAGATAGGCCTTGTACTTGTCGAGGGCCTGGCTCTCGGTCGGGTTCTTCAGGGTGACGAAGGCCTCGAAGGCGGCCTTCTGGCCGATCATCTCGTCGGTGTAGGTCTCGTACGGACCGATGGCGACCTCGATCGGCGTGCCCTCCAGGTCCATCCAGGCCATCTCGGACTGGAAGTAGTCGTTCGAGCGGAAAGATTGCGCGCGCAGGGTCAGGAAGCGCTTGAGGCTGGCGTTGGTGGTGACCTTGGCGGCTTCGTCCAGCAGGGCGGCGGCCTTGGTCAGCTCGGGCTTGTAGGCGACCGAGTAGGGCACGGCGACCAGCTTGTCGCCCTCGCGACGGACCACCGTATAGGCGTCCATCAGGGCGGTCTTCTGGTCGGGATGGGCGGCCAGGTAGGTCTCGAATTCCGCCTTGGTCATGCTCGGCGGATAGAAGCCGTGGCCAGGGCCGTCGGCGCCGCCCTGGGCGACCGCCTGCTTGTCGTAGATGGCCGTCATCTGGTCGGCGGCCTGGATCAGCAGGTTCACCACCTTGCGCTCCTCGGGGCTGAGGAATGCGGTGTCGGTCTTCATGCGGATGGTCGCGTAGTTCTCGGGCGCGGCCAGGGCGGGGGCGGAGGAGAGGGCCGCGACCGAGACGCCGAGCGTCAGGGCCAGAGCCAGGGCGGGGGAAACAAGCGCGCGCATGAAGGGCCTTTGCGAAACCAGCGAAGGCGACGCTTACACCCGCCCCATGGCCAAGACGAGGCGAAGACGAGGGGCGCGGGCCTAAAAACGCCGCCGCTTCAGCGAGGCGAAGGCGTCGAGCATCACGGCGGCCAGGGCGGTCTGGCTCTGGGCCAAGGCCGGGTCGCTGGCGGTTCCGGACAGCCGCATGCCGTCGGGGCGCACGACGCTCCAGGTGTAGCGGCCGGCGGCGATGTCGAGCTCGACCTGGCAGCCAGAATCGAACGGGGCGGAAGCAGGCGGGGCGGCGGTCAGCATGGCGATCTCCTGTGGGGGCGAGATCGAAGCCTAGAAGCGCCCTGAGGCGCGGTGATGAACCGCTTGTGGAGATTCCGTGCAGACGCCCAAAAGGGCGTCAGGAAGGGATCAGGCCGTCGGCAGCGACAGCGAAAACCGCGCGCCCGCGTCGTCGGCCAGATAGGCCGCCTCGCCGCCGTGGGCGCGGGCCAGGGAGCGGGCGATGGAGAGGCCAAGGCCCGTGCCGCCCTGCGTGCGGCGCGTCGTGAAGAACGGCTCGAACAGGCGGCCGGCGTCGGCGGGGGCGACGCCCGGACCATCGTCGGCGACCTCGAGCACGACCTCGGCGCCGTCCTGGCGTCCGCCGATCGTCACCTGCCTGGCGCCGGCCTGGCGGCTGTTCTCGACCAGCACGGTCAGCACCGTCTCGATCACCGCCAGGGGCGCTGCGACCGGCGGCAGGTCGGCCGGCAGGTCCAGCGCGACGGCGAGGTCGGGGCCGGACAGGGCGGCGGCCACCGAGCGGGCGGCGGCGGCGGGTGCGGCGACGACGCCGGCCTCGGGCGTGGCCATGTCGGCGCGGGCCAGCTCCAGCAGCCGTCCGACCAGGGCCGAGAGCCGGGCGTTGTCGGCGGCGATGTTGGCCAGGAAGCGCTCGCGCTCGGCCTGGCTCATGGTCGGATAGTGGTCCTGCAGAAGCTCGATGGCGCCGCGCACCCCGGCCAGGGGCGTCTTGAACTCGTGGCTGAGGGCGGCGGCGAAGTCGCGCAGGTAGCGCGAGCGTTTGTCGATCGCCGCGGCCATGGCCCGGAAGTCGTCATAGAGCGCCTGGATCTCGACGGCGGCGGTGGTCGGGGTCTCGGGCGGCTCGCCGCGGCCCTGGGCCATGGCGCGGGTGGCGGCGCTGAGCTGCTCGATCGGCCGGGTGACCCCGCGCGAGACCAGGCCGGCCAGGCCGAACAGCACCAGCACGATGACCCCCGCGCCGATCAGCAGCTTGCCGCGATCCTCGTGCAGGCCCTTGAACAGGCCGCGCGGCGAGCGCGACAGCAGCAGCACGCCGACGGTGCGGCCGCCGACGATCACCGGCCGGGCGTGGTGCAGGCGCACGGCCGAGGCCCGGCTCAGCCATTCCCAGACATAGCGCGGACGGTACTGGCCGATCCGCCGCAGCACGGTCTCCGACCGGCCGGATAGGGCGTCGCGCACCTCGGGCAGGGCCGAGAGATCGCCGCCGGTCCCCAGGCCGCGCACGACGCGGCCGTGGGCGTCGGTCAGGACGATGGCGGCCAGGGTGCTGCGGGTGGTGTCGGCGAAGATGTGGTCGAGGCGCGCGGCGGCGTCCACGGCTTCCGGTTCGGGCGCGCCGGTGTGTTCCGGCGTCGGCCGCTCGGGCAGGATGCGGGCGGCCGACAGGTCGATGCTGGGCTTTTCAGGGCGGTAGTAGGCGGGGTCTTCCGGATCCGGTTCGGGCAGGGCCGAGGCGGGCGGCGCGTCAGGCCACAGCACCGCCGCCGTCGCCGCCAGGGCCGCGCCCTGGGCGTTCAGTTCGGCCTCGGTCTGGCGGACCAGGGTGTTCTCGTAGCTGCGCAGGAAGATTCCGCCCAGGGCCGGCATGGCGGCGGCGAACAGCAGCACCGCCAGCAGGATCGAGCGCAGGCGCAGGGCCGGCCAGCGGCGCTTGACCGCGTCCTTGAAGGCCGACAGCGCGGCGATCACGCCTGCGCGTCCTGGCCCTGGCAGGCCCCCAGGCGATAGCCGACGCCGGGACGGGTCTCGACCACGTCGACCCCGCCCAGCCTGGCGAACTTGGCGCGCAGGTTGCGCACGTGGCTGTCGATGGTGCGGTCGGTCAGGGCGAAGCCCGGCCCGCGCAGCTTGTCGATGATGGCGTCGCGAGTGAAGACGCGACGCGGGGCGCTGGCCAGGGTCCAGAGGATGCCGAACTCGGTGACGGTGAGGGTCGTCTCGGCCTCGCCCCAGGCCGCCCGCCAGGCGTCGGCCTCAAGGCTGAGGCGGCCGTGGCTGACCAGCTTGGCCTCCTCGGCCGGCGGCGGGGCGGCGGCCGAGGCGCGCCGGAGAATGGCGGCGACCCGGGCGGTCACCTCGCGCGGGCTGAACGGCTTGACCACGTAGTCGTCGGCGCCCAGCTCGATGCCCAGCACCCGGTCGATCTCGTCGTCGCGCGACGACAGCAGCAGCACAGGCAGCTGGCCCTCGGCGCGGATGCGGCGGCAGACGTCCAGGCCGTTGAGGCGCGGCATGTTGATGTCCAGCACCACCAGGGCCGGCTTGTGGGCGGCGATCGCCTCCAGCGCGGCCTCGCCGTCGGCGGCCTCGACCGTGGCGTAGCCGGCCTTGCCCAGGGCGAAGGCCAGCAGCTCGCGGATGTGGGGCTCGTCGTCGACGATCAGGATCGGCTGAGTCATGGCGCAGATGTTCCGCTTGCGACGTCCGGGGTCAACGGTTCGCTGTAGGGTTGGGGCGGCGTTTCGGGCGCGCTGGGACCGATCTGCTGGCCCCGGCAGTCCAGCGTGCCGGCCGGAACCGGGATTGTCCGGTCGCGCGGTGCGATCAGCAGGGCCTCGTCCAGGCGCCGCTGACCGCGCCAGGACCAGCCGCGCCATTGGGCCTGGCGGGGTTCCAGGTCGTTCAGCACCGTCTCGCGCGACCAAGCCACGCGGGCCGCCAGCAGCGGGGGCAGGGCGGTCGCGCGTAGCTGGCTGAGGGCCACGACCGAGGCGGGGCCCAGGCGCTCCAGGTAGCAGACGTCCAGCGCCTCGCCGTCGCCGCCCAACTCGCGGGCGTGGCGGACGTTCCAGGCGGCGGCGACCGAGCCGAGGTCCACCACCGTGCAGGCGGCCAGCACCAGGCCGGCGGCGGCGAGGTTGGCGTTGATCAGCCAGCCGGCGCTTTTGGCGCGCAGCATCCGCCAGCAGATCAGCAGCAGGCCAAGGCCCACCAGCGCCATCCAGATCAGGGCCGCCAGCCGCAGGCGGGTCAGGGCGTAGACCTCCACATAGTCCAGGGTGCGCAGGATCGACGAGGCGACGAGGAAGAGGTTCTGCGCCACCCACAGCACCACCAGCCGTCGCAACCACGTCGATCGCGCCGTCGCCGAGCCGGGCGCCAGGGCGACCAGCACGAAGAGGCCGGCCAGCAGGGCGGTGGCGATCAGCGGATAGGCGCCGCGATGGGCGTACTCGGCCAGGGTCACGCCCTGCGGCAGCGGCGCCCGCGACCACAGGAAGGCCAGGTCCAGGCCGTTCTGCAGGGCGAAGATCGTGTTGAACACCACCAGCGACAGGCCCACCGACGCGACGCTGAGACCGGGCAGGGGCGCGGCGCCGGGCTTGGCGGCCGGCAGGCCCCAGAGCGGACGCTTGAAGCTGGGCCGCAGCAGCATCCAGACCCCGAATAGCACGATGACGGCGAAGCCGATGCGGGGCAGGTCGATCTGGGGGATGCGCCACTGGGCCACGGCCTGGGCGATCACCGGATTGGCGATCGTGAAGAGCGCCAGGAACACCGCGCCGCCGACGATGGGCAGCACCAGCACGGGCAGGCGACGCAGGGCCGCGCCCGATCCTGGCGCGCGCTTGCGGGCCTTCATGAAGTCGCGGAACGGGGCGACGAGGCCCAGGACCAGCAGGACCGCCAGCCGTTGCAGCCAGCGCCAGGCGTCCTCATGCCGGCCCGCGCGGGCGGCCAGCACCGCCACGGCGATGGCGACCGCCCACAGGACAAAGGCCAGCAGGCCGGGCGCCTCGATCATCACGACGCCGAAGACCGTCGCGGCCAGCAGCGCGCCCCAGGCGCGGCGCGCGGCGGGATGAACGAGGACGACGGCGATGGTCGCCAGCAGGCAGAAGCCGCCCAAGGTCGCGCCGGCGGCATAGCCCCAGAACAGCTGGTCGGACGCCAGCACCAGCAGGGCGGCGGCCACCGGCTTCATCCAGAAGGGCGCGGCGGCGGGCGGCGGGCGGAAGGCTTTCATCGGAGGTCCCCATCAGCGGAGCCTTCCCGATAGCCGCGCGGCTTGCAGCCCCGGCGGCGAGGCCGTGCACGGCCCGCCCGATCGCCGTGCAGAACTGGTGCAGAGACGAAAAAGGGCGGCGCATCGCTGCGCCGCCCGAAGTCGGAGGGGACTTAGAACAGAGAGAAAGAAAGTGGTCGGGACGCCGTCAGGCGGCCTGTTCGCCCTCGATCAGGCTGGCGGTGTCGGCGCCGGTGTTGATCGGGATGGTGCGGGCCTTGAGGGCTTCGGGCAGTTCGCGCTTCAGCGAGATGGTCAGCAGGCCGTCGGCCAGGGCGGCGTCGGTCACCACCACGTAGTCGGCCAGCTGGAAGCGGCGGTCGAAATTGCGCTCGGCGAGGCCGCGATGCAGGTAGCGCTTGGCTTCGTCATTGGCCGCCTTGCGGCCCGAGACGGTCAGCAGGCCTTCCTTGGCCTCGATCGACAGTTCTTCCGGCTTGAAGCCGGCGACGGCGATCTCGATGCGGTAGGAATTCTCGTCGGTGCGCTCGATGTTGTAGGGCGGGTAGCCGGAGGCGGCTTCGGTCTTGGCGGCGGCGTCGAGTTGCGCGGCCAGGCGGTCGAAGCCGACGAGCGAACGGTAAAGGGGCGACAGGTCGATCGTACGCATAGATATAGAACCTTCTCTTCAAGCAAGGTTGCGATGTGTGTTCGGACCTTCGACGACCCGATCTCGGCCTCGTCTGCGATCCGGAAGGCCCGGTTTTCCAGCGCCTTCGGTTGAATAGTTGGGAGGTCGATTTTCGACTTCAAGGGGTGGGTCATTCAGTTTCGGAATCGCTTGATCGCGGTTCGCGTGCGGCTAAGGTCGGCGCGCCCGGAACGCGGGCCGACGACGGAGACAGACGCCATGCCCGCCCGCCGCCACTTGCTCATTCTCGCCGCCCTCGCGGTGCTCGCGCCCGCCACCGGCGCCCTGGCCGCCGACGCGGCCCTGAAGACCGCCGTCGCCTCGCCCGACCGCACGCCCGCCAGCGTCGCCCGCGACGGGGCCCGCCATCCCTATGAGAGCCTGGCGTTCTGGGGGCTGAAGCCCGGCCAGACGGTGATCGAGGTCTCGCCCGGCGGCGGCTACTGGACCGAGATTCTCGCGCCCTACGCCAAGGCCACCAAGGGAACCTACGTGGCCGGCGTCGCCGACCTGGCCAATCCCAAGACCTCGGACGGCGCCCGCAAGGGCCGCGCGGCCTTCGAGGCCCGGTTCGCCGACGAGGCCAAGTACGGCAAGGTCAAGTTCGTCGACTTCGGGCCGGTGGCCGCGCCGCTGGGCGCGCCGGGCTCGGCCGATCTCGTGTTGACCGCCCGCAACGTCCACAACTGGACCATCCAGCCGGGCGTCGCCGACAAGCTGTTCGCCGACTTCTTCGCCGTGCTGAAGCCGGGCGGGATCCTGGCGATCGAGGAGCACCGCGCCGATCCGGCCGACGAAAAGAGCGCCGGGGCAAACGGCTATCTGTCGACCGCCACGGTGGTGGCCCTGGCCGAACGGGCCGGCTTCAAGCTGGACGCCAAGTCCGAGATCAACGCCAACCCCAAGGACACCAAGGATCACCCGTTCGGGGTCTGGACCCTGCCGCCGGTGCGTCAGTCGGCCCCCTCGGGGCAGCCGGCCGATCCGAACTTCGACCGCGCCAAGTACGACGCGATCGGCGAGAGCGACCGCATGACCCTGCGCTTCCGGAAGCCGGCGTGATCGGCCGGCGCCATTTCGCCCCTGCGCCCGTGGCTCGCGGGCGTGTTTTCGCCAAGGTCACGGCCTAGGCTGGATCCATGAGTAGAGGGGGATTGATGGATCCGGCGTATTCGTGGTCGCGTCGCGGCCTGATGGTCGCCGCCGGCGCGGCGGGCCTGGTCGGCTGCGGCCGCAAGAAGGACGAACCGGCCAAGGCGCCCGCGGCCAAGGCCGAGCCCAAGGGCGGTCCGACCACCCTGGCCGGCGCCGTGGCCGGCGACTGGCGGACCAGCGCCGACAAGGCCCGCGACGCCTGGCGTCATCCGGTGCAGAGCCTGGAGTTCTGGGACGTCCGCCCGGGCCAGACCGTCGTCGAGTTCTGGCCGGGCGCGGGCTGGTACACCGAGATCCTGGCCCCGTTCCTGGCGGCCACCGGCGGCAAGCTCTACGAGGCGGTGCTCGAGGCCGATCCGGCCGATCCGGCCGCCGCCGAGATCGTCGCCGCCTATCGCCGCAAGCTGGAGGAAAAGCCCAGGCTCTACGGCAAGGTCGAGATCACCACCTTCGGCCGGGGCAGCGGCCCCGTCGCGCCGGCGGGCAGCGTCGATCGCGTGCTGTTCCTGCGCAATCTGCACAACTGGATGGCCGGCGGTATCGCCGAGAAGGCCTTCAAGGACGCCCTGGCGGCGCTGAAGCCCGGCGGGATCCTGGGCGTCGAGGAGCACCGGGGCGAGCCGGGCCGCGTGCAGGACGTGCTGGCCGCCGACGGCTATGTTCAGCAGGCCTATGTCGAGCAGCTGGCCAAGGAGGCCGGGTTCGAGCTGGCGGGATCCAGCGAGATCAACGCCAATCCGAAAGACACCAAGGACCATCCGTTCGGCGTCTGGACCCTGCCGCCGACCCGCCTGTCGGCGCCGCGCGGCGAGCCGGCCGAGCCCGACTTCGACCACGCCAAGTACGACGCCATCGGGGAGAGCGACCGCATGACCCTCAAGTTCGTGAAGCCGAAATGAGCCGCCGTATCGCCAGACGCGCGCTCGCCGCCGCCGCCGTCCTGACCCTGGCGGCCGGATCGGTCGCCCTGGCCCAGGGGAACAAGGTCGCCCCGGCCGACAAGGTGTTCGGCTACCTGGAGAACTTCCTCAAGGTGCCGGCCCAGGAGCGTTCGCGCACTCGCGTGGCCTACCGTCTGACCCGCGACGGCAAGCCCGCCGAGGGGCTGAAGGCCATGCTGGTGGAGGCGGGCGGGGCGCGTACGCCGCTGCCGATCAGCGCCGATGGCCGCTTCGAGCGCCTGCCGACCCTGGCCCAGCTGCAGGGCGGGGCGAAGGTCGAGTTCGACGCGCCGGTCGACGCCAAGTTCGGTTCGACCCTGATCATCGAGCCGGTGCTGAAGCCGGCGGCCGAGTACGAGGCCGGCGAGCTGAAGGTGGTTCTGGAGTCCACCAACGGCGTCATCGGCAAGGCGGCCGGGCCGATGGCCATGCTGGCGCCGAAGATGACCGGCTTCAGCTTTCCGGGCGCTTCCGGCGGCGTCGTGGTCGGCGCGGACGGCAAGACCCAGGCCCTGCCGCTGGCGGGCAAAGCCCCGATCTACCGGCTTTCCGACTTCAAGGGCGCGACCCGTATTCGCCTGTCCGGGACGCCTTCGCAGGTGCGCTTCATCCAGAGCAAAAAATAGGGTGGAGAGCGTCTAAACGGTGTTTACTTGCGCGCCGCGCCCGGCCAGGGTGCACGCCAAGTTCTCACGCGCATTATTGAACGCGCAAATAAGAGGGAGATCGCGTTTCATGGCCACTCTGCAGGAAATCACCGACAAGATAAAAACCGCCGTCGGCGACGACAGCGGCCTCGGCAAGAGCCTGAAGTTCGACCTGAAGGGCGAAGGCGTCATCCTGATCGATGGCGGTTCGGTCACCAACGACGACGGTCCGGCCGACCTGACCATGACCCTGTCGAAGGAAGACTTCCTGGCCATCGGCGCCGGTTCGCTCGACCCGACCATGGCCGTCATGACCGGCAAGCTGAAGCTGTCGGACATGGGCGCGGCGATGGCGCTGCAGTCCAAGATGGCGGCGCTGTTCTCCAAGCTGCGCTAAGCCGATGGGGGAGCCCGCGCCTCTGGTCTCGATTCCCGAGGCGCCGGTTCCCGACCACGGCCAGGCCGAATGGTTTCGCGGCGCGGACGGGGCGACCCTCCGCGCCGCACTATTTTCTCCTGAAGGCGCTGCGCGCGGATCGGTGGTCATCAGCCCTGGCCGCAGCGAACCGATCGAGAAGTACTACGAGGTCGTCTCCGACCTCCTGGCCCGGGGCTTCGTCGTCCTGGCGCACGACTGGCGAGGGCAGGGGCTCTCGCACCGCATGCTGCCCGACCGGCTGAAGGGCCATGCGGCCGGCTTCCATGACTTTCTCGGCGACTACCAGGCCCTGCTGGCCGCCTTCGAGGCGCGCCTGCCCAAGCCCTGGATCGCGCTGGGCCATTCGATGGGCGGCTGTCTGACCAGCCTCGTTCTGGCGCATGGCGAGACCCGCTTTTCCGCCTGTGTGCTGTCGGCCCCGATGCTGGGCCTGAACAGCGGCGCTACGCCGGCCTGGCTGGCGCGGCCTCTGGCCTGGCTCGCGGCCCGCACGCCGCTGCGGGGCGACTATGTGCTGGGCGACGTCGGCGATCCGTTCAAGCACGTCTTCCCGCAGGACGCCCTGACCCACGACGCGGCCCGCTACGCCCGTCATCAGGCCCAGATCCGCGCCAATCCGGACATCGCGCTCGGCGGCATCACCTGGGGCTGGACCGATTTTGCGTTCTCCGCCTGCGACTGGCTGGCCCGCGCGCCGGGTATCGAGGCCATCACGATCCCGGTGACCATCGTCGGCGCGGGGATCGACACCCGGGTGCTGACCTCGGCCCAGAGGGCGATCGCCGCCCGCATCCCCAAGGGCCGCTACCTCGAGATCGAGGACGCCTTCCACGAGATCCTGATCGAGACTGACGACCGCCGCGCCCGCTTCTGGGCGGCGTTCGACGAGACGGTCGATCCGGTCGCCCCGCGATGAGCACGTGGCGGCCTAAGCAGGCGGTGCGGGTTGTCGCCATCGGCCTGCTGCGCCACGAGGACCGGCTGCTGGTCGCCGAGGTGCGCAACGACGACGGCTCGGTGAAGGGCTGGCGGCCGCTGGGCGGCGGCGTCGAGTTCGGCGAGACCTCGGAACAGACCCTGCGGCGGGAGTTCCTGGAGGAGACCGGCTTTGCAATCGAGATCGTCGGCCCGCCGACGGTGATCGAGAACCTCTACGAGCATGAGGGCCACATCGGCCACGAGATCATGTTCGTCTACGAGATCACGACGTCGGACCCCAAGGCGATCGAACGCGACCGCTTCGTGATCAACGAGAACAGCCAGGACGTCTGGGTCGAGTGGGTGGCGGTGGAGCGCTTCGCCGCCGGCGAGCGGCTGCTGCCGGATGGGCTGAAAATCTGATCCTTCTCCCCTTGCGGGAGAAGGTGTCGCCGCAGGCGACGGATGAGGGGTCTCTCAGACCTGTCCTCATCGCCCGGTCGATCAGCCTTCGCAGCGGCGCCGATCTTCGACCCCTCATCCGACCTGCTTCGCAGGCCACCTTCTCCCGCAAGGGGAGAAGGAGTTATTTCGCCGACCTTTTCAGCGCCACCAGCGCCTCGTCCAGCACGCGCTGGTCGCCGGCGATGGCCATCTGGCCGCCGTGCTGGCCGATCGGGGCGCCGCGCCAGTCGGTGACGACGCCGCCGGCGCCTTCGATCAGGGGGATGGCGGCCTCGACATCCCAGCTCTTCAGGCCCGCCTCGATGACCATGTCCATCGTGCCGGCCGCGACCATGGCGTAGGCGTAGGCGTCGCAGCCCAGCCGGGCCAGCTTGGCGGCCGCGCGCACCTGGCGCCAGGCGCCCAGCTCGGCGCCGTCGAAGCAGGCTTCAGGATCGGTGGTGGCGATGATGGCGTCGGTCAGAACGGCGCAAGGGCGCACGCGCAGGGGCTTTTCGCCGCCGCGGGCGATCAGGCGCGAGCCGGTGGCGGCCGAGCCGACATAGATTTCGTCGAGATAGGGCTGGCCGATCGAGCCCAGCACGGGACGGCCCTGATGGCGCAGGCCGATCAGGGTGGTCCACAGGGGCAGGCCCGAGATGAAGGCGCGCGTGCCGTCGACGGGGTCCAGCACCCAGACGAACTCGGCGTCCGGACGGTCCTCGCCGTATTCCTCGCCGATCACCCCGTGCTCGGGATAGCGCTCGGAAATCAGCTTGCGGATCGCCGCTTCCGCGCCGCGGTCGGCCTCGGTCACCGGATCGAACGCCGCGTGGCTTTCGCGCGGCAGGTTCTTGCCCGCCGCCTTGTCCTCCAGCCCGTGGTCGGACCGGAACAGCGGCAGGATCGCTCCGGCGGAGGCGCTGTTGAGCTCGACGATGAAGGCGTCGAGGGCGGCGATGCGATCGGCGGAGAGCGTCATGGGCAGGGCTTTAGCCTGCCCTGGCCCGCGACGCTACTCCACTGAACCGCCCAACTGAAGCGTGGGTCAGGCTTCGATCTGCTCGACGCCGTTCAGCGACTTGGCCAGGTCCAGCAGGCGGCGGCGCGGACGCTCGCCGAGCAGGTAATAGGCCCGGATCAGGTCGATCGTCTCCTTGCGGGCGAACATCTCGCCGCCCTCGGAGTCGTTGTGCGCCGGCGCGGCCTCGCGGGCGGCGAGGTTCGACAGCCCGTCGTAGAAGTAGCCGACCGGCACTTCCAGGGCTTCGGACAGCTGCCACAAGCGCGCGGCCGAGATGCGGTTGGCGCCGCACTCGTACTTCTGGATCTGCTGGAAACGAACGCCCACGGCGCCGGCCAGTTGTTGTTGGGTCAGGCCCAGCAGCCGGCGACGGCGGCGGAGACGCTTGCCCAGGTGAGTGTCGATGTCATTGCCCATGATGGACCCTTGACCCCCGATGGCTTTTCCCCCGTCCCGAAACGGAACGGTCTGCCCTGACAGCCGCAAGTCGCGCGCCAAGCGAGGCCGAGTCGCCTGAAAGCACCGAAAGACGTCAGTCATGGCCGCGATTGCGGCGATTTCTGGGTGATAAAATCAGACGATTTCAAAGGCTTAAGGTCAGGTGTTGCCTTGGGGTGACTTCCGTTTCGCGCTGTCCCGCTCTAGTAAGGGGCGATGTCCCAAGTCCGCGCTTCCCGCACCCAAGATTTCTACTGGCGTATCGAGGCCATCGGCTACGACCTGTTCATGGGCCTGTTCCGGATGCTGGGCGTCGACGCGGCCTCGGCCCTGGGCGGCTGGTTCGGGCGCACCTTCGGTCCGCTGAGCGGGGCTCACAAGGTCGCCGACCGTAACCTGCGCCTAGCCTTCCCGGAAAAGGACGCCGCCTGGCGCGCCGGCATGCTGCGCAAGCAGTGGGACGGGCTGGGACGGACGTTCGGCGAGTTCCCGCTGATGGACAAGCTGCTGCCCTCCACGGGGCGGGTGGAAGTGGTCAACGCCGAGCGCCTGGCCCAGATCGCGCGGGACAGCGAGCCGGTGGTGTTCGTCTCCGGCCACCTGTCGAACTGGGAAGTGATGCCGGCGGCCATCGTCGATTCCGGGGTCACCTGCCAGATGACCTACCGGGCGGCCAACAACCCCTATATCGACGAGCGCATCAAGAAGAGCCGGTTCCGCTACGGCGTGCGGCTGTTCGCCCCCAAGGGCGGCGACGGCGCGCGCGAGCTGCTCGACGCCATGAAGCGCGGCGAGTCGGTGGCGCTGATGAACGACCAGAAGTTCAACGGCGGCGTCGCGGCCCCGTTCTTCGGCCACGACTCGCGCACCGCGCCGGGGCCGACCCGCCTGGCGATCCGCTTTGGCACCGTGCTGCAGCCGATGTCGGTGCAGCGCACCAAGGGCGCGCGCTTCCGGGCCGTGGTCCACGACCCGATCGTCCCGCCCAGCACCGGCGACCGCACGGCCGACATCGAGGCCGGCGTGCGGATGATCAACGCCTTCATGGAAGACCGCATCCGCGAGCGGCCCGAGGAGTGGTTCTGGGTTCACCGTCGCTGGCCCAACGAGGTCTATGCGGCGCTGCTGGCGGGGGATGCGGCCGAAAAGGCCTGAGAAAAGGTCTTTCCTCACTCCCGTCATTCCCGCCCTCGTGGCGGGAACCCCTTTGTCGGTCGCAAGGGCAGGTGGGGCGGCGTGCCGGGCACGCCGCTTGCGTCTCACGTATCAGCGGAACCAGGGTTTCCCGCCACAAGGGCGGGAATGACGGGGAGAAGGGTGGAGCTAAAGCTCGATAGCGCCCTTGTCGGTGCCGCGGCGGAACGGGCCGCCGTAGTGCGGATCCTGGCGGCGGCGGCGGCAGGGGCCGAAATAGTCGGCGCTGCGGATGAACGGCCGCGGCTTGAAGATCACCATGTCGATGCGGTCGAGCAGCGAGCGGGCCGTGACCGGCTTGACGACGATCTCGGTGACGCCGGCGTCGCGCGCCTCGAACACCCGGTGCCGTTCGGCGAAGCCGGTCAGCATGATGATCGGCAGGAACGGGTCGGTGCTGTCGGGCGAGTTGCGCACCAACTGGGTGAACTGCACCCCGTCCAGCGGCGACATCTTGAAGTCGACGATGGCGATGTCGATCTGCCGATCCTTGAGGATCTGCAGGCCCTCGGCCCCGTCGATCGCCTCGTGCACGTGGCGCACGCCCACGCCCTTCAGGATCGTGCTGACGATGGCCCGCATGTGGTGGTTATCGTCCACCAGGAGGAAACGGAGCTTGTCTAGCACCGCGGACATGCGGGTTTACGCCTCATACGCGAATTTTAGGGCGGGCTGGGGATAACCATAACCACAGGGGGCTGTCGATAGGGGCTGTCCCCAAATGGTGAAGTTTGCACCGTTCACTGTCGCATTCCCGCGTCAGCCACCCAGAGACTGGGGTCGAGATTGCGGTCACGCCACTTCAGGCGCCAGCAGAGGTGCGGACCCGTGGCGCGGCCCTCCTTGCCGACCGCGCCGATCCGCTCGCCCTGGGCCACCCGCTGGCCGGGAGTCACGTCGATGCGGGAAAGGTGCAGATAGGCGCTGATCAGGCCCTGGCCGTGGTCGATCAGGATCAGCCCGCCCTCGAAGTGCAGGCCGGTCTCGGCGAAGGCGACGACGCCGGCCGCCGGGGCGACCACGGGCGTGCCGACCGGCGCGGCCAGGTCGACGCCGTAGTGGGGGCGCTTGGGCTCGCCGTTGAGGATGCGCTGGCCGCCGAAGCTGGAGGAGCGGCGCGTGGCCTTCACCGGCCAGATGAAGCCGGTGCGGAAGAAGTCGCCGTCGACGCGGCTGGAGAAGCCCGTCGCCTTGCGCGCGCCCTCGGCGGCAATGCGGGCCAGCAGGGCCGGATCGTCGGGCGTGACCTGCGACGGCGGCAGGCCGTCGATGCGTTGGACGTCGAAGGTCCCGGGCGCGATCGCCACGCGGTGGCTCGCCGAGCCGTCGGGCGTCTGCACTGCGATCTCGGCGGTCGGCGGAGCGTCGCGGTCGAAACCGACCACGAACCAGCCGTCGGCCGAGCTCTGGGCGACGGGAACGCCGTCCACCAGCACGTTGGCGTGGGGCGCGGTGCGGCCGACGACGTAGCCGCCCTGTTCCAGGCGTCCATTCAGCGTCAGGCCAGGGGCCGCGGCGCGGGCGGAGTAGGCGAGGGGAAGGGCGGCGCCGACCAGGACGGCGAGAAGCCCCCGGCGGTTCAGGCCTTGGTCTCCTGCCAGCGCTTCAACGCCTCTTTCGGCGTGGCGTAGGCCTCCTGCAGCTCGGGGCTCCAGTAGCGCAGCGCCTCCAACGGCACCTTGGCGCCGGTGACGGCGCAGACCACGTACTGGCCGGGGCTGAGCACGGCGAAGTCGCCGTCGCCATAGTGCAGGACGGCCAGGCCGGATTTGCCGATGTCGCGATCGTAAGCGTTCATGGGACTCTTCTACGCCAAAGCGCGGGACTAGAACAGATCGCCCTGGCCGGGTGACGGCGGGGGCGCGGATTTCGGGCGCGGAGCCGGCTTGGGGGCCGCCTGCACGACGGAGGCGGGCGGGGGAGGGGGAGGCGTCGAGCCTTCGCCGTCGATCACCGCGTCGCGTTCGCCCAGCTTGAACTTCAGGTTCACACGCTCGCCGGCGGCCAGATCCGCGGCCGAGCGGGCCAGGGTCCCGTCCATCTTGCGCACCAGAGCAAAGCCCAGCTCCAGCGGCCGTTCCGGGTTCAGCGACTGGCGCAGCTTGTCCAGGCCCGCCAGGCGGTCGGCCTCGCGGTCGAGGCGGCGGCGGGCGACGGCGTTGAGGCGATCCCACAGGGCCGGCAGGCGGGCGTGCTGGGCGGCGCGTTCGGGGGCGCGGCGGGCGGCCAGGTCCAGGCGGCGCGACAGGTCGGACAGGCGCTCGGCCTTGGCCTGGCGCTGGCGGGCCAGGGCTTCGGGCGACAGGCGGGCGGTGACCTTCAGCAGGTCCTGGGCGTGGACCGAGGTGTTGCGGGCCAGGGCCGCGTCCAGCCGGCCGGCGGCGATGTCGAAGCGCTGCTGGGCCAGGGCCAGCAGGTCGTTGGGGCGGGGCAGGCCGCGCGCGGCGGCTTGCAGCCGCGTGCGGCGCTCCTCGACCACGCGGCCGGCGCAGCGCGACAGGCGGCGGTCGTAGTCGGAGACCAGGCCCCGCAACTCGGCCAGCACGGGCGTGGCCATCTCGGCGGCCGCCGTCGGGGTGGGCGCGCGGCGGTCGGAGACGAAGTCGATCAGGGTGGTGTCGGTCTCGTGGCCGACGGCCGAGATCAGCGGGATCGTTCCCTCGGCCACCGTGCGGGCCAGGGCCTCGTCGTTGAAGGCCCAGAGGTCCTCCACCGAGCCGCCGCCGCGGGCGACGATCAGGATGTCGGGACGCGGGACCGGTCCGCCGGGCGTAAGGGCGTTGAAGCCCCGGATCGCGCCGGCCACCTGGCCGGCGGCGGCGTCGCCCTGCACGACCACCGGCCAGACGATGACCCGGCAGGGCCAGCGGTCGCGGATGCGGTGCAGGATGTCGCGGATCACCGCGCCGGTGGGGCTGGTGATCACCCCGACCACGGCCGGCATCGAGGGCAGGGGCTTTTTGCGTTCGGCCGCGAACAGGCCCTCGCCGGCCAGCTTGGCCTTCAGCCGCTCCAGCTGGGCGAGCAGGGCGCCGACGCCGGCGGCCTCCATGCTGTCGATGACGATCTGATAGCGCGAGCCGGCCGGATAGGTGGTGATCTTGCCGGTGACGATGACCTCGAGCCCATGCTCGGGCCTCACGCCGAGGCCCCGCACATTGCCCTTCCAGACGACGCCGTCGATGGCGGCCTTGTCGTCCTTGATGGTCAGGTAGACGTGGCCGTTGGAGTGGTGGGTGACCTTGCTGAGCTCGCCGCGCAGCCGCACGAAGCCGTAGCGGTCTTCCAGCGTGCGCTTCAGCGCGAAGGCCAGTTCCGAGACGGAATAGGCGGGCGCGTTGGAATCGGGGGCGAGGTCGGTCATCGGGGGCAGCATAAAGCCCTCCCCGCGGAACGGGGAGGGCTGCATGGCGAGAGCGCCTTGCCGACGCTTCTCTTCTTGTTCGTATCCCTCGGTAGAGCCTGGCGAGCCAGGCCCCGGAACCGCCTAGATGTAGCGGCGCAGCGAGCGGGCGAGCTCGGTGGCGCCGCCCTTTTTCTTGGTCTGTTGCGGCTGGTAGGCCACCCGGGCGTGCTCGACGCAGTAGGGGCCTTCCGACGAGCGGCGGCCGCAGAAGGTGAAGCCGTCCGACGACGGGTCGCCGATCGGCCACTTGCACATGTGGGCGCCGAGGGTCAGCACGGTGGCCGAGCCGGGGGCTTCGTTGCGCAGGACCGGAACCGAAGGCTGCTGGTGAGCCGCGACCGGAGCCGGGGCCGGGGCGACCGGTTCGGCGGCGACCACGCGGCGCGGCGCGGCCGGCATGGCGGTGGCGGCCGGACGAGCCGGGCGCGGCGCCTTGAAGGCCGGGCGAGCCGGTTGCGAGGGCGCGGCGCGACCCGACAGGCCCAGACGATGGACCTTGCCGATCACGGCGTTGCGGGTGACCCCGCCGAGTTGTTTGGCGATCTGGCTGGCGGACAGCCCGTCCAGCCAAAGCTTCTTGAGGGTGGAGACCCGTTCGTCAGTCCAGCTCATGGCCTTCTCCGCCTAAAAAAGGCGCCACGACGAGAACCCCACCTCGCCATGACCCTACATCTGGTGTACAGCACGCCCCGCCGGCGGCTGACCTACCACATAGTGTAAAGAATGCGTTAAGACGCACAATAGGCGCCAGGTACTCTGTCCACAGAAACAATATATTGATTCTCGAAGCGGGACGCTTGCGCCCGACCCTTCCCAGGCGCACATGGCGAAGGAATTTCCAGGATCGAGCCAATGAGAGACATGGCAGACAGCGTCGTTCCGCCGCAGCCGCGCGACTATCACGGCTGGAACTGGAGCGGGTTCCTCACCCTCTACCAGCGCGAGATCCGCCGGTTCTGGAAGGTGGGCATGCAGACCGTGGCCGCCCCGGTGGTCACCACGCTGCTCTACATGCTGGTGTTCGTGGTCGCGGTCGGCGCCAGCCGCCCGGCGGTCGAGGGCGTGACCTTCGGCCATTTCGTGGCCCCGGGCCTGATCATGATGGCGGTGCTCAACAACGCCTTCGCCAACTCGTCCTCGTCGCTGATCCAGGCCAAGATGATGGGCCTGACCTCCGATTTCCTCACCCCGCCCCTGACCCCGCTGGAGCAGGTGGCCGCCTTCGGCCTGGGCGCGGCGACGCGCGGCGTCGTGGTCGGCGCGGTGACGGCGGCCGTGATCGGCGTGCTGCCGGGCGCGGGCCTGCAGATCTCGCACCTGTGGGCGATCTTCTATTTCGCCATCGGCGCGGCCCTGATCCTGGGCCTGGCCGGCGTGCTGGCCGGCCTGTGGGCCGAGAAGTTCGACCAGCTGGCGGCGGTGACCAACTTCGCCATCATGCCGATGACCTTCCTGTCGGGCACCTTCTACCTGGTCGACAAGCTGCCCGAGCCGTTCCGCACGGCCAGCCACTTCAACCCGTTCTTCTACCTGATCGACGGCTTCCGCTACGGCTTCATCGGCCACGCGGACGGCAGCATCGCCATCGGCGTGGTGGTCACGGCCGTGCTGACCGTCGGCCTCTTCCTGTGGTGCTGGGCGCTGTTCCGCAGCGGGTATCGCCTGAAGAGCTGAACGGCTCTTTCTTCCCGTCATTCCCGCCCTTGTGGCGGGAACCCCTCTGTCAGCCGCAAGGGCGGTAGTGGCGGCGTGCTCAGCACGCCGCTTGCGCTTCACGTGCGAGCGGAACCAGGGTTTCCCGCCACAAGGGCGGGAATGACGGGAGGTGGGGGTGTGGCTATGGCCGCCCCACGCCCGTGACCAGCACCTCCACGCCGCTGGTCGGGCCGTCGTTGATGACGGCGATGTGGGTGTCGTTGATGAAGCGCAGCTGGCCGTCCACCTCCACGCGGGCCGACACCGAATAGCGGTGGTTGGGAACGATCGACGCCGGGTCATAGGCCAGCTTGAAGGCCGCCGGCGGGGCGCGGACGCCCTCGATCACGTCCTCGGCCAGCACCTTGGCGGGGGCGTCGGCCAGGCTGACGTCCTGCAGGCGCACGATCACCCTGGTCGTTGGCGGCAGCATGAGCCGCTCGCGCCAGACCACGGTTCCGGTGACGGCGGCGGGCGCGGGCGGGGCGGTCGTCGAGGCGCAGCCGGTCAGAGCCAGCAGGGTCAGGGTCAGGGGCAGGGCGGCCTTCATCGCGGATCCTCCGAGCATCTCCCCCTGTCCAAGGCTTAGGACGGATCGCTTGGCGGTGGCAAGGTAGCGGTCCCGCGTCGCCAGGGTGTGTCCCCGGCGCCCTGACGTCCAAAATTCACGGTCATTTCATTGACAGACCGGGACTTCCCGCCGACAACGTCGGGCCTTCCAGTCCCCGCGCGAAAGCCCGGGGGCTTCTTGCCTTTTGGGAGGCCGCTTTGAGCACTGCGACGTCGTCGAACCCCTCGCAACACCACATCATGGGCGTCTACAGCCGCGCCCCGCTGGCGTTCGAGCGAGGCCGAGGCGCGCGACTGTTCTCGACGGCCGGCGAAGAGTACCTGGACTGCGTGGCGGGCATCGCCACCTGCGGCCTGGGCCACGCCCACCCGACCCTGGTCGAGGCGCTGAAGACCCAGGGCGAGAAGCTCTGGCACGTCTCCAACATCTACACGATCCCCGAGCAGGAAGTGCTGGCCGACAAGCTGTGCGCGGCCACCTTCGCCGACGTGGTGTTCTTCACCAACTCGGGCACCGAGGCGATCGAGTGCGCCCTGAAGGCCGCCCGCCGCTATCACGCCGTGGCCGGCAATCCGGAGCGGATCGACATCATCGGCTTCGACGGCTCGTTCCACGGCCGCTCGTACGCGGCGGTCAACGCCTCGGGCAACGCCGGCTATCTGGACGGCTTCGGCCCGCGCCTGCCGGGCTTCATCCAGCTGCCGTTCGGCGACCTGGAAGCCCTGAAGGCCGCCATCGGCCCGACCACGGCCGGCGTCATCATCGAGCCCGTGCAGGGCGAGGGCGGGGCGCGGTCGCTGACCGAGGCCCAGCTGGTCGAACTGCGCGAGATCACCCGCGAAGCCGGCGTTCTGCTGATCTTCGACGAGGTGCAGAGCGGCATGGGCCGGACCGGCAAGCTCTTCGCCCACGAGTGGGCCGAGGGCGCCGAGCCCGACATAATGTGCGTGGCCAAGGCCCTGGGCGGCGGCTTCCCGGTCGGCGCGTGCCTGGCCTCGACCGAGGGCGCCAAGGGCATGACGCCCGGCACTCACGGCTCGACCTACGGCGGCAACCCGCTGGCCATGGCGGTCGGTGCGGCGGCCTTCGATGCGATCAACACGCCCGAGATCCTCGACAACGTGAAGACCATCGCCGGCTACTTCACCCAGCAACTGAACGGCCTGAAGGACCGCTTCCCGGACGTCGTGCTCGACGTGCGCGGCAAGGGCCTGCTGATCGGCATCAAGCTGGCCTCGAACAACCGCGAGTTCATGGCCCTGGCCCGCGACCAGAAGCTGCTGGTGGCCGGCGGCGGCGACAACTGCGTGCGCCTGCTGCCGCCGCTGAACCTGACGCTGGCCGAGGCCCAGGAGGCCGTGGCCAAGCTCGAAAAGACCTGCGAGGTCGTCCGCGCTCAAGCGGCCGCCTGATCGCATCCCTGACCCGACGCCTCCGTCCCAGCGGCGGAGGCGTCCACTTCAGCTCATTCCGGAAAGGTGGCCTGAGATGACCGCCCCCCGCCACTTCATCGACCTCTGGAAGCTCGACGGCGCCACGCTGCGCCTGATCCTGGAGGACGCCAAGGCCCGCAAGACCGCGCGCAAGGGCTGGCCCAAGGGCCGCGTCGACGCCGACGCCCCGGCCAAGGACCATGTGCTGTCGATGATCTTCCAGAAGAACTCGACCCGCACCCGCTTCTCGTTCGACGCGGCCATGCGCCAGCTCGGCGGTTCGGCGATCATCTCGACCTCGTCGGACATGCAGCTGGGCCGCGGCGAGACCATCGAGGACACCGCCAAGGTGCTCTCGCGCATGGTCGATGCGGTGATGATCCGCGCCAACAGCCACGCCGACGTCGAGCGCTTCGCCCAGGTCTCGACCGTGCCGGTGATCAACGGCCTGACCGACAAGAGCCACCCCTGCCAGATCATGGCCGACATCCTCACCATCGAGGAGCATCGCGGCGACATCGGCGGCAAGACCATCGCCTGGGTCGGCGACGGCAACAATGTCTGCTCCAGCTTCATCCACGCCGCGCCGCTGCTGGGCTTCGAGCTGAAGATCGCCTGCCCGAGCGTCTATCACGCCGACCTGCACGATCTGGCCCGCGCCGCCGGCCTGAACGGCAAGGTGACGATGATGGAAGACCCCAAGGAAGCCGTGCGCGGTTCCGACGTGGTCGTGGCCGACACCTGGGTCTCGATGGGCGACACCGACCACGACGAGCGCCTCAAGGCCCTGGAGCCCTACCAGGTCGACGACGCCCTGATGGACCTGTCCAACGACGGCGTCTTCCTGCACTGCCTGCCGGCCCACCGCGGCGAGGAAGTCACCGACGCCGTCCTCGACGGCCCGCGCTCGCTAGCCTGGGACGAGGCGGAAAACCGCATCCACGCCCAGAAGTCCGTCCTGGCCTGGTGCTTCGGCGCGATCGGCTGATCATGGCCAAGATCGAGCTCGACAAGGACGTCCGCGAGGCTGTCCTGCGCAAGCTGACGCTCTACATGCGCGACGAGCTCGATCGGCCGGTCAGCGGGCTGGAGGCGGGCTTCCTGCTGGAGTTCCTGTCCGAAACGCTCGGGCCGGCCTTCTTCAACCAGGGCGTCCGGGATGCGCAGACCCTGATGCTGCAGAAGCTCGACGACGTGGTCTACGAGATCGAGAAGCCCCTGGACTGATCCCTCTCCCCTTGCGGGAGAGGGTGGCCTCGCGGAGCGAGGTCGGGTGAGGGGTCTCTCAAAAGCAAAACGCCGCGACAGCCGATCAGCTGTCGCGGCGTTTTTCGTGGGTGCGACCCCTCATCCGTCGGCTTCGCCGACACCTTCTCCCGCAAGGGGAGAAGGACGCTAGCGCCGCTTGCCGCGTCGCACGCCCTTGGGCAGGCCGCCGCGCGGCTTCACCGCCGCTTGGCGCCGTGCGCCCAGGCGGGGCCTCGGCAGGTTCGGATCCGCGGGCACCGGGTCGCTGAGCATCTCGAACAGCAGGCCGCCGGTCACGGGCGTGGCCTCGCGCAGGCGGATCTCGACCGACAGGCCCAGCGGCCAGCGCTTGCCGGTGCGCTCGCCGACCAGCGAGTGCAGGCGCTCGTCGTGGACGAAGTATTCCTCGCCAAGGTTCGAGATCGGCACCAGGCCGTCGGCGCCGGTCTCGTCCAGCTTCACGAACAGGCCAAAGCGGGTGACGCCGGTGATGCGGCCGCTGAAGGTCGCGCCCACCCGGTCGGCCAGGAACGAGGCGATGTAGCGGTCGGTGGCGTCGCGCTCGGCGGCCATGGCTCGGCGCTCGGCGTGGGTGATGACCTCGGCCGTGTCCTTGATGCGGGCGATGTCCTGGTCGGTGAGGCCGTCGTCGCCCAGCCCCAGGGCCCGGATCAGGCCGCGGTGGACGATCAGGTCGGCATAGCGCCGGATCGGGCTGGTGAAGTGGGCGTACCTGGCCAGGTTCAGGCCGAAGTGGCCGATGTTGTCGCTGGAATAGTGGGCCTGCATCTGGGTGCGCAGCACCACCTCGTTGATGATCGCCGCGTGCGCGCTCTCGCGGGTGTCTTCCAGCAGCTTGTTGAAGCGCGAGGTCTGCGGGGCCTCGCCCTTGTTCCAGCGGATCTCCAGGGTCTGGAGGAAGTCGGCGAGGTTCTGCAGCTTCTCCAGGCTGGGCGTGTCGTGCACGCGGTAGATCAGCGGCGAGCGTTTTGCTTCCAGGCTCTCGGCGGCCGAGACGTTGGCCTGGATCATCATCTCCTCGATCAGCTTGTGGGCCTCGAGGCTGGCGCGGCGGGTGATCGAGGCGATCTCGCCTTCCTTGGTGATGACGATGCGGCGCTCGTCGCTCTCGATGGCCAGGGGCGAGCGCTGCTCGCGGCCCCGGCCCATCAGGCGGAAGGCCTCCCACAGCGGCGTCAGGATCGCGTCCAGCAGGGGCGGGGCCTTGTCGGGGTCCTGGCCGGCCGGCGGAGGCGTGCCGTCGATGGCGGCCTGGGCCTGCTCGTACGACAGCTTGGCGGCCGAGCGCATCAGGCCGCGCACGAAGCGGTGGCTGGTCTTGCGGCCGGTCTTGTCGAACACCATCCGCACGGCCAGCGTGGCGCGGTTCTCGCCTTCACGCAGCGAGCACAGGCCGTTCGACAGGGTCTCGGGCAGCATCGGCTCCACCCGGTCGGGGAAGTAGACGCTGTTGCCCTTGTCGCGGGCGTCGCGGTCCAGGGCCGAGCCCGGGCGCACATAGGCGGCGACGTCGGCGATGGCGACCCAGACGATCCAGCCGCCCTTGTTGTTCTCGGCGTCGTCGGGATGGGCGTAGACGGCGTCGTCGTGGTCGCGGGCGTCCACCGGGTCGATCGTCACGAACGGCAGGTCGCGCAGGTCTTCGCGGCCCGCCAGCGTCGGCTCCCTGGCGGCCTTGGCTTCCTGCTCGGCTTCTTCGGAGAAGCCGGTGGGGATGCCGTGGCTGTGGATGGCGATCAGCGAGGCGGCGCGGGGGTCTTCCTCGTGGCCGACCGTCTCCAGCACGCGGCAGGGCTTGGGGCCGTAGCGACCGGCGTGGCCGGCCTGCTGCACGACCACCAGGTCGCCGTCGCGCAGGTCAGTCACGCCCGGCTGGCCGGGATCGAGGACGTAGCTGTCCTTGGACTTGCGATCGACCGGCTGGACGCGGATCTCGCGGCGCTCCTTGCGGATCACGCCCAGCACCTTGTGGGCGCTCTGGCCCAGGCGCTTGATCAGGCGGGCCTCGTACTCGCCGCTCTCCAGCTTCTCGAAGCGCACCAACAGGCGGTCGCCCAGGCCCGGCGCGCCGGCGGCGGCTTCGTTGCGGTCGGGGGCCAGGCGCACCAGGGGAACGTCCTCGTCGCCCTTGGTCAGCTTGACGAACAGGTCGCCGTCGGTGTCGCGTTCGATGACGTCGGCCACGCCGACCGGGGGCAGGGCGCCGGCCTCGGCGAAGCCGCGGCGGCCGCGCTTGCCCAGTTGGCCCTGGGCCTCCATCTCGCGGATCATCTCGCGCAGGGCGCGGCGGTCGGCGCCCTTCAGGCCGAAGTGACGGGCGATGTCGGCCTTGGCGGCCTCGCCGGCGTCGCGCAGGAACGCCAGCAGCGTCTCCTTGTCGGGCAGGCCCGCGGGCGGACGGTCCTTGGCCGCGACCTTGTGGGAGGCGGTCTTGGGGCGCGCGGTCTTCGGAGAAGCGATCTTGGGAAGGCGAGGTTTGGCCATTCCCCTCGTCTAAGCCGTTTCCCGGGCGAAGGAAACGAGGAGAACCTAGTACAGGTCCTCGATCCGCTGCGGCGCCTGCTGGGCCGGCGGAACCTCGGGCTTCTTCTCGGCCGGGGCGGGCGTCGTCGGGGCTGGCGGGGCCTCGACGACCGGCGGCGTCTCGGCCGCCACCGGCTCGGGGGCCTCATCGGCCGGCTTCGTCGCGGGCGGAGGCGGCGGCGCCTCCACCTCGACCGCGGCCGGCAGGGCGTCCTTGACCGGCACGCCGGAGACCTCGGCCAGCGGCGCGGTCGAGACCGCGTCGGCCGGCTTGCCGGTGTCCAGCGCGCCGCGCAGCCCCAGAACGAAGCCCACGACGCTGACCGCCGACAGCAGGACCACCACCAGCGGCAGCGGCAGAGGACGTTCGAGCGTGGTCATGGCCAAAGTCTACTCCCCCCGACTGCCCTTCGTCACGCCTCGGTCTTGGCCTTGGCCGGCGCCTTCTTGGCCGGAGCCTTCTTGGCGGCCGGCTTCTTTGCAGCGGCCTTCTTCGGCTTGGCCTCGGCGTCGTCGCCCTCGGCTTTCGCCGCCTTGGCTGGAGCCTTCTTCGGCGCGGCGGCCTTCTTGGCCGGCTTCTTGCCGCCGCCCTTGGCGACGCGCTCGGCCAGCAGGGTCACGGCCTCGGCCAGGGTCAGGGCCGCCGGATCGGCGCCCTTGGGCACGTTGGCGTTGACGTCGCCGTGCTTGATGTACGGACCAAAGCGGCCCGACAGCACGCGCACCGGCTTGCCGTCTTCCGGGTGGGCGCCCAGTTCGGCCAGGGCCGCGGCGGCCGCGCGCTGCGGACGCCCGCCGCCGGCCCGCTTGTCGGCCAGGATGGCGACGGCGCGGTTCAGACCGACGTCGAACACCTCTTCGGCGTTCTCCAGGTTGGCGTAGGTGCCGTCGTGCAGCACGAACGGCCCAAAGCGCCCCAGGCCCGCCGTGATCGTCTTGCCGTCGTCCGGATGCTGGCCCACCTCGCGCGGCAGGGACAGCAGGCGCAGGGCCTTTTCCAGGTCCAGCGCCGCCGGCGTCCAGCCCTTGGGCAGGGACGAGCGCTTGGGCTTCTCGCCCTCGGCCGCGACCTCTTCGACATAGGGGCCGAAGCGGCCGTTCTTCAGCCACACGGCGCGGCCGGTGGCGGGGTTGATCCCCAGTTCCTTGTCGGCGCTCTCGGCTTCGCCGTCGCCCTCGGCCACGCCCAGCTGGCGGGTGTAGCGGCACTCCGGATAGTTCGAGCAGCCGATGAAGGCGCCGAACTTGCCGGTCTTCAGCGACAGCATCCCCGAGCCGCAGGTCGGGCACAGGCGCGGGTTCGAGCCGTCGCCCTTGTCGGGGAAGATGTGCGGGCCCAGGGCGTCGTTCAGCGCGTCGAGCACGTTGGTGGTGCGCAGCTCGGCGATCTCGCCGACGGCGGCGTGGAAGTCCTTCCAGAACTCGCGCAGGAATTCCTTCCAGTCGAGCTTGCCGTCGGAGACGAGGTCGAGCCGCTCTTCCAGCGAGGCGGTGAAGTCGTATTCGACGTAGCGGCGGAAGAACTGCTCGAGGAACGCGGTGACCAGGCGGCCCTTGTCCTCGGGGATGAAGCGCTGCTTCTCCATCCGCACGTATTCGCGGTCGCGCAGCACGGTCAGGACCGAGGCGTAGGTCGACGGACGGCCGATGCCCAGCTCTTCCATCTTCTTGACGAGGCTGGCTTCGGAGTAGCGCGGGGGCGGTTCGGTGAAGTGCTGGTCGGCGCGGGCCTCGATGACCTTGGCGGCGGCGCCTTCGACGATGGCCGGCAGGCGGGCGCTGTCTTCGCCCTCCTCGTCGTCGCGGCCTTCCTCGTAGACCGCGAGGTAGCCGGGGAACAGCACGACCTGGCCGGTGGCGCGCAGGCCGGTGCGGCCGTCATGGCTTTCCAGGTCGACCGTGGTGCGCTCGATGCGGGCGCTTTCCATCTGCGAGGCGATGGTGCGCTTCCAGATCAACTCGTACAGGCGGCCCAGGTCCGGATCCAGGCGCAGCGAGCCGGGGTTGCGGCGCATGCTGGTCGGGCGGATGGCTTCGTGGGCCTCCTGGGCGTTCTTGGCCTTCGACTTGTAGAGGCGTGGGGTTTCCGGCACGTAGTCCTTGCCGTAGACGCTGCCGATCACGTCGCGGGCGTCGGCGATGCCTTCCGGCGCGATCGAGACGCCGTCGGTACGCATGTAGGTGATCAGACCGACGGTCTCGCCGCCGATGTCGATGCCTTCGTACAGCTTCTGGGCGGCCTGCATGGTGCGCTGGGCCGAGAAGCCCAGCTTGCGCGAGGCTTCCTGCTGCAAGGTCGAGGTGGTGAAGGGCGGAGCGGGCGAGCGCTTGCCGGGCTTCTTCTCGACGGCCTCGACCTTGAAGGTCGCGGCCTGCACGGCGGCCTTGGCGGCCAGGGCGGAGGTCTCGTTGCCGAGGTCGAACTTGGTGAGCTTCTTGCCGTCGTGCTTGACCAGGCGCGCCAGGAACGGATCGGAGCCGGCCGAGACGTCGGCGTCGACGGTCCAGTATTCCTGGGTGCGGAAGCGTTCGATCTCGAGCTCGCGGTCGACGACCAGGCGCAGGGCCACCGACTGCACGCGGCCGGCCGAGCGGCTGCCCGGGAGCTTGCGCCACAGCACCGGCGAGAGGGTGAAGCCGACGAGGTAGTCGAGGGCGCGGCGGGCGAGGTAGGCCTCGACCAGTTCCATGTCGAGGTCGCGCGGGGCGCGCATGGCCTCGGTCACCGCCGACTTGGTGATGGCGTTGAAGGTGACGCGCTGGATCTGCTTGTCCTTCAGCGCCTTCTTCTTGTTCAGCACCTCGAGCACGTGCCAGCTGATCGCCTCGCCTTCGCGATCCGGGTCGGTGGCGAGGATCAGGCGGTCGGCCTTCTTCAGCGCGTCGACGATGTCGGAGATGCGCTTGGACGACTTGGCGTCGACCTCCCAGCTCATGGCGAAGTCGTTGTCGGGCTCGACCGAGCCGTCCTTGCTGGGCAGATCGCGGATGTGCCCGTAGGAGGCCAGAACCGTGTAGTCGGACCCGAGGTACTTGTTGATGGTCTTGGCCTTGGCCGGGCTCTCGACGACGACGACGTTCATTACGACTCTGGGCTAGGGGAGGTGGACCGCCCACCGAAGCGAACCAGGGGGCGAGCGCCGGAAAGTGGGGGCGAGCCTATGACAATGTCAACGGCGGCTGTGCGAACCTTCGCAATTGCGAGCACGGCGCCCGCCAGGCTCTCTCTTTAGAGAGAGGGGCGAACATCAGGCTGTTCCGGATTTTCGAGGCCGGCCGCCCTTGGCGCCGTTGGCCCGCGCCGCCGCGCTCTTGGCGGGAGACTTGGTTTGGCCGGCGATCCTGGCCATGTGGGCCTTGGTTCCGAAAATGCCTGCCGCCAGGCCAGGGATCGACAGATCGACGTCCAGCGCCTCCCACTGAAGACCGTAACCGCCGGGGCGAACCACGACCTGCGCGAGTTCGTCGTCCGTTGCGGCTTCCAGGCCTTGGCCTAGCCGCGCGGGAAAGGCGAGCGCCGAGCCGCTTGTCAGCTCCACTTCGATGCGACCGGTCGAGTGATCGTATCGCGCCGACTTGGCGCGTGGCTCGGTCCGCGCCAGCTTTTCGCCTAGCGCCATTGCGGCGTCGATCTCGGCGTCGGTCAGGTCAGCCATGGATCTCTCTCCAACGCCGCAGCAGCGCATCGCGATGTTGTGTGACGATCCGCATCGCTCGGCGAATTTCGGCCCTTGTCATGCCTCGAGCCCAGACGAGCCGGGGTGTTTCGTCCTGGCCGACCAGTTCGATCTTAGCCTCGCCGTCGCCGAAGACATGAACGTGAGCTGGTTCATGGTCGTCGAGAAAGATGACGACGTTCAGTCCGGACGCCCTCAGCACGGTGACCATCGTCAGAATAACCCAACTCGATAGGTTTCTAAACCCCCGCCACCATCCCGCCCGGCAGCAGCTCGGCCCGATCCGCCAGGGCCAGCTCCACCAGCGCCGCCATCACCGCCGAGGTCGGGGCCTTGGTCGCCCGCACCAGTTCGTCGCGCGAGACGGGCGTGGGCGAGAGCAGGGCGGCCAGGCGCTCGCGTAGGGCGTCGTGGTCGAGGTCGTCGGCGGCCTCGTCGGGATCCCAGGTCCGGTCCCGCTCGCGCATCGAGGGCGAGGCCGACAGCGAGCGCAGCACGTCCTCGACGCCCTCGCACAGGATCGCGCCCTGGCGGATCAGGTCGTTGGGACCCTTGGCGCGGGGATCAAGCGGCGAGCCCGGCACGGCGAAGACGTCGCGGCCCTGCTCGGCGGCCAGGCGGGCGGTGATCAGCGAGCCCGACTTCAGCTCGGCCTCGACCACCACAACGCCCAGCGACAGGCCCGAGATGATGCGGTTGCGGCGGGGGAAGTCCTTGGCCTGGGCGCGGCGTAGAGGGGCGCTTTCGGACACGATGCAGCCGTCCTGCGCGATGCGGGCGTGCAGGGAGGCGTGCTCGGGCGGATAGATGTCGGCGATCCCGCCGCCCAGCACGGCGACCGTGCCCGTCGAGAGCGAGCCCTCGTGGGCCGCCCCATCGACGCCGCGGGCCAGGCCCGAGACCACGACGAGGCCGTGCTGGCCCAGTTCGGCGGCCAGTTGACGGGCGAAGCGCTGGCCCGCGGCCGAGGCGATGCGGGCGCCGACGATGGCGATGCTGGGCTGGGGCAGAAGCTCGTAGTGGCCCAGCGCCCAGATCACCGGCGGCGGGGGATCAAGGCTCGCCAGGCGGTGCGGGAAGTCGGGTTCGCAGGCGCAGATCAGGCGGGCGCCGAGGCGCCCGCCGTCTTCGAGTTCACGCAGGATCTCGTCTTCGGGCGGCGGCCGCAGCGGGGCCGCGCGGCCCGCCCGACGCGCCAGGTCGGGCAGAGCGACCAGCGCCCGCTCGGGCGAGCCGAAGCGCTGAAGAAGATGGTCGAAAGCGACGGGGCCGACGGTCTCGGTGCGCGCCAGGCGAAGCCAGGCCAGGCGTTCCTTGTCCGACAGGCCCCGCGTCATCAGGCTTCCGGGGGCGGCGTTTCGGCCGTCTTCTTCTTGCCGATCCGGGGCTCTTCGCCCTTGAGCAGCCGGCGGATGTTGTCCTTGTGGCGGATGTAGATCAGCACGGCCATGAACAGGCACAGGCCCAGGATCGGGTAGGGCCGGTCGGTGGCCAGGGCGAAGGGCGCGGCCAGGGCGGCGGCGGTCAGGGCGGCCAGCGAGCTGATGCGGAACAGGACCGCCACGGCCAGCCAGGTCGCCGCGGCCAGCAGGCCCACGGGCCAGGCGGCGGCCAGCAGCACGCCGTAGAAGGTGGCCACGCCCTTGCCGCCGTTGAACTTCAGCCAGACGGGGAAGATGTGGCCGGCGAAGGCCGCGCCGCCGGCCAGGGCGACGACCGCCGGATTGCCGTGGCTCAGCCAGTGGGCCAGGCCCACCGCGACCGCACCCTTGCCGCCGTCGCCCAGCAGGGTGATGGCCGCCAGATCCTTGCGGCCCGAGCGCAGTACGTTGGTCGCGCCGATGTTGCCCGAACCGATCTTGCGGATGTCGCCGGCGCCGCCCAGGCGCGTGGCGATCAGGCCGAACGGGATCGAGCCCAGCAGGTAGCCCCCGATCACGGCGATCGCGAGGGTCAGATAGACGACGGGGGCGAGGCTTTCCAAGAAATGCTACCTTTGCGCGAGCGAACCATGGCCAAGCTTCACCGATGAGGCAAGCCTGTTTTCCGCGTCTTACAGCGCTTCTCGCCCTCGGCGAAGCGAAGCTGCGAAGCTAGCCGCCGGCCGTCTCCTCGCGTCGCGCCGCCGGGCGCCTGGCGACGATCAGTCCGAGGGCTCCGCAAACCAGTCCGGTCAGGCCGCCGAGAAGGGCGATGGCGGCCATTGAACTCACCAGCACCTCTGGGTTGGAGAAGACGATGCGCGCCGGGCCCAGGCTCATCAGGCCCATCTGCACCAGCAGGCTCAGGGCTGCATAGAGACCGATGCTGACCGCGAGCCGGATGCGCTTTTTTCGATCGCGCATGGACGGGAGCGCCAGGACGAGGCCCGCGACCAGGGCCGGCGCCAGGCCCTGGAGCCAGGCGTCGCCGAGCGCCCAAAGCTGCTCCCGGAGCGGCGGAGTGGGCAGCGAGAACTGGCGGATCGCCATCTGCTTGAGGGCAAGCGTCGGTGCGACCGTTCCCAGGATGGGGCCTGCCGCCAGGTGCATCGCCAGGACCGGCCAGTCGAGCCGAGGCCATCGCTCTCCGAGCCGGGGCGAGCGATCGCGGGTTTCGAGCGTGTTCATGTTGTCGTCCCCCCGGAATGACCGGCGCAACCTATGCGGCTGCGCCGGCTTGTCCAGCGGGATCACCCCTCGGCGCGGTGCACCACGCGGCCGTCGACCACGGTCATCAGCACCTGGCCTTGCAGGCGGCGGCCGTCGAACGGCGAGTTCTTCGACTTCGACAGCAGCTTGGCGGCGTCGACGATGATCGGCGCGTCGAGGTCGCACAGAACGAGGTCGGCCGGAGCCCCCGGCGCGATGCGGCCGGTCTGGAGGCCGAGCAAGGACGCCGGCGACAGGGTCACCGCCTTGATCAGGTCGATCAGCGGCAGGCGCTCGTCGTGATAGAGGCCCAGCAGAGCCGGCAGCAGGGTTTCCAGACCCACGGCGCCAGGCGCGGCCTGGTCGAACGGCAGGCGCTTGTCCTCGGCCGGGGCCGGGGCGTGGGCCGAGACGACGATGTCGATCAGGCCGTCGGCCAGGGCCTCGATCAGGGCCTGGCGATCGTCCTCGCCGCGCAGGGGCGGGGTGAGCTTGGCGAAGGTGCGGTAGTCGCCGATGTCCAGTTCGTTGAAGCACAGGTGGTTGATCGACACGCTGGCGTGGATGCGCAGGCCCCGGGCCTTGGCGCGGCCAAGCGTCTCCAGCGCCTGGGCGCTCGTCACCTGGTCGACCAGCAGGCGGCCGCCGGTGGCTTCCAGAAGCGCGACGTCGCGCTCCAGCATGATCCGTTCGGCCATCGGCGAGATCGACGGCAGGCCCATGCGGGCGGCGAACTCGCCGCCGGTCGCGGCCCCGCCCTTGGCCAGCCACGGGTCGAGCGGGCGGTGGGCCAGGATGGTGTCGAAGCCCTTCGCATAGGTCAGCAGACGCTGCATGACCTTGCTGTCGGCGATCGGACGGTCGGCGTCGGTCACGTAGACGCAGCCGGCCTCGCGCATCAGGCCGATCTCGGCCATCTCCTCGCCCTTGAGGCCCTTGGTGGCCGCGCCGGCGCACAGGATGCGGGCGCTGTCGATGTCGCGGGCCCGGCGCAGCAGGAAGTCGACCGTGCTGGGGTCGTCGACGGCCGGATCGGTGTCGGGCTGGACGACGAAGCTGGTGACGCCGCCGGCCGCGGCCGCACGGGCGGCGCTGGCCAGGGTTTCCTTGGTCTCGGCGCCCGGCTCGCCGGTCTTGACCCGCAGGTCGATCAGGCCCGGGGCCAGCATTGCGCCGCCGCAGTCGATGACGCGGACGCCCTTGGTCAGCTTGCCGAACTCGCGGCCCTTGGCCACGTCGGCGATGACGCCTTCGGAGACGATGACGCCGCCGGGGCCGTCATAGCCGCTTTCGGGATCCACCACGCGGGCGTTGACGAAGGCGAGCGGCTGGGGCGCGGTCATCGGCCTTCCTCCTCGAGACGGTGGGCGAGGGCGGCGAGCACGGCCATGCGGGCGGCGACGCCCATCTCGACCTGGTCCTGGATCAGGCTGACGGCGGGATCGTCGGCGACGTCGCTGTCGATCTCCACGCCCCGGTTCATCGGCCCGGGGTGCATGACCTTGGCCCCCGGCGCGGCGCGGGCCAGCTTCTCGCGGTCGAGGCCATAGAAGCGGAAGTATTCGCGGGTCGAGGGCACGAAGCCGCCCTGCATCCGCTCCAGCTGCAGGCGCAGCATCATCACCACCTCGACCCCGGCCAGGCCCGACTTCATGTCGTGGTGCACGGTCACGCCCCAGCGCTCGGCCTGGGCCGGCATCAGGGTGGGCGGGCCGACCAGGCGCACGCTGGCGCCGAGGATCTGCAGCAGGGCGACGTTGGAGCGCGCCACGCGGCTGTGCAGCACGTCGCCGCAGATGGCGACGGTCAGGCCCGACACGCGGCCGAAGGCGCGGCGGATCGACAGGGCGTCCAGCAGGGCCTGGGTCGGGTGCTCGTGCTGGCCGTCGCCGGCGTTGACGACGCTGCCGCTGACCTTCTGGCTGAGCAAGGACGCCGCGCCCGAAGAAGCGTGGCGCACGACCAGCAGATCGGGCCGCATGGCGTTCAGGGTGACCGCCGTGTCGATCAGGGTCTCGCCCTTGGCCACCGACGAGGTCTTGGGGTTCATGTTGACGACGTCGGCGCCCAGCCGCTTGCCGGCCAGCTCGAACGAGCTCTGGGTGCGGGTGCTGTTCTCGAAGAACAGGTTCATCAGCGTCCGTCCCTTGAGCAGGTCGAGGGACTTGGACGTCTGCCGGTTCAACGCCACGAAGGCGTCGGCCAGATCCAGGAGATCGGCCGCCTGGGGAGCGTTGAGATCGCCCGCCGAAAGGAAGTGCCGCTTGGGGAACGAGAAGAGGCGCTTGCGGATCGTTTCGATCGCCGCGCTCGGGTCATGGGCTGAAGCCGTCATGAGCCCGCGTCATAGGCGGCTTTGGCGGGGAAGGGAAGGATGTGCTGGAATTGCATCTCAAGATTGAGCTGCACTAATCTCAACCTCTCCCATAGGGAGAGGGAGGGGCCCGCCGCGAAGCGGTGGGAGGGTGAGGGGCTTCACCATGAACCGAACCGCCATGGCCAGGCGCTTGCGTCGTGACCAAACCGACGCCGAGCGCATGCTTTGGTCGGTCTTGCGCGGCCGTCGGTTGGACGGTTTCAAGTTCCGTCGCCAGGTCCCGATAGATCGCTATGTCGCTGATTTCGTATGCGTTGAGGCCAGGCTGATCGTCGAACTCGACGGTGGCCAGCATGCTGAAGATGCGGGCCGGGCCTATGACGCGGCTAGAACCGAAGTGCTCGAGGCCTGTGGGTATGTTGTGTTGAGGTTCTGGAACGACGCTGTGCGCTATGAACTGGACGGCGTGGGAGACGAGATTTTGTCTGTGCTTCGCGCGGCGAGGCCTTAAACCCTCACCCTCCCACCGCCTTCGGCGGCGGGCCCCTCCCTCTCCCGATGGGAGAGGTTGAAAGAAGGGCGGCTTCGCCGAATGGGAGTTACTCCCCCCGGATCCCCCGCATCCGCTCCAGGGCGCCCTGCAGGATCCAGCCGGCGGCCATCTTGTCGACGACCTCGCCGCGGCGCTTGCGGTTTACGTCGTGCTCGTCGATCAGCACGCGGGTGACGGCGGCCGTCGACAGGCGCTCGTCCCAGAAGGTGATGGTCAGGTCGGGGCGCAGGCGCAGCAGGTTGCGGGCGAGCGCCCGGTTGGACTGGCAGCGCACGCCTTCGGTGCCGTCCATGTTGACCGGCAGGCCGACGACGATCCCGGCCACCTTGCGGTAGTCGATGATGTCGAACAGGGCCTCGGCGTCCTGGGTGAACTTGGTCTTGTGGATCACGGTCAGCGGGCTGGCGACGGTCAGGGTGACGTCGGACACGGCCACGCCGATGGTCTTTTCGCCCGGATCCAGGCCGATGATCGGCTTGTAGTCGGGGATGGCGGCGGTGAATTCTTCGATGTCGAGAACGGGCATGGGCGGCTTCTACGCCTTTGCGCCCGCCGAAGCGAGAGCGCCGCCAATGCGAAAAGGTCCCGCCAAGGGGAGGCCGGGCTTGTCAAAGGCGAGTCTAGACGGGTAACCCACCCCTCGACTGTCCGTGCCCACGGACAAACAACACTACTGCTTGGAGAAGGCCCCATGGCCATCGACGCCGCGACCGTCCGCAAGGTCGCCCGGCTCGCCCGCATCGCCGAACCCGAAGAGCGCATCCAGGCCCTGGCCAATGAGCTCAACGGGATCATGACCTGGATCGAGCAGCTGGCCGAGGTCGACACCGACGGCGTCGAGCCGCTGACCAGCGTCGTGGCCGCCGGCCTGCCGCTGCGCGACGACGTCGTCACCATGGGCGGCGAGCCCGAAGTGGTCACCGGCAACGCGCCCAAGACCGTCGGTAACTTCTTCGTCGTGCCCAAGGTGGTCGAATAATGAGCGCGCTCACGAAACTGACCCTGAAGGGCGCCCTCGACGGCCTGGCCGCCAAGGATTTCACCTCGGTCGAACTGACGAAGGCGCACATCGACGCCGTCGAAGCCGCGCGCGGCCTCAACGCCTACATTCTCGAGACGCCCGAAAAGGCGCTGGAGATGGCCGCCGCCTCCGACGCGCGCCGCGCCAAGGGCGAGGCCGGCGTGCTGGACGGCGCGCCGCTGGGCGTGAAGGACCTGTTCTGCACCAAGGGCGTGCGCACCACGGCCTGCTCGAAGATCCTCGAGAACTTCGTCCCGGGCTACGAGTCGACGGTGACGTCGAACCTGTGGCGCGACGGCGCGGTGATGCTGGGCAAGCTGAACCTCGACCAGTTCGCCATGGGCTCGTCGAACGAGACCAGCTACTTCGGCCCCGTCACCAATCCCTGGCGTGGCAAGAACAGCAACAAGGCCCTGACCCCGGGCGGCAGCTCGGGCGGCAGCGCCGCCGCGGTCGCCGCTGATCTCTGCCTGGGCGCCACCGCCACCGACACCGGCGGCTCGATCCGCCAGCCGGCCGCCTTCACCGGCACCGTCGGCATCAAGCCGACCTACGGCCGCTGCTCGCGCTGGGGCGTCGTCGCCTTCGCCAGCTCGCTGGACCAGGCCGGCCCGATCGCCAAGACCGTCGAGGACGCGGCCCTGCTGCTGAACTCGATGTCGGGTCACGACGAGAAGGACTCCACCAGCCTCGACATCGCCGTTCCGGACTTCACCCAGTTCGTCGGCAAGTCGGTCAAGGGCCTGCGCATCGGCGTGCCGAAGGAATACCGCGTCGACGGCATGCCGGCCGAGATCGAGAAACTTTGGCAAGATGGCATCGCCTGGCTGAAGGACGCCGGCTGCGAGATCGTCGAGATCAGCCTGCCGCACACCAAGTACGCCCTGCCGGCCTACTACATCGTCGCTCCGGCCGAAGCCTCGTCCAACCTCGCCCGCTACGACGGCATGCGCTTTGGCCTGCGCGAGGACGGCGCCAACCTGACCGAGATCTACGAGAACACCCGCGCGTCGGGCTTCGGCGACGAGGTCAAGCGCCGCATCCTGATCGGCACCTACGTGCTGAGCGCCGGCTATTACGACGCCTACTACCTGAAGGCCCTGAAGGTGCGCCGCCGCATCGCCGAGGACTTCGACAACGCCTGGACCAAGGTCGACGCCATCCTCACCCCGACCGCGCCCTCGGCGGCGTTCGGCCTGGGCGAGAACAGCAACGACCCGATCGCCATGTACCTGAACGACGTCTTCACGGTGACGACCAACCTGGCGGGCCTGCCGGGCCTGTCGCTGCCGGCCGGTCTGGACGCCAACGGCCTGCCGCTGGGTCTGCAGATCATCGGCAAGCCGCTGGACGAAGGCACGGTGTTCTCGGTGGCCGGCGCCATCGAAAAGGCCGCCGGCTTCACGGCCAAGGCCGACAAGTGGTGGTGATCTAGCCTCGGCTGGACTCAAAGAAAAAGGGCGGCTCCAGCGATGGAGCCGCCCTTCGTCATTTCAGGCCCTTACTGGCCAAGCCCTTACTGGGGCGTATTGGGCGTCGCGGGGACGACCGGGACCGGCGCGGCCGGAGCCGTCGGGGCAGGCACGGCCAGCGGGGCCGGCTCGGCGACGATCGCCGTCGGCGCGGCCGGAGCCGGCGTCGGGGCGGGGACGGTGGCGCTCACATTGGTCGAGGCCTCTTCAGCCGACGGCGCGCTGGGCGCGGGGCGAGCGGCGGCGCGGCGGGCGGCCGGACGCGGTTCGGCGCGGGCGACTTCCATGCGGGCGACCGGCGCCGGAGCCGGCGTGGCGGCGGCCGGTTCGGGCATGGCGGCCGGGGTCGGCGCCGGGGCGGGCGTCGTGATCGGCGCGGCTTCGGCCACCTTCAGGCTTTCGCCGCTGCTTTCGGGCGTCTGGGCCGGCTGGCTCATCAGGCCCCAGGCCAAGCCGCCGACGGCCAGGGCCAGGACCGGCACGCCGACCAACAGCGGCAGGTTGCTGGAAGACTTCTTCGAACGGGTCGAGGTGCGCGCATAGATAGGCGCTTGCGGAAACAGGGCAGAACCATCGCCAGTCGTGGCGATCGCGGGTTCAGGACCATCGAGATTCAAGGCAGGCATTTTGATCCTCCTCAGCTATCCTTGTCGGGATAAGTAACGGGAGGTTTCCGGTGGGGTTCCGCCGGTCGCGGAATGGTTCCGTTTCTGCCGGATTTGGGTCTTAATTCTTGTGGCGCTTCGTTCGAGAACCTCCCCCTGTGGGGGAGGCGGCCGAAGGCCGGTGGGGGGACGTTTTCAGCTTTCGAGGTCTTGGCCGATTTCGCAGTGACGCCCCCCACCGATCGCTTCGCGATCACCTCCCCCACAGGGGGAGGTTCCTCGTGTCTTAGTACCCCAGCGCCACCCCGTCCTTGCGCATCTCGGTTGCGGCCGCATACCGCCCCGGCCAGCGCTCGATGGCCTGGTAGCCGCCATAGCCGCCGGCGTCGGTCTTCAGTTTCCAGCCGATGGCCTCCAGCGCCTTGCGGGTCTGCGCCGGCACGCCGCTTTCCAGGTCGAGCGCCGCGATGTCCTCGGCCGCGATGCCGGTCGGTTCGGGCGAGCCGCCGTGGTGCCAGCGGGGGGCGTCGCCGGCTTCCTGCACGCCCAGGCCGAAGTCGACCATGTTGCTGATGATCTGGGTCTGCCCCTGGGGCTGCATGTCGCCGCCCATGACGCCGAAGCTCAGCCACGGCTCGCCCTTGCGGGTGGCGAAGCCTGGGATGATGGTCTGGAAGGGCCGCTTGCCGGGCGCGTAGATGTTGGGATGGCCGTCGGTCAGGGCGAAGAGCTCGCCCCGATCCTGGAACATGAAGCCCAGACCGTCGGGCGACAGGCCAGAGCCCATGCCGCGATAGTTCGACTGGATGATCGACACCATCATCCCGTCCTTGTCGGCGGTGGTGAAATAGGTGGTGTCGCCCTTGCTGGGCGCCGTGCCCGGGAACGACGGCGTCCAGATCTTGTCCGGCGAGATCAGCTTGGCGCGCTCCTTGGCGTAGTCCTTGGAGATCAGCCAGTCGATCGGCGACTTGTAGAAGTCCTGGTCGGCATAGAACCGCGCGCGGTCCTCGTAGGCCAGGCGCTTGGCCTCGACGGCGTGGTGGATGGCCTGGGCCGACTGGAAGCCCATGCCGGCCACGTCGAACTGCTCCAGGATGTTCAGCATCTGCAGAGTGGCCAGACCCTGCGTGTTGTCGGCCAGGGCGTGGACGTCGACGCCGCGATAGCCGGTGGTGTGGACGCTGGTCCAGACGGCGCGGTTGGCGGCGAGATCCGCCTTGGTCATCCAGCCGCCGATGCGCTTGAAATAGGCCTCGATCGTGGTGGCGATCTCGCCCTCGTAGAAGGCGCGGCCGCCGCCCTGGGCGATCAGGCGATAGGTGCGGGCCAGGGCCGGGTTCTTGAAGATCTCGCCTTCGACGGGCGTCTTGCCGGTGGGGGCCCAGACCTTCTTGAAGTTCTCGACCTCCTCGATGTTGGAGGCCGGATTGGTGAAGCGGCGATGGCTGCCGGCCAGGTAATAGGCGACGTTCTGGGTGACCGGATGGCCTTCCTCGGCGGTGGCGATGGCCGGCTCGAACAGGTCGGCCCACTTCAGCTTGCCGTAGCGCTCGTGCAGGGCCCGCCAGGCGTCGACGGTGCCGGGCACGCTGACGCTGACCGCGCCCCAGCTGGGGATCTTGCCGTCCTTGGCGCGCGAGCGCACCGTCTCAAGCGACAGCCCCTTGGGCGATCGGCCCGAGCCGTTCAGGCCCACGACCTTGCGGGTCTTAGGATCCCAAAGCAGCACGTAGCAGTCGCCGCCGATCCCGCACGAGATCGGCTCGCACAGGCCCAGCATGGCGTTGGCGGCGATCGCCGCGTCGGCCGCCGAGCCGCCCTTCTTGAGCACCGCGATCGCCGCCTGGGTGGCCAGCGGATGGGCCGTGGCCGCCGCGCCGTGGATCCCCCAGGCCGCCGAGCGCGAGGCGAAGCTGGCGCCGTCCACCCGGTCGCCGCCGTGCACGTCGGGCCGCTTCCGGTTGGGATTGGGGCCGGTGATGATCTGCGACTGGGCGTAGGCCTGCCCGGCGAGGGCGGCGGCCGGCAGGGCGGCGAAGAAGGTGCGGCGGCGCATGGCGAAGTCCCCACGAAAACGGCGAGTCCGTTTCTAGGGGCGGCCGGGAGGGGAGGCTAGGCGTTGCGCGAAAAGTGGGTGGGTGCGGGAGAAAGACCCCCTCAGTCGGCTTCGCCGACAGCTCCCCCAGAGGGAGAGCATCTTCGTGGTGCGGCGCTTAGAAGATCCTCCCCCTCTGGGGGAGGTGGCCCGGAGGGCCGAAGGGGGCCTACCCCAGCGCCAGTTCGTCCAGCTCCTTGCCCAGCATCAGCGCCAGGGCCTCGACCACCAGTACGTGGTCCTGCCGCTGGGGCAGACCCGAGACCGTCACCGCGCCGATGCAGCCCAGGCCCCGCACCAGCAGCGGAAAGCCGCCGCCGTGGGCGGCGTAGTCGCGGGTCGGCAGGCCGTGCTTGGCCTCCAGGGTCTCGCCCTTGGCGGCCAGCTCAAGGCCCACGCCGTAGGAGCTTCTGGAGAAGTGCAGCACCGTGTTGCGCTTGCGGCGCAGCCAGTCGGCGTTTTCGCCGGTCGAGCCGGGCAGGGCGGCGTGGAACAGCGCCCGGTCCCGCAGCGACACATCGATGGCCAGCGGCGCCTTGCGAGCCAGGGCCGCGTCGCGCAGGCCCGCGCCCAGGGCCCAGGCGGTGTCGAGATCGAAGCGTTCGAACACCAGCGCGGCTTCCTGGGCGGCGATGCGGGCGATGTCGTCCTGGTGGCTCATCAGGCGGTCTCGACGCTCAGTTCGCGGCGCTCGGCGGCCGAGCGGGCGGCCAGATCCAGCAGCTCCATCACCTGCAAGGCCTCGCGGGCCGGCACGGGATTGGCCGCGCCGGTCAGGATCGCATCGCGCACGCCGGCGTAATAGGCCGCGTAGTCGCCGCGCGCGCCGGGCACGACCTCGGTCGTCAGGACGTCGCCGTCGGCGCGGGTGAGGGTTCCGGGGCGGGGATCGAGGCCGAAGCCCTCGTCGGCCGGGGTCAGGCCGCGCTTTAGGGCGTCTTCCTGGGCGTCGAGGCCCTGCTTGATGAAGCTGCCCTTCGTGCCGTGCACGGCCAGGCGCAGGTCGGCGGCGGCGGTCAGCAGGCTGCCGTGCAGGATGACCCGCAGGGCGTCATAGCGCAGCACGACGTGGAAATAGTCGTCGGCCCCCGCGCCCTCGCGCTGCACGCCGATGTCGGCGGAAACCGCCAGGGGCTGGCCGAACAGCTGCAAGGCCTGGTCCAGCAGGTGCGGACCCAGGTCGAACCAGGCGCCGGCTCCGGGACCGGCCCGCTCGCGCCAGCGGTCGCGCACGGTCGGGCGGAAGCGGTCGAAGTGGCTTTCGTACTGCGTGACCTCGCCCAGCGCACCCCCGGCGATCAAGGCCTTCAACGTGAGAAAGTCGGCGTCCCAGCGGCGGTTGTGGAACACCGACAGCAGACGATCGGCGGTCTCGGCCGAGGCGACCAGGGCGCGGGCCTCGTCGAGGGTGACGGTGAACGGCTTGTCGACGACCAGATGCTTGCCGGCGGCGAGCACGGCCTGGCCCTGCGGGGCGTGCAGTTCGTTGGGGGTGGCGATGACGACGAGGTCGATCTCGGCGTCGGCCAGGGCCTCGTCGAGGCTGGCGACCACCTTGGCCTCGGGATGGTCGGCGGCGACCTTGGCCGGGTCGCTGGAGACCACGGTGTGCAGGACCAGGCCCGGCGTCGTGGAAATCAGCGGAGCGTGGAAGGTCTTGCCGACATAGCCGTAGCCGACGAGGGCGACGTTGAGCGGGGCGGTAGCTTGAGACAACGTTGTCATGGCTTCAAGCTTAGGCCTTGATCGCGGCGAGGTCACGGCGCCGCCAGTAAAAAGCGCCCGGAAATCCCCATGAAAAAAGCCCCCGGCGCGGCTGCGTCCGGGGGCTCGATTTCAGTCAGGTCGTGAAGATCAGATCTTCACCGGCTCCATCTTCGGGGCGAGCAGGTGCACGACGAGCAGGGCGACGAGATAGGCGCTGCCGGCGACGATGAAGATCGGGGTGTAGGTGCCGATCGTCTCGAGGACCTGGCCGATGTACTTGGAGAACACCATGCCGCCGAGGGCCCCGAGCATGCCGCCGATGCCGACGACCGAGCCGACGGCGCCGCGCGGGAAGACGTCGGAGGGCAGGGTGTAGAGGTTGGCCGAGAAGCCCTGGTGGGCGGCGGTGGCCACCCCGATGATCAGCACCGCGACCCAGACCGAGCTGGCGAACGAGGCGAACATCACCGGCACGGCCAGCAGGGCGCAGATCAGCATGGTCAGCTTGCGGGCGTGGTTGATCGACCAGCCGCGCTTCATCAGGTTGGACGACAGCCAGCCGCCGGCCACGCTGCCGACGTCGGAAAGCAGGTAGATGGCGATCAGCGGCGGGCCGAAGGTCTTCAGGTCTAGGCCATAGCGCTTGCCCAGGAAGTCGGGCAGCCAGAACAGGAACATCCACCAGATCGGGTCGATCAGGAACTTGCCCAGGGCGTAGGCCCAGGTCTCGCGCTTGGTCAGCAGCTTGCCCCAGCCGATCTTCTCGACCGGGTCGGCGGGATCCTGCTCGATGTGGGCCAGCTCGGCCGCGCCCAGCTTCTTGTGCTCGCGCGGACGGCGATAGACCAGCAGCCAGATCGGCAGCCAGATCAGCCCCGCCACGCCGGTGACGATGAAGGCCATCTGCCAGCCGAAGGCCAGCACGATGCCGGGCACGACCAGGGGCGTGACGATGGCGCCGATGTTGGTGCCGGCGTTGAAGATGCCGGTGGCGAAGGCGCGTTCCTTCTTGGGGAACCACTCGGCCACGGCCTTGATGCCGCCGGGGAAGCCGCCGGCCTCGCCGATGCCCAGGCCCATGCGGGCGAAGACGAAGCCGCCGAAGCCCTTGGCCGCGGCGTGGGCGATGTGGGCGATCTGCCAGATGGCGAAGGCCACGCCGAAGCCCCAGCGGGCCCCGATCTTGTCCATGATCTTGCCCCAGGCGAGGTAAGCCACGGCGTAGGCCAGCTGGAAGTAGAAGACGAGGTCGGCGTAGTGCTTCTCGTTCCAGCCGAACTCATGGGAGAGATCGGCCTTCAACAGCCCGATCGTCTGCCGGTCCACATAGTTGATGACCATCGCCGCGAACAGCAGGCTGACGATCACCCAGCGATAGCGACCGATCTTCTCGGATGGCGCGGGAGCCGCGGGGATGTCCATCGACGTCGTCTTCCTTACCCTAGTTTTGTTTTCGTTGTTCGACCTGGGACGCGGGGTCCCGTCAGGCGGGGACCGCCTTGCAGCGCACCTCGCCCAGCGGGCCGAAGCTTACGGTCGATTCTTCGCCGGCCGCGATGTCGTGAATGCCGGTGCTGGCGCCGGTGGTGACGATCATGCCCTTCTTAAGCGGGCGACCGCGCGAGGCGACGTGGCCCAGCAGGAAGGCCAGGGCCGCCAGGGGCGATCCGGGGATCGAGGCCGCGCCGCCCTTGCCGACGCTGACGCCGTTGATGAAGGTCTCGGCCGGCATGGCGTCCCAGCCGAGCTCGCGCCAGTTTTCGATCACCGGGCCCAGGATCTGGCCGTCGTTGTTGCCGAAGTCGGAGACCACGATGGGCGGACCCAGCTCGTTGATGGTCTTAAGCGGGCTGCCGGCGATCTCGACGCCGAGGATCAGCTCGCCGACGTATTCGGCGGCTTCTTCGGCGGTCCACTCGGTCTTGCCCTCGGGGGCGTCCTTGGACAGGCGGATGATGAACTCGGCCTCGACGGCGGTGAAGCCGCCGGCGATGGCGCGAAACGGGGTCGGCTCGGCGGCCGCGTCCCAGACGTTGTTCTTGAAGATGCAGCCGGCCAGGCGATCGACGCCCAGACGCTCGCGGTGCTGCGGCGGGACCAGACCCACTTTCCAGCCGACCAGTTCATCCGGCCACAGATCGATGGCGATGTCCTGCACCGCGTAGCCGTCGGCCATGGTCTGGGGCAGGGCCCCGCCGGGATAGCCGGGAACCGAAACGCCCTTGCGGCGGGCTTCGACGAATTGGGGGGCGATGGACGCCGGTGCGAATAGGTCGCTCTGCGCCTCAGAAACGGTCACGCCGCGTACCCTCCCTCGAATTACTCAATGCCGGTCCGTTGATCGGACCTGCGCTGTCTCTAGTGGAAACCGGTGTCATTGACAATTGGTCCACTGAAACACGTCGCACGGGCGAGGGGAACCGTTCTCGAACTGGGAGACTCTTGTTTTCAGCGGAGGAACGGGAAATGACGCAGCCGCAGCTGGCCGAGTATCGCCGCAAGCGCGATTTCCAGAAGACCGCCGAACCCAGCGGCGAGCGGGCGGTGGCGGCGTCGCCGCACCTGCGATTCGTCATCCAGAAGCACGACGCCACGCGGCTGCACTACGACTTCCGGCTCGAAGTCGACGGGGTGCTGAAGTCGTGGGCGGTGACCAAGGGGCCGTCGCTGGATCCGGCCGACAAGCGCCTGTCGGTCGAGGTCGAGGACCATCCGCTCGACTACGGCGACTTCGAGGGCACGATCCCCAAGGGCCAGTACGGCGGCGGCACGGTGCAGCTGTGGGATCGCGGCTTCTGGGCGCCGGAGCCCGGTTTCGAAGACATCGGCAAGGCCCTGAAGAAGGGCGAGCTGAAGTTCGTGCTGGAGGGCGAGCGGCTGCACGGCGGCTGGGTGCTGGTGCGGATGAACTGGGATCGCAATGCGAAGGACGGGAAGGGCAAGCGCGCCAACTGGCTGCTGATCAAGCACCAGGACGAGGCCGCGCGGCCGGGCAAGGGCGACGCCCTCCTGAAAGAGGACCGCTCGATCGCTTCCGATCGAAGCATGGCCGACATCGCCGCTGGAAAGGGCAAATCGCCCAAGCCCTTCATCCTGAAGACCAAGGCGAAGGCCGACGCCGTCTGGAAATCGCGCACCAAGGCCGAACGCGAGGCGCTGGCCAGGGAGGCCGAGGAGACCCGCAGCTTCGAGCCCAAGAAGGCAGCGCCGAAGAAAGCCGCCGGGAAATCAAAGGCCAAACCCGCCGCGATGCCCGACTTCGTTGAACCGCAGCTGTGCAAGTCGGTCGAGCGGCCGCCGGCCGGCGCGGGCTGGGCGCACGAGATCAAGTTCGACGGCTATCGCCTGCAGTTGCGCGTCGAGGACGGCCGGGCGGTCTTGCGCACCCGCAAGGGCCTGGACTGGACCGACCGGTTCGCGGGGATCGCCGAGGCCGCCGCCGACCTGCCCGACGCCCTGATCGACGGCGAGGCCGTGGTGCTGGACGAGGCCGGCCAGCCCGACTTCGCGGCCTTGCAGGCGGCCCTGGCTGAGGTTAGGGAGGCCGAGGGCGGGGAGGGGCAGATCATCTTCTTCGCCTTCGACCTGTTGTTCGGCGAGGGCGAGGACCTGCGGTCCCAGACCCTGCGCGAGCGCAAGACGCGACTGAAGGCCCTGCTGAGGCAGGATGAGCCCCGCCTGCGCTATGTCGATCACTTCGAGACGGCGGGCGACGCGGTGCTGCTGTCGGCCTGCAAGCTGGAGTTGGAAGGGATCATCTCCAAGCGTCTCGACGCGGCCTACCGCTCGGGCCGCAGCGACACCTGGACCAAGTCCAAGTGCCGGGCCGGGTACGAGGTGGTGATCGGCGGTTGGACGACGACGGGCGCGGCTTTCCGCTCGCTGATCGCCGGGGTGATGCGGGGCGGCAGGCTGGTCCATGTCGGCCGCATCGGCACGGGCTTCGGCAAGGACAAGGTCGCCAAACTACTTCCGAAGCTGAAGGCGCTGGAGACCGACCGCTCGCCGTTCGAAGGCGAGGGCGCGCCCAGGAAGGCCGCTAATATCCACTGGGTGAAGCCGGAGTTGGTGGCTGAGATCGAATATGCCGGCTTCACGGGCGAGGGCGCGATCCGCCAGGCCGCCTTCAAGGGGCTGCGCGAGGACAAGCCCGCCGCCGAGGTCGAGGCCGACGTCGTGCCGGCCGCCAAGGCCGAACTGGCCGAACCGACGCCGAAAGCCGCCAAGGCCGCTGCCTCCAAGGGCGAAAGCGTCGTGCTGGGTGTGCCGATCTCCAAGCCCGACAAGCCCCTGTGGCCCGACGCCGGCGACGGCGAGCCGGGCACGAAGCTCGATCTGGCCCGCTACTACGCCGCGGTCGGGGAGTGGATGCTGCCGCACATCCAGGAACGGCCGGCCTCGGTGATCCGGGTGCCCGACGGCATCGACGGCGAGACCTTCTTCCAGCGCCACGCCATGCGGGGGATGTCGTCACTGATCGAGACGGTCACGGTTTCGGGCGACCGCCAGCCCTACATCAGGTTCGACCGCGTCGAGGCCCTGGTCGCCGCCGCCCAGATCGCCGCCGTCGAGATCCATCCGTGGAACTGCCAGCCGGGCGATCCGGAGGTCGCAGGCCGCCTGGTCTTCGACCTCGATCCAGCGCCGGATGTCGGGTTCGAGGCGGTGATCGAGGCGGCGCGGGAGATGCGCGACCGGCTGGAGGAACTGGGGCTCGTCAGCTTCTGCAAGACCACCGGCGGCAAGGGGCTGCACGTGGTCACGCCGCTGTCGGACAAGGTTGCCTGGGACCAGGCCAAGGCCTTCGCCCGCGAGGTCTGCGCCCGCCTGGCCGCCGACGACCCCGACCGCTACCTGATCACCATGAGCAAGAAGGCCCGGGCCGGGAAGATCTTCCTCGACTACCTGCGCAACGACCGCACCAGCACGGCGGTGGCCCCGCTGTCGGCCCGGGCGCGGCCGGGGGCGACGGTGTCGATGCCGCTGAACTGGACGCAGGTGAAGGCGGGGCTGGATCCCTCGCGCTTCACGATCCGCACCGCGCCGGACCTGATCGCCAGGAGCACGGCCTGGGCGGACTACTTCGAGGCGGGCAAGCCGCTGAAGGCGGCGATCAAGCGGCTGGGGTAAGGGCTTGCCCCACCGCCCCGCATCGTGACACCACCACTTGGTGACGCTTGCGACGACCAAGGACGAAGGACGGTTCACCGCGCTGGACGGGCTGCGCGGCGTCGCGGCGCTGGGCGTGCTGCTCTACCACATCGCCGACTGGTCGGGCCGGCGGGGCCAGTTCGGCCATGGCTACCTGGCCGTGGATTTCTTCTTCTGCCTCAGCGGTTTCGTGCTGGCTCACGCCTTCGAGCGGCGGCGGATCGGGTTCTGGCCCTATCTGGTCGCCCGCTGGGTGCGGGTCTGGCCGATGCTGTTCATCGCCACCGTGGCCGGCGCGCTGCTGACGGGCCGGCCGAACCTCGAGACCGTGGTCGACGTCCTCAAGGGCCTGCTGCTGATCCCCAAGTTCGCGCCGATGGAGGCGGGGACCTTCCCGTCGCTGTTTCCGTTCAACCCGCTGGCCTGGTCGCTGTGCCTGGAGGTGCTGGTGAGCCTGGCATGGTTCCCGCTGCGCCGCGCGCCGGACATGGCGATCATCATGTTCGTGCTGCTGTCGGGCGCGGCCCTGCTGTTCGTCGCCGTCGGCATGGGCGGGCTGCAGACCGGCTGGGACCAGGCGACCTTCGGCCTGGGCGTGCTGCGCGCCTCGTTCCCCTTCGCCATCGGCTGGCTGTGCTGGCGGCATCGGGGAAGTTTCGCGGCCCGCAAGGCCTGGGTTCCGGCGGTGCTGCTGCTGACCGTGCTGGTCCTGCCGGTCTGGCCGACGCGCGTCGCCAACGGCCTCTACGACTTCGCCTGCGCCACCCTGCTTTTCCCGGTCCTGGTGCTGCTGGGCGCCTATGACCCCGGCGGCCGGCTGGCGCGCTGGTGCGAGCGGCTGGGCGGGGTGTCGTACCCGCTCTACGCCCTGCACTGGGCGTTCTGGTACGTGATGATCTCGATCTATCCGAACGGCTGGAAGCGCGACCTGCCGCTGTGGTTCTGCGTGCTGGCTTTCTTCGTGCTGCCGGCGGCCTCATGGGCGGCCTGGCGCTGGGTGGAGACGCCGCTGCGCACCTGGCTCAAGCGCGTCACGCACGCGCTCTGACGGCGCCCGAAAGAAAAATCGTCGTTGTTCGGTGTGCCTCGGGCGAGGATGTGCGTCATGCACTGCGGGAAACCTTGTCGAGACGGACCGTGCGGCCGAAAAGCGAACATGACCTGGGAAGCCTCGATCGGCGCTATCGGCCCGCGCTGATGGCGTTCTTCATGCGTCGCGCCGCCAGCCACAGCGACGCCGAGGACATGACCCAGGAGCTGTTCGCCAAGCTGGCCCTCACTGAAGCCGGCCGGACCATGGACAACGCCGACGCCTACATCTTTCAGATGGCCGCCAACCTGCTGCGCGACCGGGCGCGGCGCGAGCGGGTGCGGTCGAGCTACACCGCCGCGGTCCGCGCAGAGCCGATCGACCTGGAGCCGCTGGACCCCGCCCGGGTGCTGATGGGGCGCGAGCGGCTGGGCGAGGTGTCGGACGCCCTGCGCGAACTGCCCGACCGCACCCGCGCCATCTTCCTGCTGTTCCGGCTGGAGGGCATGAAGCAGGCCGAACTCGCCGAGCTTTATGGCATGACCACCAGCGGCGTGCAGAAGCATATCCTCAAGGCCATGGGCCATCTGACGCGTCGCACGAGGGCCGGCGAATGAACGGTCCCGACGACATGATCGGCGCTCCGCACGAAGAGCCCCTGGACGTCGCCGCCGCCTGGTGCGTGCGCCTGGCCGAAGGCGAGCTGACGAGCGCCGAGCACGCCGAGCTGGAAGCCTGGTTCGCCGCCGATCCGGAGCATCGCGCCCTGCTGGACGACGCCGTGTCGGCCTGGCGCGCGGTCGACGACCAGGCGATGAGCCCCGGCATGGTCGCCCTGCGCGGCGAGGCCCTGGAAGACCTGCGCCGGGCCCAGCGCAGCCGCTGGTCGCGCAAGCCTGGTCGCCGCGCGGTGATCGGCGGGGCGCTGGCCGCCTGCTTCGTCGCGGCCCTGGCCGGCGGGGGCGTCGCCTGGCGCGCCAGCCTGCCCGACGTCTACCGCACCACCGAGGGCGAGCGGCGCATCGTCGAGCTGCCCGACGGCTCGCGCGCCTCGCTGGACGCCGCCACCGTGCTGCGCGTGCGCTACGACGGCGGCCGGCGGCGGCTGTGGCTGGACGAGGGCCGCGCCAAGTTCTCGGTGGCCAAGGATCCGTTGCGGCCGTTCTCGGTGGCCGCCGACGGCAAGCTGGTGGTCGCCACCGGCACGACGTTCAGCGTCGAGAAGCTGCCCGGCCAGATGCGCGTGGTGCTCTACGAGGGGCACGTGGCGGTGCTGGACGGGGAGGGGGAGCGGGGCCGTCCGCCGCCCACGGTCAAGGTCGACGGCGCGCCGGCCGAGCGGCTGCTGACCCCCGACCACGAACTGGTCGCCTCGACGACCTCCGACACCACGGTGGTCTCGCCCACCGACCCGTCGCGCGCCGCTTCGTGGGAGAATGGCCAGCTGGTGTTCCAGGACGAGCCGATGGATCTCGCCGTCGAGCGGGTGAACCGCTACGCCCGCGAAAAGCTGCGGATCGCCGATCCGGCCGTGGGCCGGCTGAAGATCAGCGGCGTCTTCACCTCGGGCGACACGCGGGCCTTCGTCGACGGCGTCACGGCCGTGCTGCCGGTGCGCGCCGAGCCTTCGCCGGGCGAGACGGTGCTGCGGATCGACCGGGGACAAAACGACCGCGGGCAAAAAAAGATCAGCGGCGCTGGTGAGTCTTCCGCAGACTGAGGCGTCTCACTCACCAAAGCGCCGCCAAAGAACAATGATCGGCGCGAGGGAGGGAAGTGATGCGCAAGAGCTTCGACCGCCGCCTCGTCTGGGGCGCCACCGCTACCGCCGCCGTCCTGGCGGCCCTGACCGCGCCGACCGCCGGCTACGCCCAGGCGCGCGCGACCTACAGCTTCGACATTCCGGCCCAGGACCTGGGCGGCGCCCTGCGGGCCTTTGGTCGTACGTCGGGCCAGCAGCTGGCCTTCGACGAGACCCAGCTGCGCGGCAAGCGCAGCGCCGGCCTGAAGGGCAGCTATTCGACCGAAGAGGGTCTGAAGCGCCTGCTGGCCGGCTCCGACATGGTGGCCCAGCCCACCGCCAGCGGCGTCTACGCCATCCGCGGCCGCAGCCTGCTGGTGGCCGCCAGCGCCACGGCCCAGGCCTCGCCGGCCGTCGCCGCCGAGCCGCAGGCCACACCGCCCGAGGCGCCGTCCGAAGTTGAAGAGGTGATCGTCGTCGGCACCCCCGGCGGCGCCGGCATCGACAAGCTGTCGGCCAGCTTCGCGGTCAGCACCGTCAACGCCGCCGACATCACCAAGGCCTCGCCCAAGTCGAGCGCCGAGCTGCTGGCCCTGGTGCCCGGCGTCTGGGTCGAGACCTCGGGCGGCGTGGCCGGCGCCAACGTCTTCGTGCGCGGCTTCCCCGCCACCGGCGACGCCGAGTTCCTGACCATCCAGCTGCAGGGCGCGCCGATCTATCCGCCGTCGACCCTGTCGTTCCTGGAGAACTCGTCGATCTTCCGCGTCGACGAGACCATCTCGCGGATGGAGGCCCTGCGCGGCGGTCCCAACCCGATCTTCTCCAACGGCCAGCCGGGCCTGACCACCAACTTCATGCTCAAGGAAGGCGGCGAGGACACCAAGGGCCTGATCAAGGCCTCGACCTCCGACTACGGCCTGCGCCGCGTCGACGGCGTGGTCAGCGGCAAGCTGGCCGACGACCTGTTCTTCATGGTCGGCGGCTACGTCACCCGCTCGCCCGGCGTGCGCGACACCCAGTTCGACAGCGAGAAGGGCCAGCAGTTCACGGTGAACCTCACCAGGAAGCTGGAGAACGGCAAGATCAACCTCTACGCCCGCGCCACCGACGACCACGGCGCCTGGTACCTGCCGTTCGCCATCAACGTGCCCGGCGTCGACAAGGGGACCTACACCCAGATCGGCGAGCTTTCTCGCCATCAGACCCTGCAGGTGAACGCCGACGGCACGACCCGGCAGTTCGACCTGGCCGACGGCCGGGGCTGGAAGGGCTATGTGGTCGGCGGCAGCTTCGAGCACGAGTTCGGCGACGGCTGGACGGTGCGCGACCGCTTCAGCTTCACCAAGGGCGACGCCAACACCTACGGCCTGGTGCCGGACGGCGGGGCGGTGACGGCGGCCTCGGTCGCTGCGGTGACCGGCTCGGCCGTGACCACGCGCGGCGGCGCGACCCTCGGCTCCAGCGACTACGTGCAGAACTGGGGCGCCTGGATCGTCGAGAAGGAGATCGAGGCGCTGACCAACGACTTCAGCGTCTCCAAGAGCTTCGGAACGCACGAGCTTTCGGCCGGCTACTACGCCTCCAGCTTCTCGTCGGACGACTTCTGGACGATCGGCAACTTCCGGCCGATGCAGGTCAAGGCCAACGGCGACTACCTGGCGACGGGGATCACCTGCGCCAACCTGGCCACCGCCGGCAGCGGATCGGGGTGTTGGAACTACGGCCTCGTTTCGGCCGGCGACGGGCGGGTGGACGCGCTCTACCTGGCGGACTCCTGGCAAGCCACCGAGAAGCTGCGCATCGATCTCGGGGTGCGCCGCGAGCGCTTCAAGACCGACTATGTCGTCGACGACGGCAATGGCTATCCCGACGGCCTGGCCATCCGCACCACCGACTACAGCCACAGCAAGACGTCCTACACGGCCGGCGCCAACTACGATCTGAACGACGTCTCGGGCGTCTTCGTGCGCTATTCGCGGGGCTACAAGTTCCCCAGCTTCGACAACTTCCGCGAAAACCTGACCGACACCCTGAAGGTCGACCAGTACGAGCTGGGCTACAAGCTGCGCAGCGGGCCGTTCGAGCTCTACGCCACCGGCTTCGCCAACGAGTTCAAGGGCGCCAAGTTCGCCGACGTCGGCGGCATTCAGGAAAGCAACACCAACAAGGCGCACGGCATCGAGCTGGACGGCCGCTGGAAATCGGACTTCGGCCTGTCGCTGGCCCTGAACGGCACCTTCCAGAAAACCGAGATCAAGCAGTCGTCGATCCCCGCCAACGCCGGCAACAGCGCTCAGCGCCAGCCGGACTGGCAGGTTCGCTTCACCCCCAGCTGGGACGTGGCGCTCGGCACGGTGGACGCCACCTTCTACGGCACGCTCAGCGCCGTCGACGACCGCTACGCCGACAACGCCAACACCCAGGTGCTGAAGGGCTACGAGAAGCTCGATCTCGGCGCGATCTTCCGGGTGGGCGCCTTCGACGTCCAGATCGCCGGCGACAACCTCACCGACAGCCACGGCCTGACCGAGGGCGATCCGCGCTCGACCAGCGGCGCCAACGCCCGGCCGATCCTCGGGCGGTCGGTGCGCCTGAGCGTCGGCTACAACTTCTGACGATCTCGCGGGCTCTGTCCTGCAACGGTTCCTGCGCGCGGGCCGGCTTTCCTCCCTGCCGGCCCGCGTTCTTTTTGTCCGATGCGTCCTTTTTCTTCGATGAGGCCCCGATGATCCGCGCCCGCCTGCTCGCCGTCGTCTCCGCAGCGGCCTGGACGGCGCTGACGCCCTTGGCCTTGGCGCAGACCCCGGCGGCGGAGGTTCCGACGCCAGCCGACACCTATCAGGAGCTTTTCCACCAGGTGCAGACGCGGCGGCTGTTCCCGGACGGCAAGACCTTCGTCGACGCTGCGCCCAGGCGCGACCCGGCCGCCATCCTGAAGGCCTACCGCGCCCATGCCCGCTTCACCGACGCCGAGCTGAAGCGCTTCGTGCGGGCCAACTTCGTCGTGCCCGAGGCCGGCGCAACGCCCGCGCCCAGCGCCGAGCGTACGACGCTGAAAGCCCACGTCGCCGCCCTGTGGCCGCACCTGACCCGCGAGCCGGTCAAGCCCGTGGCCGGAGGCTCGGCCCTGGCGATGGCCAAGCCCTTCGTCGTGCCCGGCGGGCGCTTCCGCGAGATCTACTACTGGGACAGCTACTTCACGATGCTGGGTCTGAAGCTGGATGGGCGTGGCGATCTGGTCGAGAGCATGATCGACGACTTCGGCGGGCTGATCGACGCCTACGGCCACATCCCCAACGGTGCCCGGACCTACTATCTCAGCCGCTCGCAGCCGCCGTTCTTCTACGCCATGGTCGGCCTGTCCGAGGCGACCGACCCGGCGGTGGTCAAGGCCCGCGTCGACCTGATGCGACGCGAGCACGCCTTCTGGATGGATGGCGAGAAGAGCGTGGCGCCGGGCAAGGCGTATCGCCGCGTCGTCGCCTTGCCCGGCGGGGCGGTGCTGAACCGCTACTACGACGACCGCGTCACGCCGCGCGACGAGTCCTACCGTGAGGATCTGGAGACCGCCCGCGAAGCCTCGCTGGCCACCGGACGTCCGCCCGGCGACGTCTTCCGCGACCTGCGGGCCGGGGCCGAGAGCGGCTGGGACTTCTCCTCGCGCTGGATGGCCGACGGCGAACATCTGAAGACCATCCGCACGACGGCGATCGTCCCCGTCGACCTCAACAGCCTGATGTACGGCCTGGAGACGGCGATCTCGGCCGGCTGCGCCCGCATCGCCGACGCGCCTTGCGTCGCCGAGTTCGACGGCCGGGCCAAGGCCCGCAAGGCGGCCATGGACGTCGTGCTGTGGGACGCCTCGCGCGGGGTCTATCTCGATTATCTCTGGACCGGCGGCGAGCGGATCGACGCCCTCAGCGCCGCCTCCCTCTACCCGCTGTTCGTCGGGGCCGCTTCTCCCGACCAGGCCAAGGCGGTGGCGACCGCGACGCGAGCCCAACTGCTGGCCTCGGGCGGTCTGCGCACCACCACCCGCCGCACCGGCCAGCAGTGGGATACGCCCAACGGCTGGGCGCCCTTGCAATGGGTGGCCGTCGCCGGCCTGCGTCGCTACGGCGAGACGGCCCTGGCGTCGGACATCTCGGATCGCTGGCTGGCCACGGTCGAGCGCGAGTACCGGGCCAGCGGCAAGATGCTGGAGAAGTACGACGTCGAGGAGGCCAAGGCCGGCGGGGGCGGGGAGTACCCGCTGCAGGACGGCTTCGGCTGGACCAACGGCGTGACGCGGGCGCTCCAGGAGGGCGCCGGGAGCTAAAGCTCCGGCTCGTCGCCGCCCAGGCGCTCGATCTCCTCGACCAGGCCGTCGACGTTGAGGATGGTCAGGGTGCGGCCCTGCTTGGCGATCAGCCGGCGGGTCTCCAGGCGGTTCAGCTCGCGGGTCACGGCCTCGCGCTGGGCGCCGGCGAGGACGGCGATCTCGGCGTGGGTGGGCGCCTTGGTCAGCACCGCCTGATTCTCCTCGATGCCGGCCTCGGTGGCCAGGCGCACCAGTTCCATCTGCACGCGGCAGGGGGCGGAGACGGCGTTCAGCTCGAACACCCGGCTGCTCAGCGCCCGGACCATGGCCGCCAGGTCCTCCAGCACCGCGCGGGTGAAGTTGGGCGCGCCGGCCATCAGTTCGGCGACCAGCGGCTCGGGCAGGCGGCCGACGATGGATTCGGTCAGGGCGGTGACGTTGGCCGAGCGCGGCAGGCGGTCGATTGCGGCGATCTCGCCGAAGTAGGAGCCCGGCTGCAGGCGGCGATAGCCGACCTCGCGGCCCGAGCGTGCGTACTGGTTCACCAGCAGCAGGCCGCTGATCACGATGTAGACCGCGCCGCCCGGATCGTGGCGCTGGACCAGCCGCGCGCCGCGCCGCACCGACAGGATTTCGACCCTCGGCACCAGGGCTTCGATCTCGGCCGGGTTCATGTGGCGCAGGAGCCGACTGTCCGTCAGCGCCTGCAGCCGGAAGGCGTTATCGCCGTAAGCTGCAGCGTGCGGGGTGCTCGCGGTGACGGATGAGTCCATAATCGCCGCTCCAGAGTTCGCGTGCGGGGAGAGTCGAGGGGCAATGGGGGACTTAAACTACAAGGCCTTCATCAGCTACAGCCATGGCGACGGCAAGCTCGTCGACTGGCTGCACAAGGGCTTGGAGGCCTATCGTCCTCCCAAGGGCGTAGGGGCCGCCGCCGGCCGTCCGCTGCGTCCGATCTTCCGTGATCGCGCCGAACTGTCCGCCGCCGCCGATCTGGGCGAGGCGATTCGCACCGCCCTGGACCATTCCGAGTTCCTGATCGTCGTCTGTTCCGAGGCCGCCCGCCGCTCCAAATGGGTCGGCGAGGAGATCCGCTGCTTCCTCTCGACCCACGGACCGCAGCAGGTGATCTGCCTGCTGGTCGACGCGCCGGAAGGCGGGGGAGAGGTCATCGACTGCCTGCCGCAGGCCCTGCGCGAGGCGCTGCCGCCGGGGGGCGAGCCTCTGGCGGCCGACATCCGCCCAGGCGGCGACGGACGCCGGCTGGCCTTCATGAAGATCGCCGCGACCCTTCTGGGGACGCGGCTGGACAGCCTGATCCAACGCGACGCGCGCCGTCGCACGCGCTGGATGACGGCGATCACCACCGGCGCGCTCGGCGTGGCGGTGGTGACCGGCGCCCTGGCCCTGATCGCCGTCGACGCCCGCCGCGAGGCCGACGCCCAGCGGGCCGAGGCCGAAGACCTGGTGGCCTATATGCTGGGCGACCTACGCAAGAAGCTTGAGCCAGTCGGCCGGCTGGACGTGCTGGACGGCGTCGGCGCCCGGGCTCTCGCCCACTACGCCCATGTGCGCACCGGCGACCTGGACGATACGGAACTGGCCCAACAGGCCAAGGCCCAGACCCTGCTGGGCGAAATCCGCGACAAGCGGGGCGACCTGAAGGGCGCGCGCCAGGCCTTCTCGCAGGCCGCTCAAACCTCGGGGGCCCTGTCGAACCGCGAGCCCGAGGACGGCAAGCGGCTCTACGACCATGCCCAGAACGTCTTCTGGCTGGCCTATGTGGACTGGCGCCTGGCGCGGGCGACCGACGCCGAGGCCGGGTTCCGCCGCTACGGCGAGCTGGCCGAGCGGCTGACGCGCCTGGATCCGTCCAACGCCGAGTGGCGGCTGGAGGTCGCCTACGCCCGCAGCAACCTGGGCACCCTGCTGTACGAGCAGGGGCGGCTCAAGGACGCTCTGGCGATGTTCATCGACGCTCGCGACCGGTTCGCCGCCGCCAACCGCGCCGCGCCGGATGAACGGACCCACGTGCTCGACCTGGCCGACACCCATGGCTGGGTCTCCGACTGCCTGCAGCGGCTGGGACGCGTGCGGGACTCCTATGCCGCGCGGGCGGCCGCCCAAGCCCATCTCAAGGCGCTGGCCGCCAAGGAGCCCGACAACCGGCCGTTGGCCGCCAAGGTCTATGCCGGTCAGTTGGCCCTGGCCCGTCGGGCTTTGGAGCTGGGCCGGACCGAGGAGGCCGGCCGTCTGGTCGAAGAGGCCGGCCGCGGCTTCGCCGAACTGGTGGCGCTGGATCCGCAGAACGCCACGTGGCTGGAATACACCGCGACGGCCGACATGGACGCGTTCGACCTGGCGATGGCCAGAGGCGACCTCGTTGCAGCGCGATCGATACACGCGCGGGCGGGCGTGCGGCTGGCCAAGCTGAGAGCGCTCAATCCCGAGGTCTATGCCTGGACCGCCAAGCTCAGCGGTCGCCTGCGAGTCGAGGCCATCAGGCTGGCCGAGATCGACGGCCGGCCCGACCTGGCCAAGGCCGCGGCGGACGAGATCGAACGCTCGCTGGCGGCCAGGCCGGGCGTTAAGGGCGACGCCGACCGCGAAGCCATGCTGCTCGGCGTGGCCCGCCTGACGCAGGGCAGGGCGGCCGACGTGGAGCGCCTGTTGTGGCCGCAGCGGGAATCGCTTTCGCCGGAGGGGCGCGACATCCTCGCGCGGGCGTTGTTCCGCCTGGGCCGCGCCGATGAGGCGGCGGCCATCGTTCGCGAACTCCGCGCACAAGGTTATGCGAAGCCTGAGTTTGTTGCGTTTTGGCGCGATTCACCTCTAGGTTAAACTCGCCTCAAGGGGGAATTTTTCTTATGCAAGGCAGCACTGTCACCGGGCCCGAGCCCGATAAGATCGTCGAAGTCATCGTCGGTCTCAATCCCGACAACCTGAGCTTCATGGATGTCGGACCCAACCCGCCCGAACTCCTGGACCTGGACCTTTCGGAGCGCTGCCTCCTGAAGTTCCGCCTCAGCGACGACCTTCTGGAAAAGGGCTGGCGCTTCCAGCCGACGCCGATCTCGTTCGAGAACGACTGGGGTCAGAACTTCTCCAGCTACACCTGGACCAAGTACAATCCCGATCCGAACGCCGAGGGCATTCCCTACGCTGCGTTCAAGGTGGTGTTCGAATGCAAGCGCCAGGGCATCTTCGTCTACAGCCTGTTCATGCTCGACGCGCTGGGCCAGGCCATCGACCTGGATCCGCTGATCGAAAACGGCACCGGCACCTGATCTGTCCGACCTGACGTCATTCGACGAGCTCGCCGCGCTGCTTCGGCGCGGCGAGCATCTTCAGGCCTATGACCTGGCGCGGCGGTCGCTGGACGACGGCGACCGCTCGCTTGTCCTGGCGCACGCCGCCGTGCTTTCCCTGGCCAGGGCCGGGGCGACCGACTTCGCCCGATCCGAATATGCGCGGCTGGGCCTGGCCGCCTCCGACGACGCCGAAGCGCTTTCGCTCGGCGCGCGGCTGCTCAAGGACGTGGCCCTGGGCGCCGCCGGCGCGCGCCGCAGAGCCTTCGCCCGCGCTTCCGCCAGAGGCTATTCCGCCGCCGCCGCCAATGGCGGGGGGCGCTATGGCCTCGTCAACGCCGCCACCATGAGCCTCGTCGCCGGCGACGCGCGCCTTTCCGCCCAGCTCGCCGCCCTGGCTCTTGAGCACGCCGGTGATCCGAGCGACGGCGAGGCCGGCTATTTCGACCGCGCCAGCCGGGCCGAGGCGCTGTTCCTGCTGGGCCGCCGCGAGGCCGCCGCCGACATGCTGGCCAAGGCCGTGGCCTGCGCCCCCTCCAGCGTCTCTTCCCACGCCTCGACCCTTCGGCAGCTGACCATGATCGCCGCCGAGACCGGCGGACCGACCGCCTGGCTGGAGATCCTGCGACCGCCCGCCGCCGCCCAGTTCACCGGCCACATGTTCGCCGCTGGCGATTTCGCCGAGGAGACAGTGCTGAAAGCCCGGATGACCGACGTCCTGCGCGCCCAGCGCGTCGGTTTCGGCTATGGGGGCCTGGCCGCCGGGGCCGACATCCTGTGGGCCGAGGCCCTGCTGGCCGCCGGGGCCGAACTGCACGTCGTCGCGCCCGTGTCGCTGGCCTCCTATGTCGAGACCTCGGTGCGGCCGTTCGGCGAGCGCTGGGTGGGCCGGTTCGACGCCTGCCTGGCCCGCGCCGCCTCGGTGCGCTTTGCGTCCCGCGATCCTTACGCCGGCGACGACGAGGTCTTCGCCTACGCCAGCCGGTTTGCCGCCGGCTGCGCCATCCTGCGGGCCGAGGGCCTGTCGACCCGGGCCGTGCAGGTCGCGGTCTGGGACGGGCGTCCGGCCGTCGGTCCCGCCGGGGCCGCCGCCGACGTCGCCTACTGGCGCGAGACCGGCCGGCCGCAGGCGATCCTGCCCTTCGAGCGCCCCGAGCCCGAGGCCCGCCCGCCCGCCGCCGCCGGCGCCGATGGCGAGCGGGGGGTCAAGGCCATGCTGTTCATCGACGTGCGCGGCTTCGGCGCGCTGCGCGACGATCAGGTGCCGGCCTTCTTCGAGGTGGTGATGGCCGGCATGGCCGAGGCGATCGGCCGCCTCGCCGCGCCGCCCGAGCATGTCGAGACCTGGGGCGACGGCGTCTTCCTGGTGTTCGGCCAGCCGTCCGACGCCGCCGAGGCGGCGCTGGCGCTGCTGGAGGCTCACCGCCGCCTGAACCTGCGCGCCCGGGGCCTGCCCCGGCACCTGGGCCTGCGCATCGGCGGCCACTACGGGCCGGTGCACCTGCGGGTGAACCCGATCACCGGCGCCCAGGCGGTGGTCGGCGCCCACGTGGTGGTCGCGGCCCGAATCGAGCCCGACGTCGCCCCCGGCGCGGTCTATGTCAGCGAGGCCATGGCTGGGGCTCTGGCGACCAGCCACGCCGACAGATTCCGCTGCGGTTATGTCGGCAGAACCAAGCTGCGTAAGAGCTTTCCGCCGCTGTCGATCTTCAATCTTTCGCGCCGCTGATCGCGAAGCTTCGGCCCTGTGACAAATTGCACAGCTGCCTGGCGGCGGTTGGGACATCGTGTCGCAGATCACGGACGGCCGGGCCAAAAGCCTCCAGAGCGGACGTCGCGCGATCGAAGGGACCCGGAGCCGTCCCGCCATGACGGCTCCGGGTTTTCCAGGCCATTGGCGCGCGAGACAGTCTTGGGGGGCTTCTCGCATGCGGGGCGGGGGTCGCTTGCGGCGCGCCGTGAGCGACCCATCGCCGACTCCAGTGCGGAGACGAGGGGTTTGCGACAGGTTCAGGACCAGACGCGGAGGCGGGGATGACCGGCCTGCTGCTTTTCGCGGGCGACGCCAGCGGACGGTCGGGCGCTGTCGGTTCCCTGTTCGACCTGGGTCTCGCCGACTGGCGTGACGTCGCCGCCCTCGGGCGGGTCGCCGCCGACACCCGCGCGGCCCTGAAGGCCTCGCGCCAACGCCGTGACATCGTGGGTTTCCTCGGAGAAGTGGTCGGTCCGGCCCTGGAGCCGCGACGCGGCGCCGAGCGCATCGAGCCCGGCGACCTGTCGGCCGAGGGCCAGCGGCTGTTCGACGCCTGGACCGAACTCGACGCCATGCTCGAAGGGCAGGGGCTCGATCTACAGCTCGGCATGGCCGCCTTCGCCCGCGACCTCGTTTCCTACGGCCGGGACGTCGCGCCGCTGTCCTATCGCAAGCTGCTGGGCCCGGAGCGCGAGGCCGCGCTGGAGGCGCTGCGCCTGCAGGTGCGGATGCGCGCCGATCGCGCTACCGCGCTCGCCGCCCGCATGCGCGACTTCGCCACCCGCGCCGGGGCCTTCGCCGCCCTGTTCGCCGCCTTCGAGCGCGATCCGGCCGTGCGCATCTCGCTGCGCGAGGCCCCCGAACTCTGCCTGGCCTATGACGACGACGGCCAGGCCCATCTGGAGCCGGTGAAGGGCGGCGCGGCCCGCCAGTTCTGGCGCCTGCGCCATGACCCGGCCTCCGACTCCCATCGCCTGCAGTCGGCGGCCGAGCCGGCGCTGCACCTGCAGATCTCGCCCGACGAGAAGCTGTGGACCCTGGCCAACGCCTCGACGCCGTTCGGCTTCCCGCTGGTCAGCGAGGGGCCGCGTCCGCGCGTCGGGCCGCTGGACGGCCTGCCGCAGCGCGCCGACCTCTTCCTGATCCCGCCGCGCCAGGGCGCCTGCATCGAGAACGTCGCCTTTCCCGGCCACGCGCTGGATGTCGGCGGCGAGGGCGGGGTGCAGGCCGGGGCCGAGCTGCGGCTTTGGGAGAAAACGGGTCTGCCGTCGCAGCAGTGGGCCTTCACGCCCACGCCGCGCTCGCGCCGCGAGACCGGGCTCTACGACCTGATCGCCTCGGCGGCGGAGCTGGCCCGCACGGTCGCCGGCGTCCGCGGCCTGCGCGGCGACTGGAACGCCGTGCTCGACGACCTGGAAGCCGGCCTCGACGCGCCCGGAACCAGCGAAGCCGACATCGACGGCGTGCTGGCGGCCTGGCGGCGCATGGCCGATCAGGCCGAAGCGGCGCTGGGCGAGTTCGAGGCCGAGACCTGCGCCTTCGACGCGGCCTGCCCATGAGGTCGATAGCGCCTCCCGGACCCGAGCGGTCGCTGGTGACCTTGGCCGAAGCGCCAGGAGCGGAGCGCCCCGACCGCGCCGAAGCCGTCTTCGCGCCCCGTCGCGCCCCGTCGCTGGATCGTTGCCGCCAGGCCAGCGAACTGGTCGCTCGCGCCCTGGCCCGGGAAATCCACTAGCCTCCGCTCAAAAAGTGGCTTGCCTGCATGTCGGCCGGGCGAAACCGTCCGGCTCGGGGCGTCCAGGAGGGCGGCGTCGCGATTCCGCGGGCCGCGACGCGACGGCGTGCTAACCGGCAAGCGTCGTCCGGCTGGGCGGGAACGGAGCAGGGCATGAGAAAATCGGGTTTCGGCGGCGCCTCGTGGCGCGTCCTGGCTTTGGCGGGCGCGATGGCCGGCCTGTCCCTTTCGCCCGCGCTGGCGCTTGCCCCTGTCGCCCCCGTCTCCGACGTCGCGCGTCCCGCCGCCGCGTCGGGCCTGCTGCCGGTGAAGACCGACGCGGCCAAGGGCGTCGTGTTGGTCACCCTGCCGGCGCCGGACGCGGACGGCGTTTCCGGCCGCTTCCTCTATCAGCCCAGCCTCAGCGGCGGCCTCGGCGCGACGCCGGTGGGGCTGGACCGCGCGGCGACCGGCGACACCCAGGTGCTGGTGTTCCGCCGCGTGGGCAAGCGGGTGCTGGCCGAGTTCGAGAACTTCGGATTCCGCGCCGTTGACGGCAGCGCCGAGGAGCGACGGACGGTCCGCGACAGCTTCCCGGGCTCGGTGGTGTGGTCGGGCGAGGTGGCCGAGGAAACCGCCGGCGGCGGCTTCACCCTCGACATCGCCGGCTTCCTGCTGCGCGACGCCTTCAACATCCCCGGCGCGATGAAGGACGCCAAGCAGGGCGGCTTCAAGTCCGCTCCGACCCTCAGCTATGTCGATCTGGCCCATGTCGGCGTCTTCCCCGACAATCTGGAGTTCGACACCCGCCAGACCTTCACCGCCGACGACGCGGGCGGCGAGGTCGCGGGCATCGTTCCCGACGCCCGCTCGGTGACGTTCGGCGTCCATCACAGCTTCATCCGCCTGCCGGCCCCGGGCTTTACGCCGCGGGTCTTCGATCCGCGCACCGGCACCTCGGCCCAGGTGCTGTTCGCCGACTACGCCGCCCCGCTCGACAAGCCGACCGTGCAGCGGCTGGTGCGGCGTTTCCGGCTGGAGAAGACCGATCCGACGGCCGTCCGATCGCCGGTCAAGAAGCCGATCGTGTTCTACATCGACCGCGGCGCGCCCGAACCGGTGCGCAGCGCCCTGGTCGAGGGCGGGCGCTGGTGGAACCAGGCCTTCGAGGCGGCCGGCTATGTCGACGCCTTCCGCGTCGAGCCGCTGCCCGAAGGCGTCGACCCGATGGACGCCCGCTACAACGTGGTCAACTGGATCCACCGCCAGACGCGCGGCTGGTCGACCGGAACCACGGTGGTCGATCCGCGCACCGGCGAGATCGTGCGCGGCGTCGTCCAGCTGGGGTCGCTGCGCATCCGCCAGGACCGGATGATCTTCGAGGGCCTGCTGGGGGCCGACAAGACGGGGACGGGCGGGGCGGACGACCCGATCCAGATCGCTCTGTCGCGCATCCGCCAGCTGTCGGCCCACGAGATCGGCCACGCCATCGGCCTGTCGCACAATTTCGCCGGCAGCGTGTACGGCCGCGCCTCGGTGATGGACTACCCCGCGCCGCTGGTGAAGATCGACGGCGACCGGCTGGACCTTTCCGAGGCCTATGCGAAGGGCGTCGGCGCCTGGGACGCCTTCGCCATCGACTGGCTCTATTCGGAGGGACCGCCCGGCGGCGACGAGGCCAAGCGCCTGGACGCCCTGGCGCGCGAGGCTCAGGCCAAGGGCTATCGTTACGTCTCCGACGCCGACGCACGCGGCGCGTCTGCCGCCCAGCCCTACGGCTCGCTGTGGGACAACGGCGCCGATCCGGTCGTCGAGCTGGACAACGTGCTGGCCGTGCGCCGCATCGCCCTGTCGCGCTTTGGCCTAAGCAGCGTGCCGGCCGGCGCGCCGGCGGCGGACCTGCGCCGCGCGCTCGTGCCGATCTACCTCTTCCATCGCTACCAGGTGGACGCGGCGGTGAAGTTCGTCGGCGGCGTCGACTACGGCTATGCGGTGATCGGCGACGGCAAGGAAGCCGCGCCCGCCACCCCGGCCGCCGATCAGCGGCGGGCGCTGGCGGGGCTGGTGCGCACCCTCGACCCGGCCGTGCTCGACCTGCCCGATCCGTTGCTGTCGCTGCTGTCGCAAGGTCAGTCGGGCTCGCGCGACAAGGCCTACGACATCGAGATCTTCCCGACCTCGGGGGCGGCGGTGTTCGATCTGCCGACGGCGGCCGAGACCGCCGCCGACCACACCCTGTCGCAACTGCTCAACCCGGCGCGCCTGAACCGCCTGGTCGAGCAGAACCGGCGCGATCCGGGCCAGCTGGACGTCGCCGAGACGGTCGAGGCCCTGCTGGCGGCGGTCGCCCCCGGCGGGCCCCAGGCCGGCGGACGCACCGGCGAGCTGCGCCGCCGAGTACGGGCGCGGCTGGTCGGCGATCTCGTGACCGTGCTCGACGACAAGGCCCTGTCGCCCACGGCCGCCGCCCAGATCGACGCGGCCCTGCTGGCCTACGCCAAACGCCTGGGCGCCTGGAAAGGCGAGGGGGCCGAGGCAGCCCAGGCGGCGCGGATCTCGCGCCTGCTGACCTCGGGCGACCGCAAGGCCCTGGCCGCCCCGCGCGCCGGCGCGGTCGAAACCCTGCCGCCCGGCATGCCGATCGGCGCCGACGACTGCTGGTTTTGCGAAGCTGGTTCGTCATGAGGTGTGAGCGTCCCCTCGGGGGCGCGGACCCGAACGAGGAACGCCCGTCCATGACCTTCGCCCGCATCCTGCTCGGAGGGCTCGCCGCCGCCGCGCTCTCGACGTCCCTGGCGGCCGCCCAGACCAGGCCGCTGGCCGTCGTGAACGCCGAGATCTTCGACGCCACGGGCGCCGCGCCCTATCACGGGACGCTGGTGGTCGAGGACGGCCGCATCGTCGCCGTAGGGGCGGGGGTCAAGGCGCCCAAGGGCGCGACCGTCATCGACGCCAAGGGCGCGGCCCTGCTGCCGGGCTTCTTCGACGTCCACACCCACTGGACCCCGAACGGCGTTCCCAGCCTCGTGCCGAAGATCGCCGACGCCTATGTCGCCGCCGGGGTGACGACGGTGAACGACTTCCACCAGCAGCCGGAATCCTTCGCGCCCCGCCGCCAGTGGCTGGGGACGCTGACCGCGCCGCACGTCAACTTCGTCGCCCGCATCAGCACGCCCGGCGGCCACGGCGCCGACTGGGCCGACCAGGCCACCACCCGCTGGGTCGACACCCCCGAGAGCGCCAAGGCGGCGGTGGACGCCATCGCCCCCTACAAGCCCGACGCCATCAAGGCCTTCACCGACGGCTGGCGCTATGGCTCCGCGCCCGACAACACCAGCATGGACGCCTGGACCCTGAAGGCCCTGACCGACGAGGCCCACAAGTATGGCCTGAAGGTCCTGACCCACACCGTCACGGTCGAGCGCGGCATGGTGGCGGCCAAGAGCGGCGTCGACGTCATCGCCCACAGCCTGCAGGACGAGCCGGTCGATGCGGCCACGGTGGCGGCGATCAAGGCCTCGGGCATGGCCTACGCCCCGACCCTGGCGGTCTACGAGCCGGTCAAGCCGGGCGCCAAGCCGCCGGCCGATCCCGACAGCCCGCGCGCCCGCCAGGCCCGCGCCAAGTTCGGCTACGCGCTGTCCAACGCCAAGACCCTGTTCGACGCTGGCGTGCCGCTGGCCCTGGGCACCGACGCCGGCATGACCGGCACGCCGCACGGTTCGTCCAGCCAGCGCGAGCTGGAACTGCTGGTCCAGGCCGGCCTGACCCCGGCCCAGGCCCTGACCGTCGGCACGGCCGGCAGCGCCAAGGCCATGAACCTGATCGCCGACCGCGGCACGCTGGAGGCCGGCAAGCGCGCTGATTTCGTGCTGCTCGGCGGCAAGCCGTGGGACACGATCACCGACGTCTACAAGGTCGAGCGGGTGTTCATCGACGGCCAGGCCGCCTTCGGCCCCGGCGCGGCGCGCTCGCCCGCCAACGACCGCATGACGCCGGCGGCCGTGAAGGCGACCGCCCTGATCGACGACTTCGAGCGCGCCGACGGCCGCACCAGCCTCGACACCCTGCGCCTGGACGACTTCGACGGCGGCCGCGACCGCAGCCTCGAGGTCTCGCAGGTCATCGACCGCGAAGGCGGCGGCAAGGTGCTGAGCGTCGGCGCCCGCATGGCGACCAAGGACGACGCCTCGGCCGGCGTGCTGCTGCCGCTCACCCGCGGTTCGGTGACGCCGGTGGACGCCAGCGCCTTCAAGGGCCTGTCGCTGTCGCTGCGCGGCGACGGCGGAACCTATGTGGTGGGCTTCAACACCGCCGGCGGCCGCTGGCAGGCCAAGGTCAAGGCCGGTCCGCAATGGACCAAGGTGACGCTGCCGTTCTCGGCCTTCACGCCGGCTTCGAGCAAGGCCGAGAAGAAGGCCTGGACCGGAACCGACCTCTTCGAGGTGGGCGTCGAGGGCGAACGTCCGGCCGGCGCCAAGCTGTGGTTCGAACTGGACGACGTGACCTTCTACTGAGGTCCGTTTGCCGGGTCCGTCTTCCAGGTCCGCCCGAGGTCCGTCAGGCGGATTTCGGGGGCGTGGCGGTTTGACGCGGCGAGCGCTTGTCTCCCCAATGGAACAAGCGTTCGGCGGGCGACGGGGATGACGAATCCCCGTCATTACCGCGATTTAAGTGGTCTTGCGGCGGTCCGCGGCTCAAACCGTAACCAGCAAGGTCGCTTATTGGACCGCACGGAGACCGCCGATGGCCCGAATGGGCAACATGCTCGCCGCCGCCCTGGTCATGGGTCTGACGACCCTGGCCGGACGGGCTCAGGCCAAGGCCTCGATCGAGGACAAGGACGTGGCGCGCCTGGTGTCGCTCGGTGGCATGTGCGTGAGCTGCGATCTGGCCGGCCGCAAGATGACCGGCGCCAAGTTCACCGGCGCCAACTTCGCCAAGGCCAACCTGATCGGCGCGGATCTGCGCGGCGCGGTGTTCTTCGGCTCCAACTTCCAGTCCGCCGACCTGTCGCGCGCCGACCTGCGCGGGGCCGAGATGCGCGGCGCCAATTTCCAGAACGCCAACTTCTCCGGGGCCCGCCTGTCGGGCGTGGAATCTAGCGCCGCCAACTTCCAGAACGCCAACCTGGCCCGCGCCGACCTAACCTCGGCCGAGCTGCACGGCGCCAATCTGGAGGCCGCCAGCCTGATCGACGCGCGCCTGGCCAATTCCGAGATGCACGGCAGCAACCTGACCTCGGTCAACGCCCGCGGCGCCGACTTCTCCAACGCCGAGATCAACGGCTCCAACCTCACCGGCGGCCGGTTCGACCGCGCCCAGTTCCGCAACGCCTCGCTGACGGCCTCCAACCTGCGGGGCGGCAGCTTCACGGGCGCGGACTTCAAGGGCGCGGACTTCTCGGGCGTGCGCCTGTTCGGCGTCGATCTCAGCGGGGCCAAGGGCCTGACGCAGGACCAGCTCGACGAGGCCTGCGGCGACACCGCCACGCGCCTGCCGCCGGGGCTGTCGATCAAGGCCTGCGGCCGCAGCAGCCGTTCGCGGATCTCGATCATCCAGGGCATGCCTGCTCCGCCGGCCCCGCCCGCGCCTCCGGCCCCGCCCGTTTCGCCCAGGCGCTGACCGCCAGGCGGTTCCGCTAACATCATCCGGAACGCGGTTCTCACGGCCGCGTTTGCTAAGATGGTGAACGCTGCGTTGGCTAGGGACCTCGCGGCGATTGCGCAACAGCAGAGGTTGTGAGATCAAGACGCACGGCGCGGGGGGACACCATGCCACAGCATGACCTGAGGGAGGGGCAATCCATGCCCCTGCCCAGCTATTTGAGCTATTTGATGTATCAGACCGAGCAGCATCGGCGCGCCTTGGCGGCCGACCATGTTGCGAGTCACGGTCTGTCGTTTCCGAAATGGGTGGCGATGCTGTCGCTGGCCCGGTTCGGCGAGTGTTCGATGACGCGGCTGGCCAAGCTTTCGGCGGCGGACCGCACCACGCTAACCCGGTCGATCGACGGCCTGATCCGCGACGGCTTGGTCGAACGCGGCGGCGCCCCGAACGACCGCCGCAAGGTGGTGGTGCGCCTGACCGAGACGGGGGCGGCGCTGTTGGAGCAGATCCGCAGCGAGCTCGCGCCCCTGCACCAGGAAGCCTGTTCGGAACTGAGCGCCGACGAGCAGTCGGCCCTGGCCTTCTATCTGAAGAAGATGCTGGGCGGCCTGATCCCGGAACCCGACTGGAAAGACGAGATCCTCTCGTTCGGCCCGCCGATTCCGACGATGGCCTGATCTCTGCCGATCACGCCTGGAGCGCAATCTCCGATTAAGTGATTGCGCTCCATGGTGGAGCTCTCCGGCCGCTAGAGGCCGCTAAGGGGAGGTCCATCACATGAACGTCGAACAGGTCGCCGAGCACATTCAGGATTACGCGCAAGGCCCCACGGGCATCGCCGTGCAGTCCGGCGGCGTGACCTATCAGATGATGGGTTGGGATGCGATGATCCAGCACGGGGGGCAGGGGTCGGCCGATATCGTGCTGGCCAATCTTTTCGGAACCATCGTCGATGGCCAACTCACCCTGTTGACCCAGGGCGAGGCGGTGTTCGTTGTCGAACAGCAGGTCAACGGTGCTCGCCTGGCCGTGGGCGTTGTCGATCCCAACTAGACGGGCCCAACTAGACGGGGTGTCGCGCGGTCAGTCGTCGTGACGCACCTTGCCGCGCATCGACTTCACGCCTGACCGCTTCGTCTTGGTCTCCAGGCGCTTGAGCTTGCTGGAATAGGTCGGCTTGGTCGGCCGTCTCGGCTTCGGCTTTTCCGTAGCGCGGCGGATCAGGTCGACCAGGCGCTCGCGGGCGTCCTGGCGGTTCAGTTCCTGCGAGCGGTGGCCCTGGGCGAACAGCACCAGCACGCCCTCCTGGGTCATGCGGCTGCCGCCCAGCGCCGTCAGCCGGGCCTTGATCTCGTCGGTCAGGGTCGGGGAGTTGGCGACGTCGAAGCGCAGCTCGATCGCCGTCGAGGTCTTGTTGACGTGCTGGCCGCCGGGGCCCGAGGCGCGGGCGGCCTTTTCGACCAGTTCGTCCTCGTCGATGCGCAGCCAGGAGGTGATCTCGATCATCGCGGGACCACGCGGCGGGCCTTCACGACCGCTTGGTCGAGGGCCTGGAGGAACTTGCTGCGGTCCTGCGGGCCGAAGGCCTTGGGGCCGCTGGTGACCTCGCCCATCGAGCGCAGGTGCTCGCCGATCGAGCGGGAGGCCAGGGCCGAGCCGATCATGTCGCTCGTGAACACCCGGCCGTTGGGCGCGATGGCCGCGCCGCCGGCCTTCAGCACGCGGTCGGCCAGGGGGATGTCGTTGGTCACCACCACGTCGCCTGGTCCCGCGCGCTCGGCGATCCAGTCGTCGGCGACGTCGGGGCCAGCGTCGACCACGATCTGCTCGATGGCGGGGGTGGCGGGAACGCGGATCCAGCTGTTGGAGACGACATAGGTCTTCAGGCCGTTGCGGGCCGCGACCTTGTAGGTCTCGTCCTTCACGGGGCAGGCGTCGGCGTCGATGTAGATCGTCGTCATGGCCGCCCTATAGCACAGGCAAAGCGCGCCAGGGCTAGGTGTGAGCGGCTAGCCCGCCGGCCGCGCGGCAACTGTTTGAACTCGGCTGTCAGGCCAGGGCCAGCAGGGCCGGAATCACTTCGTCCTTCAGCAGCGGCGCCAGGGGCAGGCCGGCGGGCGGGGCGGCGGGGTCGATCCAGGCCAGCTCCTCGATCTCGGCCTGGGCGGCGATGTCGCCCTCGACCACGGCCAGATAGGTCGCCGACTGCACCGTGAAGCCGGCTTCGTTGGCGGCCGGGGCCGAGAAGCGACCCAGCAGGCTGGCCGAGACCAGCCGGCAGCCCAGTTCCTCGTCGAGTTCCCGGGCCAGGGCCGTCAGGTCGTCCTCGCCGGGGTCGCGCTTGCCGCCCGGCTTCATGAAGATCGCCGTGCCGCGCTTGCGCACCAGCAGCATGGCGCCGGCGTCGTCGCGGATCACGGCGGTGACGATGTCGAGGACCTTGGTCATGGCCCCCAGCATAGCCGCTTCGGAGATTCGGCGCGTCAGGGTTGAGCGGCCGCCAGCACGTGCTCGGCCAGCAGCTTTTCGCTGATCGCATGCGGCTGACGGACGTCGAAATTGACCGTGGTGACCACCGCGACCAGGTCGAGATCGGGCACGATGGCGACCTTGTTGCCGCCCGAGCCGTTCATCACCCAGGCCTTGTGGCCCGCAAAGGTCTGCAGCCAGATCAGGTAGCCGTAGTCGGTGTCCGGCCGGGCGTTGGCGTGCGGCGCGGTGGCGGCGGCGACGAATGAGGCCGGCAGCACCTGCTTGCCGTCCCACTTGCCGCCATTGAGATAGAGCTGGCCCAGCTTCAGCAGGTCGCGGCTGCGCAGGCCAAGCCCGCCGCCGCCCTGGGCCAGGCCCAGGGGCGAGATCTGCCAGCGCTCGCCCTCGATCCCCAGCGGCCCGAACAGCGCTTCGCGGGCGAAGGCGGGCAGGGGCTTGCCGACCGCGCCCTGCACCACGGCCCCCAGGGTGGTCACGCCGGCCGTGCAGTAGGAGAAGGCCCGGCCGTAGGGCGAGGCCTCGGGCTTGGGCGCCCACTCCGGAAAGCCGCGCACCGGCAGGTCGAGATAGAAGCCGACCCAGTCCTCGATCAGGTACATCCGCTCCTCGTTGCCGCGCGAGAACTGGTTCTCGTCGTCACATTCGGCGATCGAGCTCATGGTCATCAGGTCCTCGACCGTGACCTTGTCCTTGCGCGGATCGGGATTGGCGGCCGGCGGGCGGCCCTTCAGGTAGGGTTTGATCGGCGCATCCACGTTCGGAATGGCGCCGCGGGCGATGGCGGCCCCGGCCAGCATGGCGGTGACGGTCTTGGTGGCCGAACGGGTGTTGCGGCGGCCGTCCGCACCTCCCTCGGGCTGGGCATCGTCGTAATAGGCCTCGAACACCAGCTTGCCGTGGCGGGCGATCAGCACGCTGGTGATCTTCTGGAACTGGCCGGCCTTGATGGCCGCCGACATGGCCTCCAGCTTTTCGGCCGACATCCCCTCGGCGGCCGGCGTGGTGCTCGCCCAGTCCGGGGCGGCGTGAGCATACGAAAGCGGGGCCAGCGCCAGGGCGGCGACGAACAGAAAGCGTTTCACGACAAAGCGACTCCGACTTGCACGCCCAAGCTTTAGGCGAGCGTCGGGGTCTCGTCTTGGACGCATGAAACATCCGACCGGCGCCCGCACAGCCGCGCGAACTCGCCGGGCGTCACGCCATAGGCCAGGCGGAACTGGCGATTGAGGTGGCTCTGGTCGCAGAACCCCGCGCTGAGGGCGATCTCGCCGATGGAGACGCGGCCCTGCATCAAAAGGTCGGCCGCCCGTTCCAGCCGTCGCGTGCGCAGCCGCTCGCCCGGCGCGGCGCCCAGCCAGCGGCGATAGCCGCGCGCCAGGTGGACGGGATGCACCCCGGCGACGCGGGCCAGGTCGGCCACGCCGATCGGCTGGTCGAAGGCGTCGGCCAGGAAGGTCTCGGCCAGGGCCAGCCAGGGCGGGGGATGGTCGCTGTCGCGCGCAGGGGCCAGGGCCTCGGCCGCCAGTTCCAGGCTCAGGGCCTCCAGCGACAGCGCCTCGGCGTCGGCCGACAGCAGCGAGCGGGTCAGGCGCAGGGCGGCGCGGCGGGCGACCGGACCGGTCAGCCGCAGGGCGTCGATCGCCGCCCGGCCGTCGGCCAGTCCCCGCCAGTTGCCCGCCCCGAAGCTGACGGCCAGGAAGTAACCGCCCTTGTCGACGAAGCGGTCGCGATGGACGACGCCCGGCGGATTGTAGACCAGCACCGGACCCTCGGTGGCGGGGCCCCAGGCCGTGGTCTCGTAGCGGCCGTGGGTGGCCAGCACGAAGTGGGCGTCGTCGTGGCTGTGCTCGTGCACGTGCTCGGCGCTGGTGGTGGCCGCCAGGTGCGCGAGCCGCACGCCCGGCAGCTGACGCTCGACCGTCGGCGCGCCATAGAACCGTCCCGGTGCGAAGGCGGTCCTCGGAGCGGTCATATCAGCCCAGCTTCTGCGCCGCCCAGGGGGCGAAGTAGGTGATGATGCCGGCCGCGCCGGCCCGCTTGAAGGCGGCCAGGCTTTCGAGGATGGCGCGCTCCTCGTCGATCCAGCCGTTGGCCCCGGCGGCCTTGATCATCGCGTACTCGCCCGACACCTGGAAGGCGTAGGTTGGCATGCGGAACTCGTCGACGAGGCGGCGCAGGATGTCGAGATAGGGCAGGCCCGGCTTGACCATGACCATGTCGGCGCCCTCGGCGATGTCGAGCGCGACCTCGCGGATGGCCTCTTCCGTGTTGGAGGGATCCATCTGGTAGGTCTTCTTGTCGCCCTGGCCAGCCGAGAGCTTGGCCGAGCCGATGGCGTCGCGGTACGGGCCGTAGAACGCCGAAGCGTACTTGGCGGCGTACGACATGATCAGGGTGTCGTGATGGCCGCGACCCTCCAGCGCCCCGCGCAGGCGGCCGATGCGGCCGTCCATCATGTCCGAAGGGGCCAGGATGTCGGCGCCGGCGGCGGCCTGCATCAGGCCCTGCTCGATCAGGCGCTCGATGGTGGCGTCGTTGAGGATCTTGCCGCCCTCGACCACGCCGTCGTGGCCGTGGTCGGTGAAGGGATCCAGGGCCACGTCGCACATGATCCCGACCTCGGGGGCGGCGTCCTTCATGGCCTTGACCGCGCGGGGGATCACCCCGTCCGGATCGGCGGCGATCGAGCCGGTAGCGTCCTTCCGCGACGGATCGATGTGCGGGAAGATGGCGATGGCGGGAATGCCGAGGTCGCGGGCGCGGACGGCGGCCTTGGCGGCCTCCTTGACGCTCAGTCGCTCGACGCCCGGCATCGAAGCGACCGGCACGGTTCCTTCGCCCTCATGCACCACCATCGACCAGATCAGGTCGGACGGCCTGACCTCGGTCTCGCGGACGAGACGACGGGTCCAGTCGGCCTGACGCAGGCGGCGCAGGCGCGAGGCGGGGTAGGGGGCGAGAGGAGGAACGGTCATGCGAAGGGTTTCGCGCGCGTTGTCCCGGTAGGCAAGGCCGGAAGGCCCTTAAGGGGCCTTGCGCGGCGAATGCGGACTACTCGGTCTTGGTCGTGACGCTGGCCTGCTGGACGCCGTCGACGCGGGTCCAGACCTGCGACTTGCAGAAGAGGCCGCCCAGGACGCAGCCCTTGGCGCGCATGGTGCGGGCGTCGATGAACTCGGCCGTGCCGTTCAGCGTCACCTTCAGCGTCGGAACAAAGACGCGGCCCCGCATGTTGCCGTTGCCGGTGGGCGCGAAGTCGCGCAGCACCTGCTGGCCGACCAGGGTGTCGTAGCCGCTCTTCTTGGCGTCCGCCTCGGCCTTGCGGCTGGCGTAGACAACCCAGCCGCACATGCTCTTGCCGCAGTCGGTGATGTGCAGGCGGATGTTGTCCTTGGGATTGCGCCAGACGCCCAGATTCTCGGCGTGAGCCGGCGCGGACACAAACGTGAACAGGGCCGCGACCGCGGCCAAAGCGGTAATGAACTTTTGCATGGAACCGAGACGACGCCTCCGACAGCGACGATCTGATACCGAGAGGGTTCCGGATCAAGGGAGGTGCGACGTTTCGCACCCGATTTCGCTGCGGCGCCGCATTCATATTCGCCAACTGAGATATGATTGACACACTCCGCCGGGCGGGGCACGTCAGCGGCCAAGACGATGAGGGCGGATCTGCCCCGCATGGGAGGAAACGGCGCATGGATTTCGCGCTGAACGACGATCAACGCGCCATCCAGGAGATGGCCTCCGGCTTCGCCGCGGAACGCCTTGCCCCGCATTCGGCGCAGTGGGACGAGCACAAGCACTTCCCGATCGACGTGCTGCGCGAGGCCGCCGCGCTGGGTTTCGCCGGCATCTACGTGCAGGACGACCTCGGCGGCAGCGGCCTTTCGCGCCTCGACGCCTCGATCATCTTCGAGGCCCTCAGCTACGGCGACGTGCCGACGGCGGCGTACCTCACCATCCACAACATGGCCTCGTGGATGATCGACCGCTTCGGCTCGGACGATCTGCGCCGACGTTACCTGCCGCGCCTGACCACCATGGAGCTGATCGCCAGCTACTGCCTGACCGAGCCGGGCTCGGGCTCCGACGCGGCGGGCATGCGCACCACGGCGCGCCTGGACGGCGACCACTATGTGCTGAACGGCGGCAAGGCCTTCATCTCGGGCGGCGGGGTGTCGGACATCTATGTGGTCATGGCCCGCACCGGCGGCGAAGGTCCCAAGGGCGTCTCGGCCTTCGTGGTCGAGAAGGGAACGCCGGGCCTGTCGTTCGGGGCCAACGAGCGCAAGATGGGCTGGAACGCCCAGCCCACCGCCCAGGTCAATTTCGACGACTGCCGTGTGCCTGTCGAGAACCGCATCGGCGGGGAGGGCGAGGGCTTCCGCTTCGCGATGATGGGCCTGGATGGCGGGCGTCTGAACATCGCCTCCTGCTCGCTGGGCGGCGCCCAGTTCGCCCTCGACACCGCCAAGGCCTATCTGGAGACCCGCAACCAGTTCGGCCGGCCGTTGAAGGACTTCCAGGCCCTGCAGTTCAAGCTCGCCGACATGGCCACCGAGCTGGAGGCTGCCCGCCTGATTGTGCGCCGCGCCGCCCACGCGCTCGACAACAAGGACCCGCAGGCCACCAAGCTGTGCGCCATGGCCAAGCGCTTCGCCACCGACGCCGGCTTCCAGGTCGCCAACGACGCCCTGCAACTGCACGGCGGCTACGGCTACCTGCAGGACTATCCGCTGGAGCGCATCGTCCGCGACCTGCGGGTGCACCAGATCCTCGAAGGCACCAACGAGATCATGCGGGTGATCATCGCCCGCGAGATGTTCCGGCAGTGAGGATGCGATAGGGTCCGGCGATCAACTGACCAGGAAGACCTGAAGCGCGATGTCCAATGATGAAGCGCCTGCCGATCCTCTCATGATCGACGAGGTGGACGGCCCGCCGCTGGAGGCGGGCGTCGCCTGCGAGCGGACCTACCAGATCATGGTCGACGGCGTGCCGCAGCCGCTGCTCTGCCGGTGGTTCACGCCGCAGCCTTGGGGCTCCAGTTGGCTCTGCCATGCGACCATGACGACGGCGGATGGTGAGGTTCGTAAGCTGAGGGCGGGCGGCGTCGACTCGGCGCAGGCGCTGACGCTGGCCTTGCAACTGGTCGCGGCCGAGCTTCTGGACGGCGACATCCCGACCTACTGGTTCGAAGAGGACGACGACCTGGGTTTGCCCTACATGGACCTGTTCGCCGAAGACGTCGCGGCGCGTAAAGCCAGGTTCGAAGCCAAGTGATCTATCTCTGCCGCCATGGCCAGACCGAGTTCAACCGAGAAGGCCGCTTCCAGGGGCAGACCGAGTCCGACCTGACCGCGCTCGGCCGCGCCCAGGCGCGGGCCATGGGCGACCTCTTGGCCGACCTGGTCGCGCGCGAGCCTTCTGACGCCTGGCGGATCGTCGCCAGCCCGCTGCGCAGGGCGCGCAATACCGCCGAGGCCATCGCCGAGCGCACGGGCCTTTCGCTGAGCTTCGACGATCGCCTGCTGGAGATCAGCGTCGGCGACTGGTCGGGCCGGCTGCGCGAGGACATTCGCCGCGATAACCCGGAGCTGTTCGCCAGCTATGAATGGGCCTTCCGCGCGCCCGGCGGCGAGACCTTCGAGGACGTCACCGCCCGCGTCGCCGGCTGGCTGGCCGAGCAGGCTCCGGAAGGCCAGCGCCGGCTGATCGTCGTCAGCCACGGCGTCGCCGGCCGGTTGCTGCGCGGCGCCTATGCCGGCCTGTCGCGCGCCGACACCCTGGCCCAGGAGGTGCCGCAGGACGCGGTCTATCGCCTGATGGCCGGCCAGATCGACCGCTTCGACTGCGCCCCCGTCGAAGACCCCGAATTCGCCTGAGATCCCAGATGACCGACGCTCCCCCCAAGCAGGCCCCTGAAGTCCTGATCCGCGCCAAGAAGAACGTGGGCCGGATCACGCTGAACCGGCCCCAGGCGCTGCACGCCCTGACGCTGTCGATGTGCGAGACGATGATCCAGGCTCTGCTGGACTGGCAGGCCGATCCCGAGATCGACATGGTCATGATCGACCACGCCGGCGAGCGCGGCTTCTGCGCCGGCGGCGACATCCGCATGCTCGCCGAGAGCGGGGCCGGCGACGGCGTCGAGGCGCGCAAGTTCTTCCACACCGAGTACCGGCTGAACCACCTGCTGTTCCACTACGACCGCCCCGTGGTGGCGATCATGGACGGCGTGGTCATGGGTGGCGGCGTGGGCATTTCGATGCCGGCCCACTACCGGATCGCCACCGAGCGCACGACCTTCGCCATGCCCGAGACCGGCATCGGCCTGTTCCCCGACGTCGGCGGCGGCTGGTACCTGCCGCGCCTGCCGGGCAAGGCGGGGCTGTGGCTGGCGCTCACGGGAGCGCGGATCAAGGGCGCGGACTGCATGCGCTTGGGGATCGCCACCCACTTCGTCGAGTTCGGCGCGGTCGAGGGGCTGAAGAAGGCCGTCCTGGCCGACCACCGCCGCATCGACGAGACCCTGCGCATGTACCGCGCCGACGCCGGCAAGGCGCCGCTGGTCGGCTTCGAGCAGGACCTCAACCGCCTGTTCGTCGGCGACAGCGTCGAGCAGATCTTCGAGTTCCTCGAGGCCGACTCCAGCGACTGGGGCAAGGCCCAGCTGGCGGTGCTGAAGACCAAGTCGCCTCAGACCCTGAAGGTCGCCTTCGAGCAGCTGAAGCGCGGCGAGGCCATGACCGACTTCGCCGAGCACATGGCTATGGAGTACCGGATCGGCTCGCGCGTCGTGCGCCGCCACGACTTCATCGAGGGCGTGCGGGCGGTGATCGTCGACAAGGACAACGCCCCCCGCTGGGACCCGCCGACGGTCGAGGCGGTGAATGACGCCGATATCCAGGCGATCTTCGCCCCGCTGCCGGCCGACGAGGAGTGGACGCCCCTGGCCGACGCCTGACGGCGTTCGGCGTCGGGAGATGCCCCAACGGCATTGCCGGTGGCGGTTCGCGTCGCTAGCTTGCGCGCAACTAAGAAGACCCTCCGGAAGGAAGACCATGCGTAAGCCGCTTCTCAGCCTCGTCGCCGCGCTCGCCCTGACCGCCTGCGCCACGACCCCGATGGGACCGGTCGAGCCGCCGCCGCCGCCTCCGGCCGACGCTCCGGTCGCCATTCCGGCCAACATCATCGCCGCGGTCGAGAACCCGCTGCGCCCCGAGGCCGACAGCAAGCGCGACGCCGACCGCCTGCCGGCCCAGGTGCTGGCCTTCGCCGGCGTGCGCACCGGCGCCAAGGTGGCCGACCTGATCCCGGGCGGCGGCTACTTCACCCGCATCCTGTCGCGGGCCGTCGGCCCGCGCGGCCACGTCTACGCCTATGTGCCGGACGAGCTGACCAAGCTGGCCAAGCGCGAGCCGGCGGTGAACGCCATCGCCGCCGATCCGGCCTACAAGAACGTGTCGGTGATCCTCAACACCCTGCCCAACTTCAGCGCGCCCGAGAAGCTGGACCTGGTGTTCACGGCCCAGAACTATCACGACATGCATACCCCGCTGATGGGGCCGGCCGACCTGTCGGTCGTGAACCGCAAGATCTTCCAGGCCCTGAAGCCGGGCGGCGTCTACCTGGTGCTCGACCACTCGGCCCAGCCGGGCACGGGCCTGCGCGACTCCGAGAAGCTGCACCGCATCGACCCCGAGACCGTGAAGGCCGAGGTCACCGCCGCCGGCTTCGTGTTCGAAGGCGAGAGCCGCGTGCTGCGCGACGCCGCCGACAAGCGCAACGTCTCGGTGTTCGACCCGTCGATCCGCGGCAAGACCGACCAGTTCATCTACAAGTTCCGCAAGCCGGCCGGGGCGCGTTAAGCGCCCCCGCCACCGGACTGCAACGACAAGGACCGCGCCCACGTAGGCGCGGTTCGCATTTAGGGAGCGTAGCGATGACCAGGATCGCCTTCATCGGCCTGGGCAACATGGGCGGCGGCATGGCCGCCAACCAGGCCAGGGCCGGCCACGCCGTGGCGGCGTTCGACCTGTCGGCCAAGGCGCTGGAGCGCGCGGTCGGCGCGGGCTGCGCGGCCGCCGAGTCGATCGCCGATGCGGTGAAGGACGCGGAGATCGTCATCACCATGCTGCCGGCGGGCCCCCACGTCCGTTCTGTCTACGGCGAGCAGGTGCTGGCCCATGCGCCGAAGTCGGCCCTGCTGATCGACTGCTCCACCATCGACGTCGACAGCGCCCGCGCTGTTGCCCAGAACGCGAGGGCGGCCGGTTTCCGCTTCGCCGACGCGCCGGTGTCCGGTGGGATCATGGCCGCCGAGGCAGGGAGTCTCGCCTTCATGGTCGGCTGCGACGACGCCGACTTCGCCGCCGTCGAGGCCGCGCTGAAGCCGATGGCGCGGGCGGTGATCCACGCCGGCGGCCACGGGGCCGGGCAGGCGGCCAAGATCTGCAACAACATGCTGCTGGGCGTCTCGATGCTGGGAACCTGCGAGGCCTTCGCCCTGGCCGAGAAGCTCGGTTTGGCCGCCGACCGCTTCTTCGAGATCGCCAGCCAGTCGTCGGGCCAGTGCTGGTCGGTCTCGACCTATTGCCCGGTGCCGGGCGTTGGCCCCGCCACGCCGGCCGACCGCGGCTACGAGGGCGGATTCGCCACGGCGATGATGCTCAAGGACCTCAAGCTCGCCCAGGAAGCCGCCGCCCGGGCCGGGGCCAGCACGCCCATGGGCGCCCAGGCCGAGGCGCTCTACGCCCTGTTCGACGCCAACGGCTTCGGCGGCAAGGACTTCTCGGCCGTGCTGCAACTGTTGCGCGGACGTCTTGCGGAGCTTGCCTGAACAAGGCAGGGTTGAGTCCGCCGCTCATAGAACCAATCGATGCGACACCAAGCCTAATTCCAATTTGTAGGTAGAGGCCCTTAGGTGGACACTACGTCGGCGCGGTGCGAAAAGCCGGGCTAGAAGAACAAGGACCGCCGGGCCTCGGTCCGGGGGGAAGATACGAGCATGGACTACAAAGCCGCGTTCACCGCTGCTGTCTCCCAGATCCGCAACGAAGGCCGCTACCGGGTGTTCGCCGACCTGAAGCGCCATCGCGGCGCCTTCCCGCGCGCGACCTGGACTCGCGCCGACGGCGGCGAGAGCGAAGTCGTGGTCTGGTGCTCGAACGACTATCTCGGCCAGGGCCAGAACCCCGTCGTGCTGGACGCCATGCACCAGGCGATCGACGAGCACGGCTCGGGCTCGGGCGGCACCCGCAACATCTCGGGCACCAACCACCACCACGTGGAGCTGGAAGCCGAGCTGGCCGACCTGCACGGCAAGGAAGCCGCGCTGCTGTTCACCTCGGGCTACGTCTCCAACGAAGCCACCCTCAGCGTCCTGCAGAAGATCCTGCCGGGCCTGATCATCTTCTCCGACGCCCAGAACCACGCCTCGATGATCGCCGGCATCCGCAACGGCGGCGGCCCGCGTCACATCTTCCGTCACAACGACCTGGCCCATCTTGAAGAGCTGCTGGCGGCCGCCCCGGCCGACGCGCCCAAGCTGGTGGCCTTCGAGAGCGTCTATTCGATGGACGGCGACATCGCCGACATCGGCGCCACGGCCGCCCTGGCCAAGAAGTACGGCGCCATGACCTATCTGGACGAGGTCCACGCGGTCGGCATGTACGGCCCGCGCGGCGGCGGCGTCGCCGAGCGCGACGGCGTCATGGACCAGATCGACATCATCGAAGGCACGCTGGGCAAGGCGTTCGGCGTCATGGGCGGCTACATCACCGGCGACGCCGAGGTGATCGACGCCGTGCGCCTGATGGCCTCGGGCTTCATCTTCACCACCTCGCTGCCGCCGGCCCTGACCGCCGGGGCGCTGGCCAGCGTCAAGTGGCTCAAGCAACATCCCGAAGTGCGCGACGCTCACCAGGAGCGCGCCCGCACCCTGAAGAAGATGTTCCAGGACGCCGGCCTGCCGGTCATGGAAAACGACAGCCACATCGTGCCGGTGCTGGTCGGCGATCCGGTCCACACCAAGCTGATCAGCGACATGCTGCTGGCCGATCACGGCGTCTATGTGCAGCCGATCAACTATCCGACCGTGCCGCGCGGCACCGAGCGCCTGCGCTTCACGCCCACGCCGTTCCACACCGACGACATGATGCGCAAGCTGGTCGGGGCGATGGAAAAGCTGTGGGCGCACTGCAACGTCGCCCGCATGGGCGGCCACGCGGCCTAAAACTCCGCCTTGGGTTTCGATCTCGGTTACCTGCGCGAGCTGGCCGAGGATGCGTCCGAGCATCCCGGCTGGTTAGGGCTGCCCGACTACTTCCGCTTTCGCCACCAGGGTCAGCGCCGCGAGGCGCTGGAGGCTCTCGACGTCTTCATGGCCGGCGCCGTGACCTGGCCGCTGGCGCAGCGCGTGGCCCTGGTCGTCTGGATCGGCGAGAAGCGCATGGCCTATCGCGGCCAGCCCGAGGCCGTGCTGCCGGTTCCGCTGTTTCGCCTGCTCGTCCGCCCGACCCTGGAGGAATGGGCGAGCGCCAAGTCCGCCGATCCCTGGCCGTTGGTCTGGCTGGCGCGGCTGTCGAGCGGCGGCTCGACCTGGCACGCGCCGCCGCAGCCCTTCCTGCGCGAGGCGCTGGAGCGCGATCCGCTGTTCGCGCCCGCGCGGCTCGATCTCGTCGCCGCCGTCCTGGCCGACATCGCCTTCCACCAGCACGAGCTGCCTGACGCCTATCTAGGCGACGCGCCGGCGGACCTCGCCGCCCTGGGCGAGGCGCGGGGCCTGCTGGCCGGGCTCGACGACGACGCCATCGCCGATCTGGCGCCCCGCATCGCCTGGGCGCGATCGGAAGCGCTGGCCTGGCTGGAGCGGGAAGCGGCGGTCTAGCCTCTCCGCGTGTCGGTTTCCCGCCACGAGGCGGCTGCAAGAGCGTCCGGCTTGAGGCTGGATGCGGCGTCCTGCGCTAGAAGAGAGTCGCACCGTGAAGACCATCGTGATCACCGGCAGCAGCCGCGGCATCGGCTACGGCCTGGCGGAAGCCTTCCTCGAGCGGGGCTGCCAGGTGGTGATCTCGGGCCGCAACCCGACCGTCCTCGCCGAGTCCCTGGCCAAGCTGGAAGCCACCGGCGGCGCCGTCGCCGCCCAGGCCTGCGACGTCAGCAAGGTCGCCGACCTGGAAGCGCTGTGGAACACGGCCGTCGAGCGGTTCGGCGCGGTCGACATCTGGATCAACAACGCCGGCTCGGTGTCGCCGCGCGTGCGCCTCGACCAGGTGGAAGAGGTCGACATCGACGCCATCGTCGCCACCAACCTGCTGGGCGTGATCAAGGCCACCAAGCTGGCCATGACCCGCATGCTGGTCCAGCCCGGCGGCGGGGCGATCTACAATTTCGAGGGCTTCGGCAGCGACGGCATGACCGCCTCGGGCCTGACGCTGTACGGCGCCACCAAGCGGGCGGTGTCCTATTTCACCAAGTCGATGGGCAAGGAGCTGGACGGCACCAGCGTGCGCATCGGCACGATCAGCCCGGGCATCGTCGCCACCGACCTGCTGCAGGCCGAGATGAAGGACGCCACCGACGCCGATCGCGAGCGCTCGATCAAGCTCTACAACATCCTCGGCGACCGCGTCGAAACCGTCGCCCCCTACATCGCCGACGGCGTGCTGAAGGGAGAGGCCACGGCCGCGCCGGTGCGCTGGCTGACCATGCCCAAGGCCATGGGCCGGTTCATGACCGCCTCGTTCAAGAAGCGCGACATCTTCTCCGAAGCGTGAGGAAGGGGAGGGCGACTACGCCCTCCGGCGCACGCCCTTGCCCAGCCCGATCTGCTTGGCGAAGTCCGAGCGGCGGGCGGCGTAGGCCGGGGCGACCATGGGATAGTCCGAGGGCAGGCCCCATTTGCGGCGGTAGTCCTCGGGGCTCATGTCGTAGTGCGAGCGCAGGTAGCGCTTCAGCATCTTGAGTTTCTTCCCGTCTTCCAGGCAGACGATGTAGTCGTGCTGCACCGAGCGCGAGACCGGCACGGCAGGCTTGGCCTTCTCGGTCGGCCTGGCCGCGACGGGCTCGCCGCCCAGGGTCTGGAGCGCGCCGTGCACGGTGCGGATCAGGTCGGGCACCGCGGTGTGGGAGACCTTGTTCTGCCCCACATAGGCCGCGACGATCCCGGCGCTCAGCGCCAGCAGGTCGGGCTCGTCCGTCAGTTCCGGTCCCGTTTCGCCGTGTGAAACCGCCATACGCATCCCGCCCGTTCTGTTCGTTGCACTCAAAAACACCCGGCTTGGCGGCAACACCCGGCCGGGTTCGTGAGCAACGCATGGTTACTGCGACGGTTCCGTGATTGATCGCGGCGCGAAGGGAGTTAAAGAGAGCCCCGTCGACTCCCGCCCGCGGGAGCGCGTCGCCTAGAAGCCCGCTGCCCGCACCCCCGCCTCTGCCCCAAGGAGCGCCCGATGACGACTTCCACCGACCTGACCAAGTTCTTCGGCGCCGATCTCGCGACCGCCGACCGCGACATCTTCGATCGCATTGGCCGGGAGCTGGGTCGTCAGCAGAACCAGATCGAGCTGATCGCCTCGGAAAACATCGTCTCCAAGGCGGTGCTCGAAGCCCAGGGCTCGATCCTGACCAACAAGTACGCCGAGGGCTATCCGGGCAAGCGCTACTACGGCGGCTGCGAATGGGTCGACGAGATCGAGACCATCGCCATCGAGCGCGCCAAGCAGCTGTTCGGCGCGGCCTTCGCCAACGTCCAGCCGCACTCGGGCTCGCAGGCCAATCAGTCGGTGTTCATGTCGCTGCTGCAGCCGGGCGACACCTTCATGGGCATGGACCTGGCCGCCGGCGGCCACCTGACCCACGGCTCGCCCGCCAACCAGTCGGGCAAGTGGTTCAAGCCGGTGTCCTACACCGTGCGCCAGCAGGACCAGCTGATCGACTACGACAACGTCGCCGAGGTCGCCCAGCGCGAGAAGCCCAAGCTGATCATCGCCGGCGGTTCGGCCTACAGCCGCGAGATCGACTTCGCCCGCTTCCGCGAGATCGCTGACTCGGTCGGCGCCTATCTGATGGTCGACATGGCCCACTTCGCGGGCCTGGTGGCCGGCGGCGTGTTCCCCAGCCCGGTCCCGCACGCCCACGTCGTAACCACCACCACCCACAAGACCCTGCGCGGCCCGCGCGGCGGCATGGTGCTGACCAACGACGAAGCCATCATCAAGAAGGTCAATTCGGCCGTGTTCCCCGGCCTGCAGGGCGGTCCGCTCGAGCACGTCATCGCCGCCAAGGCCGTGGCCTTCGGCGAAGCGCTGCAGCCTTCGTTCAAGGAATACGCCGCGCAGATCATCGCCAACGCCAAGGCCCTGGCCGAAGCGCTGGGTAAGTCGGGCGTCAACATCGTCTCGGGCGGCACCGACAGCCACCTGATGCTGGTCGACCTGCGTCCCAAGGGCGTGACCGGCCGCGACGCCGAGCACAGCCTCGAGCGCGCCCACATGACCTGCAACAAGAACGGCGTGCCGTTCGACACCGCGCCGTTCACGATCACCTCGGGCATCCGCCTGGGCACCCCGGCCGGCACGACCCGCGGCTTCAAGGAAGCCGAGTTCACCCGCGTGGGCGAGCTGATCGGCGAAGTGGTCAACGGTCTGGCCGCCAACGGCGCCGACGGCAACGCGGCCGTCGAAGCCAAGGTCCGCGAGGAAGTGCTGGCCTTGACGGCCCGCTTCCCGATCTACAACTAATGGGTTGAGGCCGCAGGGGAGGGCCCAAGATCATGCGCTGCCCATTCTGCGGCCACGCCGAAAGCCAGGTGAAGGACAGCCGCCCGTCGGAAGACGGCGCGGCCATCCGTCGCCGTCGCCTCTGCCCGGAGTGCGCCGGCCGCTTCACCACCTTCGAGCGCGTCCAGCTCCGTGAGCTGATCATCGTCAAGCGGTCGGGCCGTCGCTCGCCGTTCGACCGTGACAAGCTGATGCGTTCGATCTCGCTGGCCACCCGCAAGCGGCCGATCGAGGGCGAGCGGGTCGAGCGGATGGTCAACGGCATCGTCCGCCGGCTGGAAAGCCAGGGCGAGACCGAGCTGCCGTCGTCGGCCGTCGGCGAGATGGTGATGACCGCCCTCAAGGCGCTCGATGACGTGGCCTATGTGCGCTACGCCTCGGTCTACCGCGATTTCCGGGAAACCAGCGATTTCGCGAAGTTTTTGGGCGAAGAAGGCTTGAGCGACGTCGCCGAAGACGAGCTATAGGCGCATTCTACGATTCGATTTTTCGGGTCGGCGCGAGACGGCCCATCGAGGCCTCCCGTCCGCCCAGGAGTTCAGAGGCATATGGTGGAAGACAGGATTCGTCTGCTGATCGTCGAGGGGCGCCGTTATTCGGGCCTTTCCGACGCGCTGCTGGCCGGCGCGGTGCAGGCGGTCGAGGCCCAGGGCGCCGAATACGACGTCGTCACCGTGTCTGACGCCCTGCAGATCCCCGCCGCCATCGCCATCGCCGAGGAGGCCGGCAAGGGCCCGTCGGGCGTGCGCTACGACGGCTACATCGCCCTCGGCGCGGTCATCCGCGGCGAGACCTACCACTTCGAGATCATCAGCAACGAGACCGCCCGCGGCCTCCAGGACCTGGCCGTCGGAAAAAGGTTGGCCATTGGTTACGGCGTGTTGACGGTTGACGACGAGGATCAGGCTTGGAATCGCGCCCGCCTGTCACAAGGCGACCGCGGGGGCCAAGCCGCTCGGGAATGCCTGGAGATCGTGGGATTGAAGCGTCAGCTGTCAGGACAAGCGCGATGAGCAAGCGCATCCAGCCTCGTTCCGTCTCGCGTCTGGCGGCCGTGCAGGCCCTCTATCAGATGGAAGTCTCCGGCGCCGGCGTTGACGCCGTCGTGCGCGAGTTCTCCGAACACCGCTTCGACCGCGCCGTCGAGGACAGCGAAGGCGCCCAACTGGCCCAGGCCGACGAGACCTTCTTCGCCGACCTGGTGAAGGGCGTGGTCTCCAAGCAGGCCGCCATCGACCCGGCCATCGTGCGCCGCCTGGCCTCGGGCTGGAAGCTGGAGCGTCTCGACGCCACCGCCCGCGCCGTGCTGCGCGCCGGCGCCTACGAGCTGATGAACCGCCCGGACGTTCCGACCGAGGTGGTGATCGACGAATATGTCGAGATCGCCAAGTCGTTCTTCGAAGGGCCGGAAGCCGGCTTCATCAACGGCGCCCTGGACGCCATCGCGCGTGACGCCCGAGTCTGACGACGACTGGTTCGACGATCCCGCCCCGGCGACGGCGGCGGAGGACGACGAGTCGTGGTTCGACGACGTCCCGCCGGCGGCCGCGCCCGCCGGTCCGGACGAGTTCGAGCTGATCGAGAAATTCCTGCGGCCGCTGACCAACGGCGACCCCGTAGCGCTCGACCTGCTGGACGACGCGGCGGTGCTGCCGTCGCGTCCCGGCTACGACCTGGTGATCACCAAGGACGCCATGGTCGCCGGCGTGCACTTCCTGGCCGGTGAAGAGCTCGACATCGTCGCCAGGCGCCTGCTGCGCACCAATCTTTCCGACCTCGCCGCCAAGGGCGCCGAGCCCTACGGCTATTTCCTGGCCGTCGGCTGGCCCTCGGGCACGACGGTCGAGGATCGCGAGACCTTCGCCCGCGGTCTGGCCGAAGACGGCCAGGCCTTCGGGATCAACCTGCTGGGCGGCGACACCGTCACCACCTCCGGCGCGCTGGTCGTCTCGGCCACCCTGCTGGGCTGGGTTCCGCAAGGCGCGGCCGTCCTGCGCCGCGGCGCCCAGGCCGGCGACCGGCTCGTGGTCAGCGGCAGCATCGGCGACGGCTGGCTGGGCCTGCTGGCCCACTGGGGCGAGGTCGAGGATCCCGACGGCGGCCTCGTTCGCCGTTACCGCACCCCCGCGCCGCGCCTGGCCTTGCGCGAGGCCCTGCGCCAGTACGCCCACGCCGCCGCCGACGTCTCCGACGGCCTGCTGGCCGACGCCGGCCACATCGCCAAGGCCAGCGGCCTGCAGGTCAAGGTCGATCTCGACCGGCTGCCGCTGTCGACCGGCGCTCGCGCCTGGCTGGAAGCCCAGCCCGAGCGCGGCGAAGCCCGCATGTCCCTGGCCTCGGGCGGCGACGACTACGAGATCGTCTGCGCCATCCCCCCCGCCGACGTCGCCGCCTTCCAGGCCGCCGCCTTCGCCGCCGGCCTGCCGGTGCGCGACATTGGCGAGTTCGTGGAAGGCGAGGGGGTCGCGGCCCTGTTCAAGGGCAAGGACATCACCCCCCAGCGCCTGGGCTGGCTGCACGGCTAGGGCGGGTTCGGCGAGCATTCGCCAGAGCCTCGCCCGATCCTTCCCGCACCGAATACGCGCCCCTGCGGCGTCTCGCGCTCCCTGAATGAGGGAGTGAATGATCGCTACGCAATCATATGTTGCGTTGCTGCAATACTCGACGACAAACGGCCAAGCTTGGCGAAGCTTCGGTTTACGAGCCCGCGCGCACCCCCTATCGCCGACGTCGCCCAACTCGGGCGTGTATCCTCTGGGGGATTTCTCTTCATGCGTTTGTTCATCACCACGGCCGTGGCCGCCTTCGCCCTGGCCGGCGTCGCTTCGGCGCAAGAGACCAAGCCCGCCGCCAAGGCTCCGGCCGCTCAGCCCAGCCAGTACATCTCGATCGCCGGCGGCGTCATCGGCAGCACCGATTTCGACTACAATTACGCGGGCCCGACGGTGGCTTCCGAGGCCGACGCCGGCGCTCAGGGCGTCGTCGCCTGGGGCGCGTCGCTGGGTCCGAACTGGCGCGCCGAACTGGCCGGGGGCTATCGCAGCCAGAAGCTGGAAACCACCTATAGCGGTGGGACGCTGCATCTGACCTGGGACGGCGGCAAGGCCCAGGTCGTCAGCGTGGACATCAACGCCTATTACGACTTTCCCGTGAAGGGCAAGGTGAAGCCCTATCTGGGCGCCGGCATCGGCGTGGCTTCGGTGAAGATCGACGACGGCATCCTGGACGACCGGGGCGACGCCCTGACCCTGCAAGCCATCGCCGGCGCCAGCGTCGAGGTGTCGCCGAAGGTCTCGCTGTTCGCCGAAGGCCGCTACCAGCGGGTCGGCCCGGTCAAGGTCGAGATCACCAGCGGCTCCAGCAAGACCGAGTCGGAGTTCGACCTGTCGAGCTTCGGCGGCTTGGTCGGCGTGCGCTTCAGCTTCTAAGCGCAGGATCGATCCTGAACGTGGAGGGCGCGCCGGATCCCCGGCGCGCCCTTTGTCTTATTCGACCTTGGCCCCGGCAAGGCTCGGTAGCGAAACCTCAAGCCTTGTCGGTTAATGGCGTTGACCATGACCCGTCCTGCCATCTCCCGCCGCGCCGTCCTGGGGTTCGCCGCGCCGTTCGTGCTGTGCGCCGCGCCCGCCTTCGCCTCCGGCAAGAAGAAGGAAAAGGAAGGCGGGGAGGGCGAGAAGGACAAGGCCGATCCGGTGATCAAGCTGGGCTCGATGGCCCTGCCGATCGTCGATGGCGGACGGCTGATCAACTACGTCTTCGTCGAGCTGTCCCTGACCCTGCCGCCGGGCGGCGACGTGACGGCCTTCGCCGGCGTCGAGCCCAAGCTGCGCGACGCCCTGGTCCGCGCGGCCCACAAGCAGCCGTTCAACAAGCCGGGCAGCTACGTCCTGCTCGACGAGGGCAAGCTCAAGAGCACCGTGATGCGCGAAGCCGCCGTCCTGGTCGGCAAGGGCAAGATCGCCAGCGTCACCATCGGCAAGCAGACCCCGCGCAACTTCGTGCCGCCGCCCAAGCCGCCCGCCAAGCCGGGAGCGCCGGGGGCGGCCAAGCCAGCCCCGCAGGTCGATTCGGCTCCCATCATCCCCTGACCCCTTCGCGAACGCCGTTCTCGCAAGCGGTTGCGCGCTTTGCGGGTGGATGGCAGTGTTTCTCCTTGGCGCCGATGTCGGGGCCAGTTCAGGGAGCATCGAGGGGGAATGAGGCCATAAGGCCCGCCCGCCGCTCCCGGCCCGGGGCGGTCGTATTCGCCTCGCGCCGGGAACCGCGACCCCTCGTGAATTGAAACACGAAGGGGCACTAAACCCATGAGTTCTTGGCTTTACGTAGCCATCGGCGCCGGGCTTCTGGCGGTGCTGTATGGCGCGGTTCAGACCGCCAGGCTTTTGAAGGCCTCGCCCGGCGATGCGAAGATGCAGGAAATCGCCGCGGCCATTCAGGAAGGCGCTCAGGCCTATCTGAACCGTCAGTACACCACCATCGCCATCGTCGGCGTCGTGGTCATCGCCTTGCTGGCCTTCTTCTTCAAGAGCTGGGAGCAGCCGGTGGGCTTCGCGCTGGGCGCGATCCTGTCGGGCCTGGCGGGCTTCGCCGGCATGCTGATCTCGGTGCGGGCCAACGTGCGCACCGCCCAGGCCTCGTCCGAGAGCCTGGCCAAGGGCCTGTCGATGGCCTTCACCTCCGGCGCCGTGACCGGCATGCTGGTGGCGGGCTTCGCCCTGATCGGGGTGGCGGGCTATTTCGCCCTGCTGCTGTCGGTCGGCCATGAGGGCACCGACCGGGTCGTGATCGACTCCCTGGTGGCCCTGGGCTTCGGCGCCAGCTTGATCTCGATCTTCGCCCGTCTGGGCGGCGGCATCTTCACCAAGGGCGCGGACGTCGGCGGCGATCTCGTCGGCAAGGTCGAGGCCGGCATTCCGGAAGACGACCCCCGCAACGCCGCCACCATCGCCGACAACGTGGGCGACAATGTCGGCGACTGCGCCGGCATGGCCGCCGACCTGTTCGAGACCTATGCGGTGACCACCGTCGCCACCATGGTGCTGGCGGCGATCTTCTTCACGGGCACCGATGTCGTCGGCTCGATGATGCTGCTGCCGCTGGCCATCTGCGCGGTCTGCATCGTCACCTCGATCATCGGCGCCTTCTTCGTCCGCCTGGGCAAGAAGCAGAACATCATGGGGGCCCTCTACCAGGGCCTGATCGTCACCGGGCTCCTGTCGATCCCGGCGGTGTGGTGGGTGATCCACCAGCTGGTCCCGACCTCGATCGAGCTCGACGGCCGGCTGTTCACCGCCGACAACCTGTTCTACTGCGGCCTCGTGGGCCTGGCGGTGACGGCGCTGATCGTGGTGATCACCGAATACTACACCGGCACGGGCTTCCGTCCGGTGAAGTCGGTGGCCCAGGCTTCGGTGTCCGGCCACGGCACCAACGTCATCCAGGGCCTGGCCATGTCGCTGGAGTCCACGGCCCTGCCGGCCCTGACCATCATCGTCGGCATCGTCGTGACCTATAACCTGGCGGGCCTGTTCGGCATCGCCATCGCCACCACCACCATGCTGTCCCTGGCCGGCTTCATCGTCGCCCTGGACGCCTTCGGCCCCGTCACCGACAACGCCGGCGGCATCGCCGAGATGGCCGGTCTTCCGCCGGAAGTCCGCGTCACCACCGACGCCCTCGACGCCGTCGGCAACACCACCAAGGCCGTCACCAAGGGCTACGCCATCGGCTCGGCGGGCCTCGGCGCTCTGGTGCTGTTCGCGGCCTATACCGAGGACCTGAAGTTCTTTTCCGAGAACGCCGCCCCGGGCAGCTTCTTCGACGGCATGGGGGCGGTCAGCTTCGACCTGTCCAACCCTTACGTCGTGGTCGGCCTGCTGTTCGGCGGCCTGCTGCCGTTCCTGTTCGGGGGTCTTTCGATGACCGCCGTCGGTCGCGCGGCCGAGTCAGTGGTGGCCGAGGTCCGTCGCCAGTTCCGCGAAAACCCGGGCATCATGACCTACGAGACCAAGCCCGAGTACGGCAAGGCGGTCGACATCCTGACCAAGGCCGCCATCCGCGAGATGATCGTGCCGTCCCTGCTGCCGGTGGTCTCGCCGGTGGTGCTGTTCTTCGTCATCAACGCCATCGCCGGCAAGGTCGACGCCTTCGCCTGCCTTGGCGCCATGCTGATGGGGGTGATCGTCACCGGCCTGTTCGTCGCCATCTCGATGACCAGCGGCGGCGGCGCCTGGGACAACGCCAAGAAGGTGATCGAGGAAGGCTTCACCGACAAGGACGGCGTCCTGCACAAGAAGGGCGGCGAAACCCACAAGGCCGCCGTCACCGGCGACACCGTCGGCGACCCCTACAAGGACACCTCGGGTCCCGCCGTGAACCCGATGATCAAGATCACCAACATCGTGGCCCTGCTGCTCCTGGCGGTGCTGGCCCACGGCTGATCTTGCGATCGCGCTGAACCGAGAACGCCCCGGGGCTCAGGCCTCGGGGCGTTTTCTTTTGCGCCTTCGAGCGGCGAGCCTCAGTAGCATTCTTCCGGATCGAATTCGTGGATCTCCGCCGTGCCGCCCAGCACCGTCGGCGTGGGCTGGACGCCGCGACGCTCGTCGCCGGTGAAGTCGTGGTCGATGCGCCGGCGGCGGCAGGGGCCGAAATAGTCGCCCACCCGCACGAAGTCGCGCGGGTTGTTGATGACCTCGTTGATGCGGTGCATCACCCCGCGCGCGTTGATCGGCTTGGCGAGGAACTCGGTCACCCCGGCCATCCGCGCCTCGTCGAGGCTGCGGCGGGTGGCGTGGCCGGTCATCATGATGATCGGCGCGTAGGGGTTGGGACTGGCCGGCGAGTTGCGCACCCAGTGCACGAACGCCAGCCCGTCCACCGGCTGCATCATCAGGTCGGTGAAGATGATGTCGATCTCGCGCTCGGCGAAGAACTTCAGGCCCTCGACGCCGTCGCCGGCCTCGAGGATCCGCCGCACGCCGGCGGCCTTCAGGATCGCCGACAGGATCCCGCGCATGTTGGCGTTGTCGTCGACGATCAGGATCGTCAACGCCCGCAGATCTGGCCCGCCCACGAACCTTCTCCCCCAGAGCGACGTCTGGTTGGGGCCAGGCGTCGGCTAAGCGTGAAGGTTGCTCCGCACGTGATTTAGCAAACGTTGATACGGCGACAAAAAGTCGCACGAAATCACGCGCTTATGGTGAAGTTTCCGACCGTGTACTGTCGGCTATCCGACTTAGCGGCGATCGCCAGGACGGGTGCCGGGCACGCCCTCGTCGTCCTGCGGCAGCATGCCGCCACGGCCGACGTTGCCGAGCAGCTGCTCGAGGATCGTCATCTCGCGGCCGCGGGTCGGGGTTTCGCGCCCGTTGTAGGCGATGACCTTGCCGTCCTTCAGGGTGAAGGTGTCGACCGAGGCGACCTTTTCGTCGGCGGCGTTGAACTTGATCGCCACCACGTCGCGCTTGATCACCCGCGGCTTGTAGAAGGCCACGCGGTCGGTCGTCTGCGAGACGTAGTACCAGGCGTTGTTGTCGAAGGTGGAGGTGGCCGAGGGCGAGCCCAGCTTTTCCATCACGGTCGACTTGCTGTCTTCGCCGACCTTCATGTCGACAGGCTTGGCCTCGATGGCCTGGAAGCCCGAATAGCTCGTCAGCGGCGTGCAGCCCCCGACGACGGCGGCGAGGCCGATGGCGGCGGCGGCGAAAACGGCGGGACGAAACATAGAGGCTCCGGAACCGGAAGAATGCTGGACTTTGACCTATCGCTCGCGCGGGCTTAGTTCAATGGCCCGCGTAGCTCGACAGGCCATCTATGGCCGGCTCGCGGCGAAATAGAGGCGTGGAATGTTTCTGGATCGGCTTCTGAAGCCTCGCCCCGCAAGGATAGCGGGAGAAAAGCTCTATGCCTCGGCTGTGGCCCAGGCGCGTTCGGCTCGGTTCTACGCCGATCTCGGGGTCCGCGACTCGCTGGAGGGCCGGTTCGAGCTCTTCACCCTGCACGTGGTGCTGGTGATGGAGCGACTGAAGGGGCGGGGCGAGGCGGCGAGCGAGACCTCGCAGGCGGTGTTCGATTCCTACGTCCGCGGCCTCGACGACGCCTTCCGCGAGATCGGCGTCTCCGACACCGCCGTCGGCAAGAAGATGAAGAAGCTGGCCGGCGCCTTCTACGGCCGGCTGAAGACCTATGACGAGGCCTTCGAGACCCTGCCGGACGCGGCCGGCCTCGACGCCGCCCTGGCCCGAACCGTGTTCGAGGAGCGCGGCGAGGGAGACATCGCCGCCGTGAGCGCCTATGTGCGGTCCGCGCGAGAAGCCCTGGCCGGGCAATCGCTGAACGACCTGCTGAATGGAGTGGTGCAATGGCCGAACGTCTGATCGATCCCTGGCCCAGCACCGTCACCCTGGCCCGCGTCGACCGCGGCGGGGTCGATCTGAAGCTGGCTCCCGACGAAACCGTGCGCAAGGCGATCGCCGCGCAGCTGAACCTGGTGTCGCTCGACCAGCTGGAGGCCGACGTCTATCTGCGCTCGTGGATGGACGGGGCCGAGGTGTCCGGCGTGCTGCGCGCCCGCGTGGTCCAGACCTGCGGCGTCACCGCCGAGGACTTCGAAACCCGCATCGACGCCCGCTTCAGCCTGCACGTGCTGCCGGCCGACAGCGAGCACGCGCCCCAGGACGAGGGCGGCGAGCTGGGCATGGATCCCGAGAGCGACGATCCGCCCGACGTGCTGGAAGGCGAGACGATCGACGTCTCGGGCTATGTGATCGAGCATCTGGCGCTGGAGCTGGACCCGTTCCCGCGCAAGCCCGGGGCGGTGTTCGTGCAACCCGCCGAGCCCGTCGACCTTTCTCCCTTTGCAGCCCTGAAGGGGCTGAAAGCAAAGGACGAAGAGGGCTGAGTTGGCCCTTTTCCCTCCGGGCGTGATATCACGCCCGGAATCAAGCCGGCCGCGTCGCGACCGTCACAGGAGTCGATAGCGTCTCGTGCCCCAACCCGTTGTCATTTCGGTCGACGCCATGGGCGGGGATCACGGACCATCCGTGGTTGTACCCGCGCTTGAGATCGCCGCCAAGTCCCTGCCTGACGTCCGCTTCCTGGTGCACGGGGACGAGACGGCGCTGAACGCCGAGCTGGCGCGCGCGCCGGCCGCCCGCGCCGTCTGCACCGTCGTCCACACCGACAAGTCCATCGCCATGGACGAAAAGCCCGCCCAGGCCATGCGCCGGGGCAAGGGCTCCAGCCTGTGGAACGCCGTCGAGGCCCTCCGTTCGGGCCAGGCCGCCGCCTGCGTCTCGGCCGGCAACACCGGCGCCCTGATGGCCATCTCCAAGCTGATCCTGCGGATGAGCGCGGATCTGGAACGTCCGGCCATCGTCGCCTCCTGGCCGACCATGAAGGGCGTCTCGGCGGTGCTCGACGTCGGCGCCAATGTCGAGAGCGACGCCGAGCAGCTGGTAGAGTTCGCGATCATGGGCGCGGCCTTCCACCACGCCGTCCACGGCTCGACCCGCCCGACGGTCGGCATCCTCAATGTCGGCTCCGAGGACCAGAAGGGCCACGAGGAGGTGCGCGAGGCGCACCGCATCCTGCAGGACAGCCCGCATTTCGACTTCGACTATCGCGGCTTCGTCGAGGGCACCGACATCGCCTACGGCACCGTCGACGTGGTGGTCACCGACGGCTTCACCGGCAACGTCGCCCTGAAGACCGCCGAGGGCCTGGCCCGGTTCTTCGGCAACGAGATCAAGGCCACGCTCACCGCCGGCCCGCTGGCCATGCTGGGCGCGCTGATCGCCTCGGGCTCGCTGAAGAAGATGAAGCGCCGTCTCGACCCAGGCCGGGTCAACGGCGGGCCGCTGCTGGGCCTCAACGGCATCGTGGTCAAGAGCCACGGCGGCGCCGACGCCAGCGGCTTCGCCTCGGCCGTGCGCGTCGCGGTGGATCTCGCCCGCAGCGACTTCACCGCCGAGATCGATCGTAACTTGAAGCGTCTGACCGCGGAAAAAGATCAAGCGGCCAAGGACGACGGCGCCGATGGCGTCGAAACCCAGGGAGCCGCCGAGTGAGCGTAGTCCGTAGCGTGGTGACCGGCGTCGGGGCCTACCTGCCGCCGGGGATCGTCACCAACGAAGACTTGTCGAAGGTCGTCGACACCTCCGACGAATGGATCATCGAGCGCACCGGCATCCGCCAGCGCCACAAGGCCGCCGACGACCAGGCCGTCTCCGACCTCGCCGTCGAGGCCGCCAAGCAGGCGCTGGAGCGCGCGGGCAAGTCGGCCGCCGACGTCGATCTGATCATCGTGGCCACCACCACGCCCGACCTGACCTTCCCGGCCACCGCCGCCATCGTCCAGCGCAAGCTGGGCGCGGGCGTCGGCATCGCCTTCGACGTCCAGGCCGTGTGCTCGGGCTTCGTCTACGCCCTGTCGGTGGCCGACGGCTTCGTCGCCCGCGGCCACGCCAAGTGCGCCCTGGTGATCGGCGCCGAGACCATGACCCGCCTGATGGACTGGACCGACCGCGGCACCTGCGTGCTGTTCGGCGACGGCGCCGGCGCGGTCGTGCTGGAGCCGGGCGAAGGGCAGGGGACCACGGCCGACCGCGGCATGCTGGGCTTCGCCCTGCGCGCCGACGGCACCAAGCAGGACCTGCTCTATGTCGATGGCGGTCCGTCGACCACGGGCACGGTCGGCAAGCTGCGGATGCTGGGCAATCAGGTCTTCAAGCACGCGGTGATCAACATCTCCGAGGCCATCTTCGCCGCCGCCGAGAAGGCCGGCGTGACGGTGCCCGAGGTGGACTGGTTCATTCCGCACCAGGCCAACCAGCGAATCCTCCAGGGCGTGGCCAACCGCTGCGGCATCGACGAGGAAAAGGTCATCTCGACCGTGGCGCTGCACGCCAACACCTCGGCCGCATCGATTCCCCTGGCCTTCGCGCACGGGGTCGCGGACGGCCGGATCAAGCCGGGCGACCTGCTTCTGCTCGAGGCGATGGGCGGCGGTCTGACGTGGGGCGCCTGCGTCCTACGCCTCTGATGGTCAGGAACCAAGCTTGACCTTGGGTTGGCGTCTGGGCTTCCTCCGCATATGAGGTGTCCGGCTTGACCCTTTGACTTCATGCGGTATTCGCGGCATGCAGTCTTGAGTTGACGAGGTCATGTCGCGCGAGATCGGGGCATTCGTGCGCCCCGCCTGTCGGGTGACTGGTCATTGGCGCGGGCAAGGACTTCTCGTCCGCGTGTTGCGTAAGGGGGCGTTATGAAGGGTTCGACATTGACCCGGGCTGACCTCTGCGAGGCGGTCCACGAGGAAGTAGGCCTGACGCGTCAGGACTGCGCCGGTCTCGTCGAGCGTACTCTCGACCTGGTGGCCGAGGCCCTGGAGAAGGGCGAGACGGTCAAGCTTTCCGGATTCGGCGTCTTCCAGGTTCGCGAGAAGCGGGCCCGGATGGGGCGCAATCCCAAGACGGGCGAGCCGGCCGAGATCGAGCCGCGCCGGGTCATCGGTTTCCGCTCCTCCCAGGTCATGAAGGCGCGCATCGACAGCGCCCTGGGCGACTAAGGGATTCGATGCGGTGGCGAAGGGGCCCAACGCCTTCCGCACGATTTCCGAGGCCGCCGAAGAGCTAGGCGTCCCCCAGCACGTATTGCGTTTCTGGGAGACCAAGTTCTCGTTCATCCGCCCGATGAAACGGGCCGGCGGGCGCCGCTTCTATCGCCCGCAGGACATCGCCGTGCTCAACGGCGTGCGCGCGCTGCTGCATGCCGAGGGCTACACGATCAAGGGCGTCCAGAAGCTGCACCGCGAGCAGGGCGTCACCCACGTGATCGCCGCCGGCCTCGGCCAGAACGGCGCGGCCTTCCTCGAATCTCCCATCACTGACGGCTTCGGCGATTCGTCCGTTTCGCAGGCGCCCAGCCCCGAACGCCGGGCGCGTCTGGTCGAGGCCCTGGACGACCTGACCAGCATCAAGGCCCGTCTGGACGGGCTTTTGACGCGTTCCTGAGGCCTCGCGAAAAGCCCTCGATTTTCGATTGCCGAGTCGGGGAGCGGCGCCTATAAGGGCGCTCCTTCCGCGTCGGAGCGTGGCGCAGCCTGGTAGCGCACTTGACTGGGGGTCAAGGGGTCGCAGGTTCGAATCCTGTCGCTCCGACCATTCTCTCTCTGGAGAGAAGACCGCGGAAGAAACGCAAAGGCCGCCCTTCGGGGCGGCCTTTTTCGTTTCCGGATTATCGCTCGCCCCAGACTATCGCTCGCCGACGTTCAGCGGTTTGTCCGCCTTGCCCATCCAGGTGATCAGCGGAATGACCGGCAGGATCCAGCCCATGCCCAGCGCCACGAAATAGAGCAGGTGCACGGCCCGATTCAGGGGCAGGTGGTCGTAGAGGCTGGTGAAGGCCCAGATCCAGCCCAGCAGGATCGCGATCACGCCGATCGAGCCGATCAGCTTGCGCAGGCGCGCCGGAATGAGGGGAGCGCTCACGCGGATCTCCGAAAGAGGCCGAGGACGGCCAGGAACAGGGTCGCGCCCACGGCCGAGACCACCAGGCTGCCCAGGAAGCCCGGGACCACCATGTGCAGGCGCTGGGCGATGAAGGCGCCGATAAATGAGCCGATCACCCCGATCAGCATCTGCATGAACAGGCTGTGGCGGCGGGCCAGGGCCACGTCCGCGATCCAGCCGGCCAGGATGCCGATCACCAAGGCGACGAACACGCCCACGCCGCTCATCTCACATCCCCCAGGAACGCGCTGCGCCCCCGCAGCCCGGAGCCTCTACGAGGCTCCAAATGAAACAATGGAGCGTGGCAGGCGCCGAAACCGCAAACACTTTCGGCTGCCACGCTCCCGCACAATGGCACGGGCCGTCGACTGCGTCATGACCCGCTTGAGCGGCTCCTTAAGCATGAGCAGGACATGGACATCGGCGCCTTGCGGGGAGTAGGGGCGCGGGAGTAGGGGTCTTGCCGCCCCATTTAGGCCCAGAACAGGCGTTTTTTCGGCTTCATGACTTCCTTCCTGCGTTCCGACCGTTCCCGGCCCGTCGCCATCTGGCTGTTCGTCGTGGCCGCCCTGGTCTTCGCCATGGTCGTGGTCGGCGGCGCGACTCGCCTGACCGACTCGGGGCTTTCGATCACCCAGTGGAAGCCGATCATGGGCGCGCTGCCGCCGATGTCGGACGAGGCCTGGCGCGCCAATTTCGAGCTCTACAAGCAGATTCCCCAGTATCACCTGGTGAACCCCGACATGACCGTCGAGGCCTACAAGGGCATCTTCTGGTGGGAGTGGGCGCACCGGCTGCTGGGCCGGATCGTCGGCGCGGCCTTCGCCCTGCCGTTCGCCTTCTTCCTGGTGCGCCGCATGCTGCCGCGCCGCCTGATCCTGCGCTGCGGGGCCATGCTGGCCCTGGGCGGCCTGCAGGGGCTGGTCGGCTGGTGGATGGTCTCCAGCGGTCTTTCCGAGCGCGTCTCGGTCGCGCCCGAGCGGCTGATGGTCCACCTGGGCCTGGCGCTGGCCCTCTTCGTGCTGCTGATCTGGACCGCGCTCGACGCCTGGAACGGCGCGCCGCGCGTCGAGGAGCGCAGCGAGTGGCGCGGCTGGGGTCTGGCCTTCCTGGGCGCGGTGTTCTTCCAGAGCCTGCTGGGCGCCCTGGTGGCCGGCAACGACGCAGGGCTCGTCTACAACGACTGGCCGCTGATGAACGGCTCGCTGCTGCCGACCGAATACGCCGGCAAGGGCCTGTGGGGCACGCTCGCCCACAGCCAGGGCGCGGTGCAGCTGCATCACCGCCTGATGGCCTACGCCGTGTGCGCCGCCGCTATCGCGCTCGCCGTCGGCGCGGCCCGCGCCCGCCGCCTGCCGCACGAGGCCCGGATCGTCGCCTGTGTCGTGCTCGGCGTCGTGCTGGTCCAGGCGGGCCTTGGCGTCTGGACCCTGATGGCCGCCGTGCCGCTCAGCCTCGGCGTGCTGCACCAGGCCGGCGCGGCCCTGCTGCTGGGCGCGGCCACCACCTTCGCCTGGCGCGTGCGGCGGCCCTGAGCTGCTCCTTCATCCCGTAAAATCCCCGCGAAAGCGGGGACCCAGGCTTTTTCTGAAACCCACGGCGCTCGACGATAAAACGCCTGGGCCCCCGCTTTCGCGGGGGTTTTACGGATAGAGGTGAGCCGGGATTTCGCCGATCCGGGCTTTCTGAGTCGGCGCTCGAAGAACTGTCATGAAACTCCAGCACAGGACCCGCATGTCCCTGCTGGAGATCCCCTCGTGATCCGCGTTCCCTCGCTCCTGGCCGGCGTCTGCGCCCTGGCCCTCGCGCCCTTCGCGCCCGTCGCCGCCTTGGCCGCCGACACCACGCCCGCCCAGGCCGCCGACAGCTACTACAAGGCCGGCGAGGCCGCCCTGGCCAAGGCCCTGACCGTCAACCCCAAGACCGGCAAGGCCAAGAACGTCATCCTGTTCCTGGGCGACGGCATGGGCATCTCCACCGCCGTGGCCAGCCGCATCTACGAGGGCCAGCAGCGCGGCGTCGACGGCGAGTCGAACGCCCTGGCCTTCGAGAAGCTGCCGTGGGTGGCGCTCTCCAAGACCTACAGCCACGACACCCAGGTCACCGACAGCGCCGCCGGCATCACCGCCATCACCACCGGCGTGAAGACCCGCAACAAGGTCATCGGCCTGACCGGCCAGGCCAAGCCCGAGGCCTGCGCCGACGAGGCGGCCAACCGCGTCGAGACCATCGCCGAGATCGCCAAGGCCCACGGCCTGTCGGCCGGCGCGGTCACCACCACCCGCATCACCCACGCCACGCCCGCCGGGACCTACGCCCACACCGCCTATCGCGACTGGGAAGGCGACGGCGACATGCCGGCCGAGGCCCTGAGCGGCGGCTGCAAGGACATCGCCCGCCAGCTGGTCGAGGCCCCCGCCAATCTGCGCCTCGACGTCGCCCTGGGCGGCGGCCGCTCGCGCTTCCTGCCGGAAGAGAAGGGCGGCAAGCGCGCCGACGGCCGCGACCTGACCGCCGAATGGACCAAGGCCAAGGGCGGCGCCTATGTCACGACCGCCGACCAGCTGGCGGCGATCGACGCGACCAAGACCGGTCCGGTGCTGGGCCTCTTCGCCGGCGAGCACCTGCCCTACGAGGTCGAGCGTCCGGTGCTGGGCGAGGGCGTGCCGACCCTGGCCCAGATGGCGACCAAGGCCGTCGACATCCTGGCCCAGAACCCGAAGGGCTACTTCCTGCTCGTCGAGGGCGGCAAGATCGACATGGGCAGCCACCTCAACAACGCCAAGCGCACCCTGACCGAGACCGTCGAGTTCTCGAAGGCCATCGAGGCCGTGCTGGCCAAGGTCGATCTGAACGAGACCCTGGTCATCGTCACCGCCGACCACAGCCACGGCCTGGTGATCTCGGGCTACGCCGCCCGCAGCGCCCCGATCCTGGGCCTGGCCGGCAACGAGGGCGAGCCGGTCGTGGCCGGCGACGGCAAGGCCTACACCGTGCTGAGCTTCGCCACCGGTCCCGGCGGTGCTGAAGGCGCCGAGCTGCGCGCCGATCCGGCCAAGGAAGACCTCGACGAGGTCGACTACCACCAGCAGGCCCTGGCCAACCTGCCCAGCGCCGCCCACTCCGGCGAGGACGTCGGGATCTACGCCGACGGCCCGGGCGCCTATCTGGTCCGCGGCGTGGTCGAGGAGAGCTACATCTTCCAGGTCATGCGCCACGCCTTCGGCTTCGACGCGGCCAAGTAAGGGAATACGGCGCGATGCGGTATTTAGATACCGCATCGCGCAATCCCTTGCTCCGCAAGGCTTTCCGAACTTTCCTGCGCGCGCATTGTTGACAGGTGGCCAAGGCTTCGGTATCAGCCGCCCCTCACGCGGACGGAGCCGTTTCCTTGGCCCCCGACGCACAGGAATTACGGATCAATCCCATGCAAAAGACCACGGCTTCCCTGAAGCCCGCCGAGGTCGAGAAGAAGTGGATCGTGGTCGACGCCAAGGACGCCGTTGTCGGCCGTCTGGCGACGTTCATCGCCATGCGTCTTCGCGGCAAGCACCGTCCCGACTACACCCCGCACGTCGACTGCGGCGACTTCGTCGTCGTGATCAACGCCGACAAGGTGAAGTTCACCGGCAAGAAGCTGGACGACAAGGTTTACTATCGCCACACCGGTCACCCGGGCGGCATCAAGGAAACCACCCCGCGCAAGGTCCTGGAAGGTCGCTTCCCGGAACGCGTCCTGAACAAGGCCGTCGAGCGCATGCTGCCGAAGGAAAGCCCGCTGGCGCGCAAGCAACTGACGCACCTGCTGGTCTACGCCGACGCCGAGCACCCGCACCAAGCGCAGAACCCGGAAGTCATCGACTTCGCGGCGCGCAACGTCAAAAACACCCGGAGCGCCTAAGTCATGTCCGAAGCTCAAGGTTTTGACGCGCTGGCCAGCCTGTCCAGCAACCCCGTCGCGGCCGCTCCGGCCGAGCCCAAGATCGACGCCCAAGGCCGCGCCTACGCGACCGGCAAGCGCAAGAACGCCATCGCGCGCGTGTGGATCAAGCCGGGCACCGGCAAGATCACCGTCAACGGCCGTGACCAGGAAGTTTACTTCGCTCGTCCGGTGCTGCGCATGATGATCGCCCAGCCGCTGCAAGTGACCGAGCGCCTCGGCCAGTTCGACGTCGACGTCACCGTCGAAGGTTCGGGCCTGTCGGGTCAAGCTGGCGCCATCCGCCACGGCCTGTCCAAGGCCCTGACCTACTACGAACCGGCCCTGCGCCCGGTCCTGAAGCCGCACGGCTTCCTGACCCGCGACAGCCGCGTCGTCGAGCGTAAGAAGTACGGCAAGGCCAAGGCCCGCCGCAGCTTCCAGTTCTCGAAGCGCTAAGCGCGTCTATACGCGTTTGGAAGAGGGCGCTTCGGTCATCCGAAGCGCCCTTTTTCTTGCGATTTTCTCGGGTCCGCATGGCCCGAACGCGAGCGTCGGTCACACGGCGCTGCAAGACTGGGCCTGAGCACAGGCCGGCCCAGGTCGAGGAGTAGGCAATGGCGAACGCCCCCAAGGTCTTCATCGACGGCGAAGTCGGCACCACCGGCCTGCAGATTCGCGAGCGCCTGATCGGCCGCACCGATCTGCAGCTGATCTCGATCGATCCCGACAAGCGCAAGGACGCCGCCGCCCGCGCCGAGCTGCTCAACGCCGCCGACGCGGTGATCCTGTGCCTGCCCGACGACGCGGCCAAGGAAGCCGTCAGCCTGATCGAGAACCCGCTGGTCAAGGTGATCGACGCCTCCAGCGCCCACCGCACCAACGCCGACTGGACCTACGGCTTCCCCGAGCTCGACAGGGAACAGCGCAAGAAGATCGCCGGCGCCAAGCGGATCTCCAACCCCGGCTGCTACGCCACCGGCGCCATCGCCCTGACCCGTCCGCTGGTCTCGGCCGGCCTGCTGTCGTCCGACCTGCCGGTCTCGTTCAACGGCGTCTCCGGCTACACCGGCGGCGGCAAGGCGATGATCGCCGAGTTCGAGGACGAGACCTCGCCGACCTACACAAAGGTCGCCTACCGCATCTACGGCCTGTCGCTGACCCACAAGCACGTGCCCGAGATCCAGAAGCACGGCGGCCTGCTGACCCGTCCGATCTTCACCCCGGCCGTCGGCCGCTACGCGCAAGGCATGCTGGTCGAGCTGCCGCTGCATCTTGGCCTGCTGGAAGGCTCGTGCTCGCTGGGCGACATCCACGCCGCGCTCGCCGCCCACTACAAGGGCGAGGCCTTCGTCGAGGTCGCCTCGCTGGACGAGGCCAAGAGCCTGGCCACCCTCGACCCCGAGGGCCTGAACGGCACCAACCGCATCAAGCTCTTCGTCTTCGGCTCCGACACCAGCGGCCAGGCCCGCCTGGTGGCCCTGCTCGACAACCTGGGCAAGGGCGCCTCGGGCGCGGCCGTGCAGAACCTCAACCTGGCCCTGGGCCTGGACGAGAAGGCGGGGCTCTAGGAATTTCCCTCTCCCTATGGGAGAGGGGGCATGTCCACGTCGTTGATCCCGTCGGCCAGCTTGCGCATCAGCCGCACCAGATGGTCGACGTCCTCGGTGCTCCAGTCCTTGAACAACACCAGGGCCATGCGCGCCCGGGCCGCGTCGACGGCGTCGGTGGCGATCTTGCCCTGAGGCGTGATCACCGCCTCGCGCACCCGGCGGTCGGCCGCGCCGGCCTGACGTTTGACCAGATCCAGCTCCTCCAGCCGCGCCACCTGCCGGCTGACGGTGGAGTGGTCGCGCCCGACCCGGCCAGCCAGCTCGACCACGCCGATCGGCCCCAGCCGCTCGATCGAGACCAGTAGCGGAAACAGCGCCCGCTCCAGGGAAAGGCCGGCCGCCTCCAGCATGGCCGCGTCCCGCTCGGGCTCGTTCATCGCCCCGACCAGATCCATCATCGACCGGTGCAGCGAGGGCAGGGACTTCAAGATATGTGCATTTTGCACATTGTTTGTTGACATGCGGTGACCTCGAACGATTATGTGCATCATGCACATAATGAGGCCGACATGGAAGACCACAGCCCCATCGACGTCCTGATCTGCGGCGCGGGCGCCGCCGGCCTGACCCTCGCCATCGACCTGGCCCGCCGCGGCCTGTCGTTCCGCCTGGTCGACAAGCTGCCGGCCCCCTTCGCCGGTTCGCGCGGCAAGGGGATCCAGCCGCGCACCCTGGAAGTGTTCGAGGACCTGGGCGTCCTGACCGCCTTGCTGGCGGTCGGCGGACCCTATCCGCCCCAGCGCATCCACCGCGCCGACGGCGGCTGCGACGAGGTGCAGGAGATGGTCGTGGCCGCGCCCACGGCTCAGGAGCCCTATCGCACCCCGCTGATGGTCCCGCAGTTCGCCACCGAGGCGGTGCTGCGCGAGCGGCTGAACCAGATGGGCGGGGCGGTCGAATACGGTCGCGAACTGACGGGTTTCGACCAGCACGTAGGCCACGTCGTCGCCCGCCTGCAAGGGCCGTCCGGACCCGAGACGATCGCCTGCCGCTACCTGGTGGGTGGCGACGGCGGCCGCTCCTTCGTGCGCAAGGCGCTGGGCGTGGACTTTCCGGGCAAGACCCTCGGCGTACGCGCCATCGTCGCCGACGTGGTGCTGGAAGGCCTGAGCCGCGACGCCTGGCATCGCTTCAACGAGGGCGACATGGGCCGGCAGTACGCCCTGTGCCCGCTGGCCGGGACCGGTCTCTTCCAGCTACAGGCCCCGATCCCTCTTGAAGGCGAGGTCGATCTTGGCGCGGCCGGATTGCAGGCCTTCATCGAGGCGCGGACGCCGGGGACCGATCTGGTTATCCACGACGTCGTCTGGGCCTCGGCCTACGCCATGAACGCCCGGCTGGCCGACCGCTACCGCGTCGGGCGTGTGTTCCTGATCGGCGACGCCGCCCACATCCATCCGCCCACCGGCGGCCAGGGCCTGAACACCAGCGTGCAGGACGCCTACAATCTGGGCTGGAAGCTGGCGGCGGTGCTGGCCGGCGCGCCCGAGAGCCTGCTCGACACCTACGAGGAAGAGCGTCGCCCGATCGCGGCCGGCATGCTGGGCCTTGCGACCGATCTGCTAGAAAAGGCCCGGCGGGGCGACATGCGGCGCGGCCGCGAGGTGCACCAGCTGGACCTGGGCTACGAGGCCTCGTCCCTGTCCCTCGAGACGCCCGGACGCGAGGAGGGCCTGCTGGCCGGCGACCGCGCGCCGGACGCCGTCCTGCGCGATGCGGCGGGCGGGCCGGTGCGGCTATTCGAACTGACGGCTGGCCCGCACTGGACCCTGGTGGTGCAGGGCGCTGCTCCCATCGACCCGCGCGAGGGGCTGCGGATCGTGTCGGTCGGGGAGGGCGCCTTCGCCGATCCTGATGACGCCATGAGCCGCGTCTACGGTCTGGCCGATGGTGATCAAGTGCTGATCCGGCCGGATGGCTACGTGGCGGCGGTGGGAGTGGAGCGGCTAGAGGCGTATCTGAACCTCATGATCCCTCTCTCTTAGAGAGAGGGAGGGGCCCGCGCCGCAAGGCGTGGGAGGGTGAGAGGTTTCACCGCTGGCCGGAAGACCTCTTGCCCCCTCGGCCGGCGGCCCCGCCCGCGCTTCGTTCGGAAAGTTTGTTACCTCTCACCCTCCCACCGCTTCGCGGCGGGCCCCGCCCTCTCTCAAAGAGAGAGGGATCTGGTGGGGGCGCCTAAACCCGCCAGCGATAGTGCCCCGCCGGCTTGTGCAGCTTCAGCATCCACAGCGGCTCGTCCCGCGCGCCGGCGCCGATGTTGTGCACCACGCGGGGCCGGTCCGGTCCCTCGACCACCACGCCGATATGCGGGCGGCCGTTGCCGAACAGGCGCCAGGTGACGATGTCGCCGGGCTCGGGCTGGTCGAAGTCGTCGCCCGATCGCGCCGCCTGGCTGGCGGGCACGCGGGCGCCCTGGCGGTCGAGATAGGTCTCCAGGTTCAGCACCCGCCGATGGTCGATATTGGCGTCGGCGCTCTTCTGGCCCCAGGCGCGGCGGGCGGGATAGGCGGAGAAGGCGCGCACCATGTCGGTGTGCACCCGCTCCTGCAAATCGACGTTCCAGGCGTCGCGGGCGGCCCGCACCAGCACGTCGGCGCAGACGCCCGTGGTGCGCAGCACGTCGCCGTGCGGATAGCCGATCGCCCGGTAGCTGGGATCATAGTCGGTGGTCACCCCGACCTGGGCCCGAGCCGCCTTGGCCAGTCGCAGGCCGTCGCCACGGCTCGCCGCGCCCAGCCAGGGGGCGGCGGCCAGCAGGCCCAGCGCTGTGCGACGGTCGAACTCGAGCATGGCGGCAAGCTCCGCCGTGATCGGGGCGAGTTTTGGGCGAACGTGGGTCTTCAAGGTGGCGCCGCTGACCCCCTCCGGCCCTCCGGGCCACCTCCCCCAAAGGGGGAGGATCTAGGAGCGCCGCGCCAGATAGATGCTCCCCCTTTGGGGGAGCTGTCGCGGAGCGACTGAGGGGGAGCGCGAAGCGCTTAAGCCGCCGCGTTCGAGCGCACCCGCACGAAGCTGCCCGGGGCCTCCTCGAACGCCTTCAGCGGGCCCTTGGCTGGATCGCGGGCCGGGATCAGCTTGCCGGACTTGGCCTTCAGCCAGCCCGCCCAGTGCGGCCACCATGAGCCGGGGTGCTCCACCGCGCCCGACAGCCAGCCCTCGACCGAGCCGGGCAGGTGCTCGTTGGTCCAGTGCTGGTACTTTTTGGCGTCCGGGTGGTTGATCACGCCGGCGATGTGGCCCGAGCCGGCCATGGTGAAGGTCACCGGCCCGCCGAACGCCCGCGCCCCGCGATAGACGCTGCGATAGGGGGCGATGTGGTCGTCCCTGGACGACTGCACGTAGATCGGCGTCTTGACCTTCGACAGGTCCAACTGCTCCCCGCCCAGGCTCAGGCGGCCATGGGTCAGGTTGTTGTCCTTGTAGAAGTTGCGCAGGTAGAACAGGTGCAGCGATTTGGGCATCCGCGTCTGGTCGGCGTTCCAGAACAGCAGGTCGAACGGGCGCGGCTCCTTGCCCATCAGGTAGTTGTTGATGAAGAACGACCAGATCAGGTCGTTGCCGCGCAGGGCGTTGAAGGTGTCGGCCATCGACTGGCTGGGCAGGAAACCGCCTTCCTGGTCCATCCGCTGCTCGATCTCCTTCAGCCAGGCTTCGTCGGTGAACAGCAGCAGGTCGCCGGCCTCGGCGAAGTCCTGCTGGGCGGCGAAGAAGGTGGCCGAGTTGATCCGCTTGTCGCCGCGCGCGGCCATGTGGGCCATGCCGCAGGACAACAGCGTGCCGCCGATGCAGTAGCCGACGGTGTTGACCCGATCGACGCCGCACTGGGTCATCACCTGCTGGCTGGCGTCGTAGATGCCTTCGAGCATGTAGTCCTCGAAGGTCTTGGCGGCGAGCTGGCTGTCGGGATTGACCCACGAGGCCACGAACACCGTGAAGCCCTGGCCGGTCAGCCAGCGGATCATCGAGTTCTCGGGGCGCAGGTCCAGAATGTAGAACTTGTTGATCCAGGGCGGGAAGATCAGCAGCGGGATCTCGTACTGCTGCTCCGTGGTCGGATCGAACTGCAGCAGCTGCAGGATGTCGTTCTGGTAGACCACCTTGCCGGGCGCGGTGGCGACGTTCTCGCCGACCTTGAACTTGGCCAGGTCCGTCTGGCTGATGGCCAGCTGCCCGCCGCCGCGCTCCAGGTCGGCGGCGAAGTTTTCCATGCCGCGCTTGAGGCTTTCGCCGCCCGTCTGCATCACCTCGCGCAGGGCCGCGGGGTTGGAGATCAGGAAGTTCGACGGCGAGAAGGCGTCGGTCAGCATCTTGGTGAAGAACTCGACCCGGCGCTTGGACTGCGGATCGACGGTCTCGGCCTGGGCCACCAGCCCGTTCAGCCAGTTCGACGTCAGCAGGTAGGACTGCTTCATCATGTCGAACACCGGGTTGGTCACCCAGTCGGGGTCGGAAAAGCGCTTGTCGCCGTGGGCCGGGGCGACGACCGGCTTGGTCTCCTCGCCGACGGCGCGGCGGGCGGCCGACTGCCACAGCTCCATGTAGCCGTTGAAGAGGTCGGCCTGGGCGCGCAGCAGCCGGTCGGGCTGGGCCGCCAGGCTGCCGATCACCTCGTTGAGGGCCGGGCCGACGTGGAACGGGTCGGGCGACAGGGCCGCGGGCCGGTCGGCCTGGCGCAGCGCGGCCTCGGCGATCGCGCCCTGGGCGGTGACCGCCGCGCGGGCCAGGTTGGCCGACAGGGTCTCCATCATCCTGCGCTGCTCTTCGGTCAGCAGCGAGGCGATGTCGGGACCGGCGGAGAAGCCGGCGCCCGCTGATTCGGGCTTGGGGTCAGGCTGAGGCGGTGGAGGAGGGGGCTTTGGCGCGGCGGCGGGCTTCTTGGCGGCTGCGGCAGGGGCTTTTCTGGGCTTCGGCGGCGCCTTGGCGCTCTTGCCCGTGTCCTTGCCGGTGGTCCCGCCCTTTGCCATGCGCGTTCCTTCCGTCTGAATGTCGTCGATCGGCGGCCCGATTCTCGTTCGGCGCCTTCCGCTCGCCGCGATCATCGCATAAGACCTGAGACAAGATGAACGGCCAAACCGGTAAAATCGTACGTTACGGCGCCTCGCTGGCGGTCCTCGCGACCTTGCTGTCGGCGTGCGGCACGTCGCCGTTCACGCCGCCGCCGGTGGATCAGACCTCGCCGGTCGCCTCCGCCGCCGAGGCCGCGGCCCACCAGCGCGGCGTGCGGCCGAGCTTCGCCGAGATCCCGGCGATCCCGACCGACATCCCCAAGCCCGGCCAGTACAAGGCCCAGGTGCAGGAAGAGCTGGCGGCCGCCGCCCAGCTGAAGCGCGACACCGCGCCCGACACCTTCGCCCTGTCCGACACCGAAGGCTTCGCCGCCCGCGCCCAGCGCGCGGCGCGCGTTCCGCCGTCGGAGATTCCGACCGTCGCCGACCGTGCCGAGACCGAAGCCTTCGCCAAGGCTGCTCGTGGCCGAGCTACCCCGCCTCCGTCCAAGCCCCAATAGGGCGACGGAGGCATAATTTTCCTTGAACTGGCTTGGCTATACCCCGCTCGGGGTCTATCCATGCCCGACTTTTCGCTCCTGCAGCGCCAGAGGGCGCACGAGCCATCATGACCGCCGATTTTCATCGCATCCGCCGCCTGCCGCCCTACGTCTTCGAAGAGGTCAACCGCATCAAGGCCCGCCTGCGCGGCCAGGGCGTCGACATCATCGACTTCGGCATGGGCAACCCCGACATGCCCACGCCCCAGCACATCGTCGATAAGCTGGTCGAGACCTCGCGCGATCCGCGCTCGGGCCGCTACTCGGCCTCGAAGGGCATTCCGGGCCTGCGCAAGGCCATGGCCGGCTATTACGACCGCCGCTTCGGCGTGAAGCTGAACCCCGACACCGAGGTGATCTCGACCCTCGGCTCGAAGGAGGGCTTCGCCAACCTCGCCCAGGCCCTGACCGCCCCCGGCGACGTCATCATCTGTCCGAACCCGGCCTATCCGATCCACGCCTTCGGCTTCATCATGGCCGGCGGCGTCATCCGCCACGTGCCGGCCCTGAGCCCCGAGCAGTACCTGTCCAACATCAGCCGCGCGGTGAAGCACTCGGTGCCGCCGCCCTCCGTGCTGATCCTGTCCTACCCGTCCAACCCGACGGCCCAGACGGTGGATCTCGACTTCTACAAGGACGCCGTGGCGCTCGCGAAGAAGCACGACCTGCTGGTCATCAGCGACGTGGCCTATGGCGAGATCTATTTCGAGGACAACCCGCCGCCGTCGATCCTGCAGGTGGATGGCGCCAAGGACATCGCCGTCGAGGTCAACTCGCTGTCGAAGACCTACGCCATGGCCGGCTGGCGCGTGGGCATGGTGGTCGGCAACGCCCGCATCTGCGCGGCCCTGGCCCGCGTGAAGTCCTATCTCGACTACGGCGCCTATACGCCCGTGCAGGTGGCCGCCGCCGCCGCGCTCAACGGTCCGCAGGACTGCGTCGAGGAGATCCGCGGCATCTACAAGGGCCGCCGCGACACCCTGGTCTCGTCGATGAAGCGCGCCGGCTGGGACATCCCCAACCCGCCCGCCTCGATGTTCGCCTGGGCCAAGATCCCCCCGCAGTTCGAAGCCGCCGGCTCGATGCTGTTCTCGCGCCTGCTGATCGAGGAGGCCGGCGTCGCCGTCGCCCCCGGCATCGGCTTCGGCGAATACGGCGAGGGCTATGTCCGCATCGGCCTCGTCGAGAACGAGCACCGCATCAAGCAGGCCGCGCGCAACGTGAAGAAGTTCATCGCCAACGCCGACCAGATCCTCGCCAAGGCTCACAACAGCCTCGAACAGGGTTGAACCAACTCGCGAAATCCTCGCCCTTCGACAGGCTCGGGGTGAGGATTTCGACTGCCAAAGCCTGCAATAGCCCTCATCCTGAACTGTCGAAGGACGAGGGCGGCCCCCGGGGCCGACTGGAAGACTAGGAACCGCACCATGACTCAGAAAACCTGGCGCGTCGGCGTCGCCGGCCTCGGCACCGTAGGCGGCGGCCTCCTGCAGTTCCTGGCCGAACGCCCCGACTTCGCCCCGGCCGGCGACCGCGCCGTCGTCACCGCCGTCTCGGCCCGCTCCAAGTCGCGCCCGCGCACGATCGACATCTCGGGCCTGACCTGGTTCGACGATCCGGTCGCCCTGGCCAGCTCGCCCGACGTCGACCTGTTCGTCGAGCTGGTCGGCGGCAGCGACGGCCCGGCCAAGGCCGCGGTCGAGGCCGCCCTGAAGCTGGGCAAGCCCGTCGTCACCGCCAACAAGGCCCTGATCGCCGAGCACGGCGCCGAGCTGGCCGCCCTGGCCGAGGCCAACAACGTCCCGCTGCTGTTCGAAGCCGCCGTCATGGGCGGCACCCCGGCCGTGAAGATGCTGCGCGAGGCCATGGTCGGCGACGACGTCGTCTCGGTAGCCGGCATCCTCAACGGCACCTGCAACTACATCCTCTCCGAGATGGAGAAGACGGGCCGCGATTTCGGCGACGTGCTGCGCGAGGCCCAGGCGCTGGGCTACGCCGAGGCCGACCCGACCATGGACGTCGGCGGCTTCGACGCCGGCCACAAGATCACCATCCTGGCGGCTCTCGCCTTCGGCTGCGCCCCCGACTACGAGGCCGCCGAGATCGAGGGCATCAGCGAGGTCGAGCTGCTCGACATCAAGCTGGCCAAGGACCTGGGCTATCGCATCAAGCTCATCGCCGGCACCGCCAAGTCCGACGACGGCGTCTCGGTGAAAGTCCACCCGACCCTGATCCCGCTGACCCACCCGCTGGCCCAGGCCGGCGGCGCGCTCAACGCGCTGTTCATCGAGGGCAAGCGCATCGGCCGCATCTTCATCCAGGGTCCGGGCGCGGGCGCTGGCCCGACCGCCGCCGCCGTCGCCGCCGACATCGCCGACGTCATGACCAAGGCCGTCCGCCCGGTGTTCCAGGCCCCGGCCGGGGCGCTGGCGCCGTTCGTGCCGGTCGATCCGGCCCGCAGCGTCGGCAAGGCCTATCTGCGGATCATGGTCCGAGACGAGCCCGGCGCCATCGCCGCCATCTCCGAAACCCTGGCCGAATGCGGCGTCTCGATCGACGCCTTCCTGCAGAAGCCCGTCGAAGGGGCGGGCGGTGTGCCGATCGTGATCGTCACCCATGCGACTCCGGAATCGAAGCTTCTCGACGCGATTACACGCATCGAAAAACTGCAGGCCGTGCTAGAGCGTCCCCGTCTTCTGCGTGTCGCACGTAGCTAGAGGCCGCGAGCAACAAGCGGTCCAGGGTATGAAGACATTGGGAATTTAGCCTCGCCACGGGCTGGGAGACACTGATGAGTTCTAACACCCTGGACCGTTCTCTGGTCCTGGATGCGGTCCGCGTGACCGAAGCCGCCGCCATCGCGTCTTGGACCATGGTGGGCCGGGGTGACGAGATGGCCGCCGACCAGGCGGCCGTCGACGCCATGCGCAATGCGCTCAACGACCTGTCGATCGACGGCGAGATCGTCATCGGCGAGGGCGAGCGCGACGAAGCGCCCATGCTCTATATCGGCGAGAAGGTGGGCCGCGGCGGCCCCAAGGTCGACATCGCTCTCGACCCGCTGGAAGGCACCACCTTGACGGCCAAGGCCATGCCCAACGCGCTGGCCGTGATGGCTTGGGCGCCCAAGGGCACGCTGCTGAACGCCCCCGACACCTACATGGACAAGATCGCCTGCGGTCCGGGCTATCCGGCGGGCGTCATCGATCTGGACAAGTCGCCGGCCGAGAACGTCAAGGCGTTGGCTGAAGCGAAGGGCGTGGATCCCTCGCAGATCACCGTCTGCGTGCTCGACCGTCCGCGCCACACCGAGATCATCGCCGCCGTCCGCTCGGCCGGCGCGCGGGTCAATCTGATCACCGACGGCGATGTCGCCGGCGTCATCAACACCGCCGATCCGTCGACCGGCATCGACCTCTATCTCGGCTCCGGCGGCGCCCCCGAAGGGGTGCTGGCCTGCGCGGCCCTGAAGTGCGTGGGCGGACAGTTCCAGGGGCGCCTGGTGTTCCGCAACGCCGACGAGCGCGCCCGCGCTGCGCGCTGGGGCGTCACCGACTTCGACAAGAAGTACGATCTGCACGAGATCGTCCGCGCCGACGCCATCTTCGCGGCCACCGGCGTCACCTCCGGCGCCCTGCTGGACGGGGTGACCTTCAAGGACGGCTTCGTCCACACCCACAGCCTGGTGATGAATTCCTCGACCGGCGCCGTGCGCGAAGTGCGCATGAAGCGTCGGGTCTGAGGCTTATCGGGCCAGCTTTGATCGCTGGCCCGTTCCACCACGTAATACTGTCGTACTAGTCTGCGAGTCGGCTCGCAGCCGCGGCGCGCTTCGCCGCCTGTCCATTCGAGGCCCTTCCTGATGACCGCCCTGATCGATCTCGCCAGCCACCTCGCCGGCGATCCCTCCAGTCCCGCGGTCAAGACCGTCGTCGCCGACATCGCCGCCGCCTGCGCCCGCATCAGCCGTATCGTCGCCGGCGGGGCGATCCTGGGCAATCTCGGCGCGGCCGGGGTGACCAACGTCCAGGACGAGGAGCAGAAGAAGCTCGACATCCTGACCAACGACCTGCTGAGCGACGCCCTGAAGGCCTGCCAGCCGGTCGCGGGCCTGGCCTCCGAAGAGCTGGAAGAGATCGAGCCGACTGGCCGCCAGGGCGGCTTCCTCGTCACCTTCGATCCGCTCGACGGCTCCAGCAACATCGACGTCAACGTCTCGGTCGGCACCATCTTCTCGGTCCTGCCCGCGCCGGAAGGCCGCGAGCCGACCGAAGCCGACTTCCTGCAGCCGGGCCGTCACCAGGTCGCCGCCGGCTACGCCGTCTATGGCCCGCAGACCATGTTGGTCTTGACCCTGACCTCGGGCGTCGTCGGCTTCACCCTGTCGGCCGACGACCGGTGGCTGCTGACCCACGCCGCCCCGACCATCGCGCCCGACGCGGCCGAGTTCGCCATCAACATGTCGAACCAACGCCACTGGGCCGCGCCGATCCGCCGCTATGTCGACGGCTGCCTAGCCGGCAAGGAAGGCCCGCGGGGCAAGAACTTCAACATGCGCTGGGTGGCCTCGATGGTCGCCGACGTGCACCGCATCCTGATGCGCGGCGGCGTCTTCCTGTACCCGTGGGACGCCCGCGAGCCGACCAAGCCCGGCAAGCTGCGCCTGATGTACGAGGCCAACCCCATGGCCCTGATCGTCGAACGCGCCGGCGGCAAGGCCACCGACGGCGTCACCCCCATCCTCGACCTCGCCCCGACCAAGCTCCACCAGCGCGTCCCGGTGGTCCTCGGCTCGGCCAACGAAGTCGACGAAGTCGCCCGCGAGAGCGCCGCGGGCTGATCCCCGTTCCTTTTTCACCTCTCCCATAGGGAGAGGGAGGGGCCCACGCGAAGCGTGGGAGGGTGAGGGGGTAAACCGCCATCCCCGCGAAAGCTGCACAACTCGTCCCTCTCCCCTTGCGGGAGAGGGTGGCCTGCGAAGCAGGTCGGGTGAGGGGTCTCTCAGAACTCAAAGCTGCGTGC